>NZ_JBFTQG010000022.1:0-108635 GCF_056398885.1 Cupriavidus sp. 01T418
TGTTTGTTTGTTAAAGAACGGCACCCGGTTCGCTTTGCTTACCGCGTCGCTGCGTTGTCCGCAGCAGAGAAACGAGATTATGAAGAGCAATCCGCGTTTCGTCAACAGGTTTTTTGACTTCCGTTCGCCGCGCCTGCGGCGCCGCCAACTACCCTGCCAACCCCCGCAACCCTTGTCCCGTCTGCGTTGCCGCCCGGTGTTCGTGTTGCGAGGGGGCGAACTATAAGGGACCCATTCGGTCCTGGCAAGCGTTTTCGCAAAGGTTCCTGACACCAACATTCAAGCGCCTTATGGGCCTCAGATCATTGCCACCAGGCGTGCTTTGCCACGTAGACCCCCAGCACATGCGTGCCAATCGTCACGCCTCGGCTTAACTCTGACTTAGAAAAGTCTCAGTTGGACTGGTTGCCGTCTGCGCTATCTTCACTTGCATCCTAGACATGCGCCAAGCGCCCTTCCTCGCCAGGCAAGAGGCCATCAATCCAAGTGGAAAGGACATCGATGCAGTCGTCACGCACAAAACTCAGCTTCAAGCTGGCTGCCACGCTTTGCCTGATCGCGCTGCTGCTTGGCAGCGCTTATGGACTTTTCGGCCAGTACGGCGGCAGCGACGCGCCGCAAGCTGCAAACGGCGACCAGCCCGACACCCTGCTGTCCTTGCTGATACACATCCTCGGCGCGGTTGCCGCCATCCCTGCCTTGATCGGTATGTGGTCGCAGCGATTCCCGGCTCTGGGTGGGCTGGTCCTGGCATGCCCCGCCATTGCCGCATTGCTGCTGCATTGGTTCGTCGTCGGCTGAATAAGGCGTCCTGCGGCGCTAGCCCTGCCCTCGCGCTAGCACTGGCCTGCCCCCCGGCCGCATGCTCGCCCTATTCAGCGATGAATGCCATGTCCGAGGTCAATGTTCACGATTCTACCGATGTCGCCCGTACAAAATGGCAATCAAGCGCAGCAGCGGAATCCAGTGAAAATATCGCAGCGTTGCGGCATGTAGAAATTCCGATAGCGGGGATGCCGCATACGTTCATGGGTGGCGAACGATCCGCCGCGGACTACGCGATGCGTTTTGAACCAGGGCGCCGAATATTCTTGGTAGGGGTCTACCGAAAATCCCGCATAGGGCAGGAAAGGATCGGCCGTCCATTCCCAGACTTCACTTCCCCAGCGGATCAGCTCGCGGCTCGCCGCGTACTCCCATTCCGCTTCGGTGGGCAGCCGCTTGCCGGCCCAGCGGCAAAAGGCCTCCGCTTCATAGGCATTGACATGGCAAACCGGCTGGTCCAGCGGAAGCGGCCCCCATTGCCCAAACCAGCGCCATTCCCATCGCCCCCGCGCATCATGCGCCGACTGGCGCCACCGCGCCGGATGGCTGAGCCCACTCTGCTGGAGCCACGCCCGGCCCTCGTCAGACCACCAGCGCAGATTGCCATAGCCGCCCGCGGCAACGAATTCAGCGAACGCCGCGTTGCTGACGCACTGGCGGTCGATGCGCAGCGGGGCAATCCGAACCGGGTGGGCCCATTTCTCGTTGTCGAACACGAATCCGTCGCTCGCCGTCGCCCCCATCAGGAACGTATCGCCTGGCGCCGCTGCCTCGCCGGCTCCGCGATCGACGGGCGGCATGCCAAGCGGGGCATGCAAGGGATAGTCGAGGGCCTGGCGCATATAGGTCAACGCCTCGGCGTGCATATCCTCGTGAAACAAGGCGAGGCGAAAGAAATAGAGCGCGTCGTCGCTGTCCTGCGCTGCGGCAAGCCTGCTGCGAGCGCCCTCCAGCACCGCGCCCGCGTAGTCGCGTATCTGCGAGAGCGAGGGTAGCGCGAGACGCCAGCGGTCCTGGTGGGCGACGCGCATGGAATCGAAGCAGCGGTCCGCGTCCGCCAGAAGCGACGAGCGCGTGGCAATGAATCTGCCGCCGTGGCCGACCCGCGGATCCCGGAGTACCCAGTACTCCGTGAACCAGGCGATATGGGCATACTCCCATAACGGCGGGTTGATCCCCGGATCATAGGGAACCCGCCATTGGGACGGCGACAAGTCCTGCAGGATGGCCCAGGTGCGCCGATGCGCATCGGCGAATGCCACATCCAGCTCGAACTTGTTTATCCTTCTTGCCACGACGCCCTCAGCTCCCATCGTCATGCGCCCTCCCAAGGTCACCTTGGCAATTATCAGCCCGGCACTCCGGAAAGCCAACAACGGCAATTGGCGAACCGCCAATCGCTGGTCCCATTTCCTGCGCGCGGACTACGATGTCGTGCTGGCCGCCGAGTGGCCGCCGTCCGGCGAGCACGACGCCCTGCCCGCTTGCATGATCGCCCTGCACGCCCGGCGCTCGGCCGATACCATCGCCAGGTTTGCCGACACCTGCCCGGGTCGTCCGCTGGTGGTGGTGCTGACCGGAACGGATCTGTACCGCGACATCCGCAGCGATGCCTCCGCGCGGCGCTCCCTGGATCTGGCCACCCACCTGGTGGTGTTGCAGGACGAGGGGCTCGTCGAACTGGCCGACGAACATCGCGCCAAGTGCCGTGTCATCTACCAGTCCGCCCCGGCGTGTGCGCCGGAAACGGCCAAGCTGCCAACCTTTGATGTCGTACTGGCAGGCCACATGCGGGCGGAAAAGGATCCCCTCACGCCCATGCGGGCCCTGGAACTGCTCCCTGACGATTCGCGCGCGCGCCTGGTGCACATCGGCGACGCCCCCGACGACGAGTACCGGCAAGCCGCACAGGCTCTGCAGGCACACGCGTGGCCGGGGGTGCGGCGCTACGTCTGGCTGGGGAGCCTGCCGCACGCCGAAACGCGGCGGCGCATCCGGCAGGCGCAGGCGATGATCATCTCCAGCGTGATGGAGGGCGGCGCCAACGTGATCATCGAGGCCGTCACCAGCGGTGTGCCGGTGCTGGCCAGCCGCATCCCGGGCAATATTGGCATGCTGGGCCGTGACTACGATGGCTATTTCCCGCCGGGTGACGCCCTGCAGCTAGCGCAACTGCTCGAGCGGACGAGCCGGGATGCCGGCTTCCTGTCCCGCCTGCGGCAGCAGTGCGCGCGCCGGGCGCCGCTGTTCGCGCCGGCGCGGGAACAGGCGGAAGTGATTAAACTTGTCGCCGACGCCTTGAAACAGAAATAATCCGGCGCCCCGCCGTGGATCGGCGAAATGGCTACGGGGCCATCCCGGGTCGCGGTAGTATAGGCGCCTTGCGCGCCATCATCATCCCAATCCCTCGATACCTCACTACCATGTTTCCCATTGCCTTCCCGCGTATCCTGAAGTGCCTCGCCGCGCTGACCCTCACGGGCCTGGCTGGCCTCGCGAGTGCCCAGCCGGTTCTCAAGGTTTCGGCCATTCCCGACGAGGCACCGACCGAACTGCAACGCAAGTTCGCGCCGCTCGGCAAATACCTGGAGGCGGAAACCGGCATGAAGGTGGAATTCGTGCCGGTCACGGACTACGCCGCCGTGGTCGAGTCGCTGGCGACGGGCAAGATCGACATGGCCTGGCTGGGCGGCTTCACCTACGTGCAGAGCAAGATCCGGACAAAAGGCGCCACCATTCCCATCGTTCAGCGGCAGGAAGATGCCGTATTCACCAGCAAATTCATCACCGCCAATCCCGCGATCAAGTCCTTGGCCGACCTGAAGGGCCGGACCTTCGCCTTCGGCGYGCCGTCCTCGACTTCCGGCCACCTGATGCCGCGCCACTTCCTGCTGCAGGCCGGCATCGATCCGGACAAGGACTTCAAGACTGTCGCCTATTCGGGTGCCCACGATGCGACGGTCGCCTTCGTCCAGGCCGGCAGGGCCGACGCCGGCGTGCTCAATGCCTCAGTCTGGGACAAGCTGGTGGAGCAGCACAAGGTCGATCCCGGCAAGGTCAGGGTGTTCGCCGTCACGCCGCCTTATTACGACTACAACTGGACCGTGCGCGGCGGCCTCGACCCGGCCTTGCGCAAGAAGCTGACCGAGGCGTTCCTCCGCCTCGACCCGGCCAATCCCGAGCAGCGGGAGATCATGGCATTGCAGCGGACTGCCAAGTACATTCCCACCCGGCCGGAGAACTATGCCGGCATCGAGGAGGCGGCCCGCGCCGCCGGCCTGATCAAGTGAGCTTCCGGCTCGACGCCGCCAGCGTCAGCTACCCCAACGGACAGCGCGCGCTCAGCCAGATCGCGCTCGCGGCGGGCCGAGGCGAGCGCATCGCCGTCATCGGGCCGTCGGGAGCCGGCAAGACCACCCTGCTGCGTTTGCTCGCCACTTCGCTGCGGCCGGACGAGGGCCGCGTCGCGGTGCTGGAGCAAAGCCCCTGGACGCTGTCCGCCGCACGCCTGCGGCACTTGCGCTGCCGCATCGGCATGGTGCACCAGGCGCCGCCAATGCCGCCGCGGCAGCGCGTGGTCACTGCCATCCTGGCCGGCCGCCTCGGCGCCTGGCCTGCCTGGAAATCGATACTCTCGCTGGTCTATCCGGCAGACCTGTCCGGCGCTAACGAACAGCTCGCCCGCCTCGACCTGGCCGACCGCCTGTTCGACCGTTGCGACCAATTGTCGGGCGGCCAGCTCCAGCGGGTGGGTGTCGCTCGCGTGCTATACCAGCACCCCGAGCTGATCCTGGCCGACGAACCCGTCTCGGCGATGGACCCCGTGCTGGCCAACCTCACCCTGAGCGAGCTGAGCAAGGAAGCGACGACGCGGACGGTGACCTTGATCGCCAGCCTGCACGCGGTGGATCTTGCCCTGCGCTGGTTTCCCCGCATTGTCGGGCTCAAGTCCGGCGAGATTGCGTTCGACCTGCCGGCCGAGCGCGTCACCGATGTCCTGCTGCGGGAGCTTTATGCCTCCGAGAGCGAGTCGCCGCCGGTGCAAGGCGGCACCCAGCCCCTGGTCATGGCCGCCAGTGCGGCAGGCGGTGACCGGCCCAGAGCGTGCCGATGACTGCCCATCCGCGTGATCCGCAGGCGCTGCGCCGGGCGAGCACCCTGGCCTTTGCGTTGCTTCTGCTGTGGCCCCTGCTGAAGCTTGCCCAGTTCAGCCCGTCGGCACTGTTCGAGGCAGGAAACCTCACGGTGATGGGCGGCTTTCTGCGCAACTTTCTTCCCCCCGAGGTTTCGGCCGAGTTTCTCGGCCATGTGGTCAAGGCCACGCTGGAGACGCTGGCGATCGCCACGGCGGGAATCGCCCTCGCCTTCGTTGTTGCCGCGCCTCTTGCCGTGGCGATGACGAGCAGCTTATCGATCTCTCGCATCGGGCCGGGCCCCGGTCGCATCCCGCGCGCGGCCTTGCGCATCGGCGTGCGGGCCCTGGTGCTCCTCCTGCGCTGTGTGCCGGAACTGGTCTGGGCACTGCTCTTCGTGCGCGCCCTCGGCCTGGGGGCGGCAGCCGGGGTGCTGGCACTCGCCATCACCTATGGCGGCATGCTGGCGAAAGTCTATGCGGAAATCCTCGAATCCAGCGACAGGCGCCCGGTGGATGCGCTCCTTGGTGGCGGCAGCGCACGCCTGGTGGCGTTGCTCTATGGGCTGCTGCCGAATGCGGCGCAGGAACTGGTCTCGTACACGGTCTATCGCTGGGAGTGCGCGATCCGGGCTTCGGTGGTCATGGGCTTCGTCGGCGCCGGTGGGCTAGGCCAATTGATGGACCAGGCGATGAAGCTGCTCAATGGCGGCGAAACCGCGACGATCCTGGCCGTCTTCGTACTGCTGGTCCTGCTGGCCGATGCGATCAGCGCGCGGCTGCGCAAACTGTTGGCGTAGGTCATGTCGGAGAAAGCCAAAGCCGCCCAGTTGTGCATGCGCTGCCTGCTCACCGTGATCGCCGTGGCGGTCGCGGTGTCGGGCAGCTTTGCCTACCTCTCGCTCAATCTCGGCCGGCTCTTCTCCATGGAAGCCGCCGGCGAGATGCTGCGCTTCCTGCTGTCCTTCTTTCCCCCCGATCTGTCGGCCGGATTCCTTGCCAGGACGGCCAGGAGCATGCTCGAAACGCTTGCGGTCTCCGCCGTTGGCACGCTATGCGCTGCGGTCCTTGGCCTGGTCCTGGCGTTGCCTGCCTCCGGCCGTCATGGGGATGCGCCGCGGGCGCTATCGCGCCTGATATTGAACCTGTTGCGCTCGGTGCCTGAACTGGTATGGGCGGCACTCACCGTGCTCGCCGTCGGCCTCGGGCCATTTGCCGGCACCCTTGCCCTGGCATTGCACACCGCCGGGGTGCTCGGGCGCCTGTTCGGCGAAGCACTGGAGAATGCGCCGACCGCCCCGGCACAAGCGTTGATCGCAAGTGGGGCGTCCCCCGCGCTGGCCTTCGTATATGGCACGCTCCCCTGCGTTCAGCCGCAGTTCGTAGCCTACGCACTATATCGATGGGAAACGAATATCCGCATGGCGGCAATCCTGGGCTTCGTCGGCGCCGGCGGGCTCGGGCAGATGCTGTACTACGAGCTTTCCCTCTTTCATCTCGCCCAGGCGTGCTCGGTGATCATCGCCATGCTCATCCTGGCCGGCCTGGTCGACGCAGCGAGCGCGATCATACGCCGAAGCTGGGCCGCGGTTCGCGCCTGAGCAAATCGTGCTCGTAGACGCATGATTTCCGCTGCGCCCCCCGCGGCGCAGCGGAAATCTATTTCTGGGACGAATCGGGGTTCCGCGCCGACACGGTGCACGGCAAGACGTGGGCGCCCAAGAGCCAGAGCCCGGTGATTGAGCGCCCCGGCCAGCGCCAATCCATCTCGGCCGCCTCTGCGGTCAACGCCCAGGGCGGCTTCTGGTTTGCGACATACAAAGGAGCGCTTACCGCGGAGCTGTTCGTCAAATTGCTCAAGAAGATGATGAAGGGACGGCGCAAGCCGGTACATCTTGTGGTGGATGGTTTGCCCGCGCACAAAAAGGCATGCGTGCGCGAGTATGTCGATTCCACCAGCGGTAGATTGACGCTGCACTTCCTTCCGGGCTACGCACCCGACCTTAAATCCGGACGAGTTGGTGTGGAGTCATGTCAAGCGCACCGGCGTGGCTCGCAACCCACTGCGCGCCGGCGAGAGGTTGGAGATCCGCATCGAGCAACAACTGCGAGGATTGCAGAAGAAACGCAGCCTGGTTCGATCATTCTTCGAGGCACCTTCTGTCGCATATATTTGGGACTGCTGAGTAAGTATGAGCGACAAGCCAAGCGCCATCAGCACGTAAAACGCGCCGATGATCAGGCCGTTTGTGATGTTGAAGAGGAGAAGTTGGATCATTACCGGCTCACGCCTTCATGCCCGCCGTGCCCGGGCTGCGTTGGGCGGCACGCGCCGCCGTTTTTCCAGGCATGGTTGTCATGGTCATGGGAGCGGCGTCCGGCGTTACCGTGCGGCTGTTACCTGCAGGATCAGGCGGGCCACCGCACCTTGCACCCGGTCGCACTCTCCGGTGGCGCGGTCATGTCGCCCGCGATGACGTGATCGACGCGAAACAGGTCCTCGGGATCGCCGGCGGGCCTGGACAGCGCTTCTCCCACGAAGGACGACGTCATGAGCTGGTGATCCCCCTTGCGGTAGTAGCACTTGTTGGGCTGTAGCTTGACGTCGTCCGCCAGCGCGATGCCGGCGAGCGCTTCGGCGAGTTTTCTCGCATCGAGGCTCTTTTCCTTGTTGGCGACGGCGGCGAGGGTATGAACCGAGGTATAGCCGAACCAATGGCGCGCGGTGGGAACCTTGCCGCCGTTCATCTTGCGGATATCGCCGACGAACTTGTCGACGCCCGGGACACCCGGCTGCTTCCAGTACCACTCGAACATCCAGATGCCGACGCGCGCTTCCGGTGGCATGGCCTCAAGCGATTCGAGCTCCTGCTGAAGCCCGGCTACGTGCATCTGCCTGGCGATGCCGAACTGCGCGATCTGCTTCAGGCAATTGACCATGTCGGCGCCCTGCGGCAGTACCAGCAGAACGTCCGGATTAGCGGCGCGCGCCTTGATCAGATAGGCGGAGAAGTCGGTGGTGCCAAGCGGCGTGAGCTCGTTGCCGGTGATCGTGCCCCCAAGCTTCTGCAGATCGGCCGCCGCGGCCTTTTGCAGGGTGTGGCCAAAGGCGTAGTCCGGCGTAATGAAATGCCACCAAAAGCTCGATGGGTCGCCCGAGGATGCCGCCCTTGGCATTGATCTGCTGGACGGCAAGCTTCGCGCCCATCACTTCATTCTGTGCCACTGCAGCATAAACGCCGGTCAAGGGATCGACCATGCCAATTCGCAGGGGAGTCTCACCACGCGCCTTGATGAAGGAACTGGCCTATCAGCGGCTGACCGATGCGTTTGCGCAGGCGGTCGATCGGAATGTCATGGTTGCGGCGAAAAAAAGCCCGCACAAGGCGGGCTTAACAATCAGTTGAAGAAAACCCTGTATTCGAGGGCAGGGACAGTGTAAGAAGTTGCGGCCACTTGCCTAATTAGGGGAATCCCTTTGCCATGGCGGAAAAGCAGTCCAGCGCGAGAACCAGATGCGTGTCGCAGCCCTTCGCTGCCCTAACGCATAAAAAGGGGATTCGAAGTTAGAGGAATCGCTCCACCCCGCGCAGGGCCAAGCGCCCGCACACGCTCATGGCGCTTCATGGACCAGCTCGCTCCCCTGCCGCAGATGCGCGCGCGCCTCCTCGAACAGCGCATCGACGGCCGCGCGCGTACGCACGGCATGCATGCGGCGGGCATCCGACAAAACCCGCCGCCAGCCACGACCACCATGGATCCCACGATGCAGGCCCAGCATATGGCGCGTCACCGCCCCCATATAGCCACCCTGCTCGACCACATCCCCGATGTAGCGCTGCATCGCCAGCTCGACGTCCAGCCGTGAAGGCACGGGGGTCTGCGCCCCGTAGAAACGGACATCCATCTCGGCCAGCACATAGGGCTGGTGGTAGGCTTCGCGCCCGATCATGACGCCGTCCACATGCGCCAGGTGCTCGTCCATCTCGTCATGCGTGACGATACCGCCATTGATCAGGATTTCCAGCTGCGGGAATTCCTGCTTGAGCTGGTAAGCCACTTCGTAGCGCAGCGGCGGGATTTCGCGATTTTCCTTTGGGCTCAACCCCTTGAGGATCGCGTTCCGTGCATGCACGACAAAGGTCTGGCACCCCGCATCGGCCACTGTGCCGACAAAGTCACGGACAAAATCGTAGTGTTCAATGGTGTCGATGCCAATGCGATGCTTGACAGTCACCGGAATCGATACCGCGTCGCGCATCGCCTTCACGCAATCCGCCACCAATTCCGGCTCCGCCATCAGGCACGCGCCGAACGCGCCCCGCTGGACCCGCTCGGAAGGGCATCCGCAGTTGAGATTGACTTCGACATAGCCCCACTGCTCGCCGAGCTTCGCCGCCGCTGCGAGGTCGGCGGGTTCGCTGCCTCCGAGTTGCAGCGCCACGGGTTGCTCGGTCGCATTGAAGTCCAGGTGGCGAGCCACATCGCCGTGAAGCAGCGCACCGGTAGTCACCATCTCCGTGTAGAGCCAGGTATGGCGGCTTAGCTGCCGGTGAAACATACGGCAATGACGGTCCGTCCAATCCATCATCGGCGCAACCGATATTCTCCTAGGCGTTGATTTCATTGGGAAGTGGCTTCAGTACTGGGTTCTACGGTAGTTTGCCTGCAGTCTCGCTAGTGCCTGTTCAGGCCCATTCCATGCTATTTTTTGCACCGGAACGCATGGGATCCATTACGCAGCGACAAAGGAAGGGCAAGAGTATAGGGTACACCGCCCAGATCCGCCTGAAGCAAGGCGGGAAGGTCGTGTACAACGAGGTCAAGACCTTCGATAGGCGGCAGGCGGCGTGGCTTATGAAACGGGGAAAGGAACCCGCCCAGGGGTGCACGAAGAGCTAAAGTCGAAACTGGTGAATTGCCCCTGCACCCAAATCCCCAAATCCGCTCCTCACTCCAAACCACCTTTAACTCACGACGCCAACGGTTCTACACGTATATAGTCCAGCAGACGGGAAGAAACCGTCTCGGACGATATCGCAATACCAACGTTCCCCTCCTCCGCGTGCACGACGACGCCCAACGCGTCATTATCTGTCACAATTTTCTCGGGAGAAAGAAGCTTGGCATTCGCGTTCACACTCCGCACCGCAATCTTTACCGATAGCGGCCGTCTTAGCACCTCACTTTTAACCTTCCCCTCACCAATCAAACCGAAAGTGACCCTATAGCTCCCCCGTTTTTTTATACGGAACCGCCAGATGTGCGTTGTTGGTTCATACCAATAACCAATATGATTGGCCCAACCACCGTAGATTTTCGTGATCTGATCATTGGTTTTATCGGCCCGGCCGATTACCGCCCCTCCTCTCACCCCAACCTCCACCACCGGCATCCTGACAATTAATCGACCGCCACCTCTTGCCACCGCTCCCTCAGGCAACCCAAGATTGGCGTAAAACGCCGCCCCATTTCCTGGGCTACGATCCCCCTTGTAGTCAAATGGTTTCTTAAAAATCGTAAAAATCCGATAATTCAGCTTTTCGAAGGTTTCTTTTCTAAAAAAGTCACCTTTCGTCACCAGAATGAAACCGTACGTTGGATCAATCGCCACTTGACCATGCGGGGTAATAACAACAGATATGGTATGCCCACGATTAATAAAATTCCGTCCATATTCCAGACCGCTGTTCGGCGCATCAAACGGCGCCACCATATTCAGCGAATGAACAATGACAGTCTTTGGGAGTAACTTTCGCAACACAACCACCATGGTGTCACACAAACCGGGATTGCCGTAAAACAATGCCCTGTCCCGCCGAGGCACAGAATATCGTGGACCAGTATCCTCAAAAACAAAATTCCGGTAGATACGCTCACTCTCCGCAAGCAACGGTTTTGCCAGATCCGGCCCTGTATACTCTTTGAGATCGGATTCGGTCGCCTTGACGATTCCTTCAACTCTTACAAGGTTTGCCGATTGCATGCCGGGCTCAATCTCAAACGCCGCGGCAGACGAAAAATAGATTGCCAGCAGAGCGGAGGCAATTAACTGTAGATACATGTATTTCTTAAATATCTCGAATAAAAAATCATCCACGCCGCAGTCGGTGCTCACTCCCACGCACACGGGAGCAATCGTTCGAAACGACGCTGACAGACTTTAGAACCGAATCTCGTCAGACTGGTACAGCCAGAATTCTCTCGTATACAGACATCCAAAGGCAATCCATATGTACATACAATCAACCACCGTATGAATGCACCATACAATTAACATTGTCAGCAAGAAATCGCAATCCCGCAGCCCCTGCGCTTCAAGGCGGGCCGCTCAGGGCAGCTGAGCACTGGCCCCCATCGCCCGACTAATTGACCTGCCCCGCATCGATCGTTCTCATGGCGGCGGCTTCAGCCAGGGCGATGGCGGCTTCCTCCGTCTGCGCGACGCCGGCGTTTTCCTCGAACGAGGGTTGCGGGGCTTCGCCGAATGTGTCGGCGATGACGACCTGCGCCGTGAAGCCGCCGTTGGCCGATGCCACCGCGCGGACCACCACCGCATAGCCGCCGTATTCGAACTGTCGCTCCATGTTGCCACTCCTCTACGCGGGACATGAAGCCATCATAGATGGATACGTCCTCTTGCCAATAGGGCCATGGCCACATTGGCTTCGCGGTGATCGACCTTCTGCATGTACCTGTCGGCCACGCATCAGCCTCAACCCACCCTGAGCGCGGGGGGAAATACGCACCAGCACCCGTCGTCGTGCCGAAAGAAGAACATCGACAACTGACCCGACGGGCGCGCCACATCCACCCGGACGCAGCCGCTGCGGCCAGCTCTGGCGCTGCGCACGCGCGTGATGCGCGCGGGGGCGGTCCGGCTTGCACCCAGCCATTTGTCGATCAGCCCGCGCAGGGATATCTTGGCGGTTTGCATGGCGCTCTCCTTGGCTTGTCGTGCTTAAGCGGCGCGGGCACCGAGGTGCTCGCCCTTCCATTCGGTTTCGAGGAGCGTCTTGAACAGCGTGACGACAGTGCGCACGGCCGTCGACGGATGATGCAGACAGGCTTCCACTTGTTCGCTGCGGCTTTCGCCAAGCAGGCACCATGTGCAGAAGTGCTCGCAGTTGTTGGTGAGCAGGCGGTAGTTGTCTTCGCCGAGACGGAAACGGGCGCGCTCGACGGCCTGGAGGCCGACATACCTGGCATGGGGGGTGGCCTTCACCGTGACCGGGTGGCCAGAGGCGAACGCCTCGATCGTGATTTCTTCCACCGGGCCCCAGTGGAGCGCGCCAGCAAAGCCCGCGTAGTGAACCACCTTGCCTTCGCCGATGTAGATGCCGTGATGGGCATAGCCGCGGCGCTCCGTGACAAGGTGCGCGCCCAGAGGCAGATCGGCATCGTTGGCCTCTTCCTGAAGTTGATGTTGATGGTTCATGGCGGTCTCGATCTGTTTGCTGGCAGCAGGCATTGCCTGCTTCGTTGCCATGGCATCCGCATCAACCGTGCCACCTGCCATGATCCCAGGCAATGCAAGGGCTTGCGGGTGATGCAGCGCGCCAGGGAAAGAGAAAGCGTCGGAGCCGAACCAACAGCAGGCGGACGATTATGTTGGTGGCATGCCATCAAACCGGCATGCGGCCTGCATCGCAGCAAATGCGGAAGGGAGAAAGCGGATGAGGCACGAAGTGGCGAGCCGCGAACCGCCCTGTCTCCGCGCTCAAGTGGGCAGGCCAGGCAACCGGACCATGGCCTTGGGGTGCCTTGTGGTGGTTTGCACCCACCACAAGGCCTGGGATGTTGGGGGAACGACAACGCGCCGGGGCCCGGCCGGCACGCACGCTGCGCCGCCATTACGCCGCCACTACGCCGCCTGGGCGACGGCAAGCCCAGTGAAATCAGGCAGTTACGGCCGGCGCGCAGCCATGGACGACTCACTGGCACGCGCTTTGCGTTAGTAAAGCATGGCGAGAAGCCACCCTTATCCATCCCATGCACCGGAGACCGATCATGGCGGCGCTTACCATCAGAGACCTCCACAACAACCGCACGCTGGATGGCAGCGCAATGGCGGCCATCCGCGGCGGCGGTGCTCCCTGGATATTCGGCTGGATCCAGCCCTATATACCGCCCCAGCCGCCCCAGCCAGGCGCCATGCCTGTCGTCAACTTTTACGAGATCAACAACAGCTTCTATGCTGGACAGATGGTTAACCAGTTTCAGAACATTGACGTTCGCAATTCGGCGCCGGGCGCGAACATCAATGTCCAAGCGGGACAAGGAGCAAGGAACGACGGACGGATGTAACCTGGCCGCGCGCGGCTCGCGCCGCCGGCCGCACAGTCCGGCCCCACGCTGTACGCCACGCCGTTGCCTGCCCCGGCAACAGCGTGGCGCAGCAGCGCCCTGCTCCCCCGTACACCGGAGAGGATCGTGACTTGTGCATCGCAATTTCGCTGGACTTCAGCCGCTCGTTCCGATGTCGGCCTGGTACGGGAGCGTAATGAGGATGCCTGCCTCGCGCAGCCGGAACGCGGACTGTGGGTGGTGGCCGACGGCATGGGCGGCCATGCGGTTGGCGACTACGCCAGCAATCTCGTGGTGGAGACGCTGGCCCGCCTCGGCCCGCCCCGCAGCCGCGATGGCTTGCTGGACGATGCGCGCGCGGCTTTGCAGGAAGTCAATCGCGAACTGCTGGCGGAAGCGGCGCGCCGGCAGGTGCGGCGCATTGGCAGCACGGTGGTAGTGCTGATGTCCTGCGAACGCTTCTGTGGCTGCTTGTGGGCGGGCGACAGCCGTATCTATCTGTACCGGGATTCACACCTGACGCAGCTCACGCGCGATCACAGCCGCGTGGAAGAACTCAAGGCGCGCGGGCTGATCACGGCGGAAGAAGCCATTCATCATCCGGCCCATAACACCATTACCCGCGCCGTGGGCGCGAACTCCACGCTGGAACTGGACCAGAGCTGGGTGGAGGTAGCGGATGCCGATCTCTTCCTGCTCTGCAGCGACGGGCTCAGCAATGAACTGCGGGATGCGGAGATCGCCAGCATTCTAGCCTGCGGCGATTGCGAGCTGGCAGCCCAGGCGCTGGTGACTGCCGCGCTCGGCCGTGGCGGTCACGACAATATCTCGGCCGTGGTGGCCCGGGCGGAAGATCTCTACGGCTCCGACAAGACCATGGTGAATCCCGCGCTGTAGATGTTGCCGTCGTTGCCGTCGTTGCCGTCGTTGCCGTCGTTGCCGCTCACCGCGCCTTGCCACCCTGCGCCGCGGCCTGATGGCGGAAATCCTTCGAATGGATGCCGTGCTTCTTCAACAGCATCTGCAGGTGCGAGCGATTCATGTCGAAGCGCCTGGCCAGCTCCGCCACGGTGCCGCCTACCTCCTGCAAGCCGCGCTCGAGGAAAGCGCGTTCGGCTTCATCGCTGGCGGCCCGCTTGGCTTCGCTGAGCGAGGTCGCCGTCGACGCATCCACCACCACCGCTGCCACGCCATTTGCGACCGAGGCCGACACCGATGCCTTGGGCCGGAGATCCTGCGGAAGATGTTCGAGATCGGCCGTGTCACCGGCGAGGCAGGAGACCCGGTACATCAGGTTGCGCAGCTCGCGGATATTGCCGGGGTAGGCGTAGTTCATCAGGAAATCGCGCAAACGGGGGGTCAGCTTGATGGGACGGCGCTTCAAGACGCCCGCGGCCTCGTCGCCGAAATACGCCACCAGCAAGGCGATTTCGTCGCGCCGTTCGCGCAGCGGCGGCAACGTGACGTGGATCACGCTAAGCCGGTAGAACAGGTCTTCGCGGAACTTGCCCTCCTCGCTCAAACGGCGCAGATCCCGGTTGGTGGCCGCCACGATACGCGCATCGACTGAAATGGTCTCATCGGAGCCGACCCGCTGGATTTCGTGCGACTCCAGCACCCGCAGCAGCTTGACCTGCCCGGTCAGCGGCAGCTCGCCGATCTCGTCGAGGAAGATGGTGCCGGTATGCGCGCTCTCGAACTTGCCCCGGCGATCGTTGGCCGCACCTGTGAAGGCGCCCTTCTTGTGCCCGAACAGCTCGGACTCGATCAGGTTCTCCGGAATCGCCCCGCAGTTCACCGAGATATAGGGCTTGTCCGTTCTCGATCCGTTGGCGTGGATCACCTTGGCCATCAGCTCCTTGCCGGTGCCGCTCTCGCCGTCGATCAGCACCGGCAAGTCGGTCGGCGCCGCCTTCTCGGCAATTTCCAGCGCTTCGAGCAGCTTCGGGTTGTCGCCGAAGGTGCCCTCGAAGATAAAGCTGCGCTCCAGCAGTGCCTGGCGGCGCTCTCGCGGCGCGAGATCCGCCGGCATCGGCTCGGCCACCGCCGCCTGCACAAAGCGCTCCTTGTGCGACAGCTGCATCACTTCGTCGCGCAGCGTGGTGGCTTGCTTGAGCAGCTTCTCGATTTCCGTGCGTTCGAGCTTGGAAGCCCAGCGCAGCGTGGAGCGCAGGATTTCGATCTTCTCGATCAGCCCCGCATAGGAGATGGCGGACCCGACCGATCCACCCTGGTTGAACAACTTCATATCGCGCTCCCCCTGCGTTGCCCTGCGGCCGCGCTCAAGCCGCGCTCAAGCCGCGCTCAAGCCGCGCTCAGCTGCTTCTGCACCAACTGGTAGTACATGCCCTTGCGCTCCAGCAACTCCTCATGCTTCCCCTGTTCGACAATGGCCCCCTCGTACAGCACCAGGATCTTGTCCGCGCGCATGATGGTGCTCAGGCGGTGCGCGATGATTACGGCCGTGCGGCCACGCAGGATCTCCTGCATATTGCCGAGGATGTTGCTCTCCGACTGCGTGTCCAGCGCCGAGGTCGCCTCGTCGAAGACAAGCAGGCGAGGATCGTGATAGATCGCGCGCGCAATGCAAAGCCGCTGGATCTGCCCGCCGGACAGGCCCACGCCGCGCTCCCCCACGACCTGCTCATACCCGAGCGGCAGCTTGCTGATGAAGGCATGGGCATCGGCCATCTTGGCGACTTCCTCGATACGGCGGCGGTCCGGACTGTCGTCCCCGCACGCGATGTTCTCGGCGATGGTGCCGGAGAACAGCAGGTTGCTCTGCATCACGTAGCCGATCTGCGCGCGGTAGTACTCCTTGTCGATCACGCCGATGTCGTAGCCATCCACCGTCAGCTTGCCATCGGTCGGCACATAGAAACCCACCAGCATCTTGGCCAGCGTGGTCTTGCCCGATCCGCTGCGCCCCACGATGGCCAGCAACTCGCCCGGCTTGACGCTGAAGCTGATGTTCTCCAGTACGTAGGGCGTCTCCGCGCCGCCGTAGCGGAAATAGATGCCCTCCAGATTGATCTCGCCCTGCAGGTCGGGCAGCATCACGCGCGAAGGCAGGTCTTCCGGCTTCTGCTCCGGCTCCAGGTCCAGCACATCGCCCAGCCGCTCCATCGCCACGCCGGCATCGTTGAGCTGGCCCCACAATGCCACCAGGCCCATCAACGGCGCCAGCACGCTGCCCATGAAGGCATTGAAGGCAATGAGCTGGCCAACCGTCAGTTCACGCTCCAGCACGAGGTTGGCGCCCACCCACAGCACGGCGATGGTGGTCGTCGCGTTCAGCAGCTGGCTGGCCAGCCCCACCAGGATGTGGAAGGCCTGCGCCTTGTACTGCAACTCCAGCGCCTTGGCGTATTTCTTCTCCCACTTCAGCCGCACAGGCCGCTCGATGCCCATGCCTTTGACCGTCTCCACGCCGCCCAGCGTCTCCATCAGGTAGGACCTGGCATCGGTGGAGGTGTTGAACACCTCGCGCGCATACGCCTTGACCTTGGGCGTGGCCACCACCGTCAGGGCGGCGATGGGGATCACGAAGCCGATCAGTACCAGCGTCATCTTGACGTTGTAGAGAAACATGATGGTGAAGTAGATGAACACCATCAGCAGGTTAAGCGCCGTTGTCACCGTCGACTCGGTCAGGAAGGCCCGAATGGTCTGGTTCTCCTGGAAGCGGGCGAAGATGTCGCCGGTCTTGCGTTTGGCGAAGAAGGAGAACGGCAGCGACATGGTGTGCTTGAAGAAGTGCGACATCATGGCAAAGTCCATATTGCGTACCATGAAGTTGGCGAGATACGCCCGCACCGTACTCATGAACTGCGAGAAGACATTGGAGATGACCAGCCCCAGGATCAGCAGGTTGAGCAGCCCGACGTTCTGGTGCACCACCACGCCGTCCAGGATGTTCTGGATGATCAGGGGCGGCACCACGCCCAGCACCTGGATCACGAAAGTCGCCAGGAACAAGTGCGCAAGGATCCTTTTGTAGGGTGCCAGGTAGCCGATGAAGCGCAGCCAGGGCGAGCGCGACACAGCCAGTTGCGCCATGCTTTCGCTGGCGCTGAAGAGCAGGCAGGTACCGCTCCATCCGCGCTCGAACTCGTCGACGGACATCTTGCGAAAGCCGATGGCCGGATCGGCCACCCATACCCAGCGCTTCGATACGCCATAGACCACCACGTAGTGATAGCCCTCCCAGTGCACGATGAACGGCAACTCGAAGCCGAGCAGCGACTCGTGCGTGCATTGCACCCCGCGCGCGGTAAAGCCGAGCGATTCGCCGGCGCGGGCCAGGCTGTCCAGCGTGGCGCCCTGCGTGGTCACGTTGGCCAGCTCGCGCAGCTTGCCCAGCGTCATGGGAATGCCATGATGGCGGCAGATCATCGCCAGGCATGCGGCGCCGCAATCCATCTCCTCGGCCTGCTCGACCATCGCGAAACGGCGGATCACCCGTTCGCCGAACTCCGGCTTCGAGCGCAGGTCGAGCATGACCGGATGCTTGCGCCGCTCCGCCAGCTTCTTTTGCCGGTGCAGTTCCCGGTCGATAAAGCGGATGCGCTCTTCCAGCACTTCGCGCAGCTTCGGGTTGCGCTCCAGGATGAGCTGCACGGTCTTCTCCGGGATCACCAGCAGCCTGACATCGGTGCCCGCCATGGCCGAGGCTATCTGCTCCTGGCGCATCACGCAGGCGCGCTCGCCGAAGATGTCGCCCTGGCGCAAGGTCGCCAGCGGATACTCGACGCCCTCCTCGATGCGCACGATGCGCACCTCGCCCTGGCGTACCACGTACAGGCGGCGGTCCTCCCTGGCATCCTGCTTCAGGATCTCCTTGCCCTCGGACACGCGCTTGACGCCGACGCTGCGCACGGCCTCTTCCAGTTCGCTCTTGTCGAGCTTGCCGCGCAGGTCGAACAGCCGCGCCACGAAGCCACCGGCCGAGCTGATAGCGACGTAGCTGGCGACAAAGGCCATCGCCGCCGGGTTCTGCGCGATCATGGGCTCGGTCACGCTGCGCGGGATAAACAGCAGCTCGGTCTTGCCGGAAGACCGCACCGAGGATTCGTGCCGGTACTCCCGCAGCATGGCGATATCGGCGAAGACCTCGCGCGCCTTGCGCACGCCCAGGCTGACCTCCTTGCCATTCTCCTCGTTGAAGATGCGCACCGAGCCCGCCTTGATGACGAAGAGCCCGTCGGCCGCTTCGCCGGCACTGCAGATCGTCTCGCCGAAGGCATAGGAAAGCGATTGCGCGTGCTCCGCCAGCCGCTCCAGTTCCTCGCGCGAGAACGGCGAGAGTATCTCCACGCCCGACAGAAAATCGGCGAGCGGCTGCAGGTCGGGGCTGGCTTCCATAGGTTTCTCGGTTCGCGGCTAGCGCGCTTCGATCACGTGTTCCTGCGACCTGGCCATCAGCCAGTCCTCACGCAGGAGCCGGCGCACCTCCGCCGCCACTTCCGCATCCAGGACCGCGGGATGCTTGGCGCTCACCATGAAGATCTCGAAGAAGGAGCGATCGTGGGAGGGAAACGGCCCGAGCAGGTCGCCGGTGGCGGCGTTGAACACCTTGGCCTCGATGTCGCTCTTCAGCGAGCCGCGCAGAACCTTGCCGATCGCGCCGCCATGCTCCTTCGTGTCCGCAAGGGAGTGTTCGCGCGCCATCTCGGCAAAGCTGCCGGGATCGTCCTGCAGGTAGGAGATCAGCTCCTTGGCCGTGCCTTCGGCGTCCACCACGATATGGCTCACCTCGATGCTGTCGAATTTCGGGGAATGCAGCTTGAAGTAAGCGTCGACGGCCTTGTCGTTGGCCACCTCGGCCAGCATCTTCTCCTGGTAAAGGCCGTCGGTAATAAACGCCTCGAACTCATCGAGGCTGACGCCGAGCACATCCAGGTAATGATTCATCTCGGTCGCGCGGTGCAGCCCTTGCACGCGCCGGAACTGATCGGCGCGCTCCTGGACCTCCTCCGGCGACACCTTGATGCCCTGCTTCTTCGCCGCATGCACCGTCAGCTTGTCCCGGACGATCTGCTCGATCAGTCCTTCGAATTGTCCCGTGAGCTTCAGGACCCGAATGAAATCCTCGACGCCGATGACTTCGTCGTCGACCCGCACAATCGCTGTCATCTCGTCAGCTCCTTGTCTTTCCAAACACCACGTATCGCCTGCCCGATGGTGGGGGCAGCCGATCCGCACCTTTCACCCAGCCACCTGCCGGAACGGATCCAGCCCCAGGTCGATCAGCCGGCGCTCACGCACCACGATCTCCGCCGTGGCGGTCATGCCATAGCGCAGCGGATATTTGCTGTCGGCCACCGAGTAATAGTCTTGCGCCAGCCTCACGCGCCCCTCGTACACCGGTTGCTTGTTCGGACCTGAGAGCTTGGTCGCCGGCGAGATGTACTCCAGCGTGCCGTTGATCAGGCCGTAGCGCTGGTAGGGAAAGGCGTTGAACTTCAGCTTGACCGGCAAGCCCTCGCGCAGGAAGGCGCGGTCGCGCTCGGCGATGACGATCTTGAGCACCGGACGCGCATCCTTTGGGGCAATGCCGCCCAATGGCGTATTGGCCTGGACCTTGTCGCCGCGCTGGGTGGAGGTGACGTCCGTGATCACGCCGGCCACCGGGGCCAGGATCAGCAGGAAGTTGTCCTTGTCGATATTCTCGAAGCGGATGCGCGCCGCCGCCTCGGCCACCAGCCGCGCGGTCTGCACCTGCAGGCGCAGCTTGTCCTCGGTATTGGCGATCTCGCGCAGCGCGGCATCGTACTGGATACGCAGGTTGGTCAACTCCTGGCTGCTGCCTTCCAGCTGCACCGTGGCCTGGTTGAACTCCTGGCTTAGCTTGGATTCAAGTTCCGCCAGGCGCGACTGGGCAATCTGCAGCGCGTTCTCCGCTTCCACGGCTGCGATCCGCTTGGACTCCACCTGCGACTGGGAGACCCCGCCACCACCGGGCAGCGCAAACAGGCGTGCATACCTGTCCTGCTCCTGCCGCGCGAACTCACGGGTGCGCCGCGCGCTGTCGAGATTGCTGCGCGCCTGCTGCAGTTGCGCCCGCTGCTGTTCCGCGAGCCGGGTGGTGCCCTCCGCGGTGCGATTCTCATGAAGCCGTTCCGCTACCTCGATCTGCTGCTTCAACGCCGCCGCCTTGCGCTCCATCAGCAGTTTCTTGTCGGGAAACTGCTTCCACTCGCGCTCGGTATCCTGCAGCTTGAGCTGCGCCTCCAGCGCATTGGTGGCAGCCTCGATCGCGCCGCGCGCATTCAACCGCGCCAGTACGTCGTCCTTGGACACCGGCTGGCCTTCGGCCACATAGAGATCCGCCAGTTCCCCGTCGACCGGCGCATAGAAGCGCCGCACTTCCGACTCGGGCGCGAGGGTGCCGTCCGCGGACACGATCACATCCGCGTGGCCCACGAATGACCATACCAGCGCGCACACGATCAGCGCCACCATGATCAGCACGGATATCTGCATCAGCTTCCATGGCTCCGCACTGAGAATGGCGATGCCTTCGGCACTGTGATCCTCAAGCGCTTCTGACAGCGGCTTAAGGCGATTGTCTCGGCTGTCGTCCCTCATCACCCTCCCCCCCTATCAATGCAAGCTTGGCCTTGAGCAAGGCCGGATTCAACACCATGCGCAGTTCCTGCAAGGAACGCCGCTGCAACGCCGCCTCCGAATCGATATCCTCCTGGAGCTGGCTCCACTGGGCCGTATCGCCGACTTTCAATTGCGTGTAGATGCGCATGCCCTGGCGCGCTTGTACGCTGGCACTGGCTAGCAGGCGCGCCTGCGTGCGGAATTTGGCCGAGATGTCGGACTCCAGCCGCTGCTCGCTGCCGATTGCGCCGTCGCGGCGATACTGGCGCCACGCGGCGAGGGCGCCGTTCATCAGTTCCTGCGCCCGCTTGATCGCAGCATCATGAATCGCGGCCACGTCGGGCTCGACCGCCTTGAGGAAATAGGTATCCACGGCGGGATCGAGCATGGCGTAGAACGACAGCAAGGACTCCTCGTAGCCATTGCCGCCACGCGCCGACTTCAATTCGGCGAACTTCGCTGCCACGGCCTGCTTGCGTGCGAGATCCTTGGCCGCGGCTTCGGCCCATGGCCCGGTCTTGATCTGTTGCAAGCCGGCGAACGCCTTGTCGCTGTCCCCCGCGCGCCAGGCCTTGTCGACCTCGCCGTATTGCCGCACCAGTTCCGGCGGCGGCAGGGTGCTGGCTGCCAGCACGCGCAAGCGCGCCTGGAAGGGTGGCGTGGAGAAACTGGCCTTGGCCATCAGCGCCATCAGCGGGCCCAGCGCCCTGGCGCGCGCCGCGCTATCCAGTTCCAGGTACCGCCGCAGATCTTCCTTGAGGCGATCCATGCCATTGAGCCTCGGATACTTCTCCGCGTAGTCCGCCAGCACCGCCTGCAGGGTCTCCGGGTGATCGCTCGCCAGGCCCGTGGCGAGCGCCGCGTTCAGGCGGTCGATGGCCGCCAGGTAGACCGAATCGTCGCTCTGCAGCTTGCGCACGTAGCTGAGCGCATCGGCATAAGGCTGCTTGAACTGCGGCACATAGCTGGCGATGCGATCGAGCGTGCGCTGGTGCGCCGGGGTGTCCTCGTCCCAGTGCTTGAGCAAGGCGCGGATGCTGGCTTCATCGGCATACATGCGGATCGGTGCGTCCACGCCGCCGCGGCCGGCCACGAAGCGATTCAGCTGGCCGACCCAGCCGAGTTCGTCCAGCAGCCCACGTGCGTCCGCATTGTGGGCCCCGAGCGTCTTCATGCGCGCCAGCGCCGCTTCGGCGCCGTTGAAGTCGCGCGACTGCAGCTTGCCGATCCACGCGGGCACTTCCGCCCGCATCAGCGCCTCGGTACCCATCGCCTGGAACCGCACCTTGTCCGGATGCCGCTCGAGATACGCATCGGCCACCGCGGCCGCGCGGGCGAAGTTGCCGGTGGCCATCAAGTCCTTCATCTCGCGCTCGGGCGCGCCCCGGAAAAACAGGAAGAGCAGCAGCGCCGCAACCGCCGCCGCAAGGACGCCGCCCCACCGCGCGGCCCGTTTCAGCCCCGCACGCTCGGCGGCACCGAAACTGCTGCCGAGCTTGTCCATCACGAGGGCAAACTTGCCTTGCCCATACGGCTTGTCCACGGTGCCGGCTTCGCCCTCGGGTTGAGGCAGCGCCTCCTGGTTGACCTCGTCCTCCTGCTGCGCGGCATAGTCGACGCAGAAGATATCCAGGAACGAACCAGCCGCGGCGACAAAGGTGGTCTTGTCGGCATCCTGGGCCGGTGCGGCCGCGGGTGCCGGCGCGGATACCGGTATGGGTACAGGTGCGGGTACGGATACAGGTACGGGTACGGGCGATGCCAACGTTGGCGCCACCTCTGGCGGCGCACTTTGCGCAGGCGCCTCGGCGCTCTGAGAGGGCGGCGGAGTCGAACTGGTGAGTGTCCCATCCGTGGCCGCGTCGTTGCGTATGCCAAGCCGATAGACAAAGTGATTGCCGCCGAATGCGACGAGGTCTCCCTCGCCAAGCGCAACCGCGTGCTCCTCCACGCGCTTGCCGTTGACGAAGGTGCCGTTGGTGCTGCCCAGATCCTCGATGAAAGGCTGTCCGCCCTTCAGGAAAATGTGCGCATGACGGCGCGAGACATAGTTGACCTGCTGGGGATAGACCTCCTTGTAGCGGGAGAACGTCTCGTCCGCCTTGCTGACCAGGAAAGGAAATCCGGCCACCTCAACCGGCTGCAGGCCCAGGTCGTCGCGCTCGGGGGTGAGCGTCAGCACGATCGGAGTCGGCTCCGGTTCGTGCACCGGCGTGCGCGAAACCAGCCGCACCCGGTACGACAGCGCCGCGCCAAAGCGCAGCTCGTCGCCGTCGCGCAGCCTCGCCGGCTGCTGTGCCACGATCGCGCCGTTCACCGTGGTGCCGTTCTTGCTGCCCAGGTCCGCGATGTAGGCCGCGCCCTGTTCGGAAAAGATCCGGGCGTGACGTCGCGAAAGCACGGCCGCCACGTCGGCCGGGTAGGTGGCGAAGGGCGCTTCCGCGCGGCCCACCGCAAACAGGCTCTCGTCGATGCGGATCTCGCCCAACCCGGGGTGCGCGATGGGGACGAGCACGATATCGAACGCCTGCCCCGCCTTTGCCCGTATCTCGACAATCAGAGCTTCGTCTGGAGCCATGTTTCGATACCACCAACAGTGCGCGCCCCGGCGCGTGCGCCGGCGGCAAGCCATTTTCCATGGCAGCGGAGCGGGGCCATGCCGCCCCGCTCCGCCGGGAACGTGTTGACTAAGGACATAGTAGGCCACGCTTGCCGGTAGTCAAACGTCCGCCGGCGGCTTATTGCGGGCTATACCGGGCTTGCCCCGATGTTGCGCGCGCACGGCCGTGGCGGCTATTTCGCCATCGTCCGCGGCGCCTCATCCTTTGCGTTGCTCACTACGACACTTGGCCAGCCGCCGCCAAGTGCCTTGTAGAGGGTGACAGTGTCGGACAGGATTTGTTGGTGATTAGCCAACAATTCGAGCTGGGCGCTGAGCAGTGAACGCTCGGTCTCGAAGACTTCCAGCTGCGACACCACGCCTTCCTTGAGCTGCGCCTGGATCTGCGCCGACACCACGCGCAGTTGCTCCACTTCCTGCTGCAATTCCACGCGCTGCTTCTTGTGCGCATCGACGCTGACCAGCGCGTTCTCCACCTCCTCGAAGGCGGTGATCACCGTGCGGCCATACTCGCTCTCGGCCACCTTGGTCTGCGCCTCGGTGGTCTTCACATGCGCACGCACATTCGGATCCAGCATGGGCAGGTTGATGCTCGGCATGAGGCCAAAGGTAAAGGACTTCAGCAGGGACGATAGCGCGAAGCTTGCGGTACCGCCGCGCCCGGTCAGGCTGACCGAGGGCAGCTGCGCCAGCCGCGCTTGGCCCACCAGGTTGTATGACGCAAGCACGCGGTACTCCGCCGCCACGATATCCGGGCGCCGCGAGAGCAATTGCGAAGGAAGCCCCGCCGGCACCGGGGGCAGTTGCACGCGGTCCTGCAGCCGTCCGGCCGGCACCTTGAATTCGCCCGCCGGCACGCCCACCAGCGTGCCAAGTGCATTCTCCGAGATATCGCGCGAGCGGCGCAGCTCCAGCAGGTTCTTGGTCAGCCGGTTGATTTCCGCCTGTTGTTGCATCACGCGGATCTTGGGGACCAGGCCGTTCTGGAACATCGCCTGGTAGGTGGCGAGTATCTCCTTGTTCTTGCCCAGTGACTTCGTCTGCTGATCTATCTGTTCGTCGAACTGCAGGATCTGGAAATAAGTGGTGGACACGTCGGAGACCAGGGTGAGGTAACCGGCGCGCCAGTCGGCTTCGGTGGCCCGGAATTCCGCGGTCTGCGCTTGCACGCCCTTCTCGACCTTGCCCCAGATGTCGATATCCCAGTTGACCTGGGTGCCCAGGTTGTAGGTCTTGACAAGGTTCTGCCCGGTGGTCTTCTCGAAGCTTGCACCGGCGCCGGCATCGAAGACCGGCAGCGCCCCGGCCTTGACCTCGGCGATCTGCGCGCCAGCCACCTTGATGCGGGCGGCCAGCACCTTGATGTCGTAGTTGCCGGCGATAGCCTTGTTGACCAGTCCGTCCAGATAGGGATCCCGGAAGGCCTGCCACCAGTTCGGCACGATGGTGTCCGCGGCCGAGACGGTGATCGAACCCTGGCGCGCCCAATCGGGCTTGGCCGGCGTTGCCGGACGCTCATACACGGGGGGACGAAAATCGGCACAGGCGGCAAGTGCCAGCAGGCACGCGCCTGCCATCAGGCAACGCTTTACAGCGATACGCGATCGATACATCGGGAACGGGTTGGAAAGGTCTGGCACGATCGCCTCCTGCGGGCGCTGGCGAACCGAAAGGAACCTGGCGGGCAACAGGCTTGCGCTCGTCACGTCGCCGTCGCCGGCGCCAGGCGTCGGGTCGGTCACGGCCTGGATGCAAGCAGGCCTCGCCATGCACTCATTGTGCATCCGCCGGCGGCGCTATCCAACCTGTAAATCGAGGCTGGCCGCCATGACCACGGCAAGAAGGTGCCGCCCGCCCGGCGCACCGGGCGGGCGGCGGTGGCGTCAACGATAGATGTTGTTTTTCGCGTTCTGCGTTGAGCTCACTTGGGACCCGATGCCTTCGTCGAAGGCCGCGTTGTTGGCGTTCATGTTGACGACGCTCTGCGCCTGGCTGATCAGTTGCGAGGCGTTGAAAAACGAATCGAGCTTGAGCCCGCCGAAGACGGGCAGGAAAGGCGCGTAGCCGCCGCGCACGGCACGCATGGCGCTGGCGTCCAGCTCTTCGGTGAGGCTCAGGTCCTTGATGGCAAGGGTGGAAGTCATGGCAGTTCTCCGGGGGATTCAGTAGCTTGCGAATTCGGCTCGAGCGGTGGGCGTGGCCCGCGGCTCAATAGATATTGTTGCTGGCGTTCTGCGTCGAGGTGACATGGGACTGGATGCCGTTCGCGTAGGCCGTGTTGCTGCCGTTCATATTGACGACATTCTGCGTCTGGCCGATCAGCTGCGAGGCCATCAGGGTCGTCTCGAGCTTGACCGCATCGAGGGAGGCCATGAAGGGCACGAAGTACTGGGACGACAGGGAGCCGCCGCGCACGGTGCGCATGGCGCTGGCGCCGAGTTCTTCGGTGACTGGCAGGTCCTTGATGGTCAGGGTGGCCGTCATGGCAGTTCTCCTTGGGAGCGGGCAGTACATGGGTTCGGTCGGTTCGGTCGGTTCGGCCATCGTGGCCTTGCTCGGGAGGGACAAACGCATGGAGTGTGCCAACGCCGGCCATGCCACGGCGGATCGCCCGCAAACCCAGGCGGGGCCTGGAAAGAATTTCCTTCGGGCACGGCGAGGACGTCAGCGCCCCATGCGGGGACGCCTTTGACCAGATGGGTGGAAACCAACACAAGGGACGCCAGGTGTTCGTTCGCCGGCGACAGACGAGCGTCGGCCGCGGCAATCGCGCGCAGCGTGAGGAGGAAAATGGGACAAGCGCGGAGCGCGCCGGGGGCAATCAGGGGCCAGCCGGCGCGAGGCATCCCGCGCCGTACGGGATGGAGATCACTTCACATAGATCGTGATCTTCTTGGAGTAGATCGGCGGGTTGTTCGGGATGTGCTTGTCGTCGGCCATCAGCAACTGCAGGGTGTGCTTGCCCGGCGGCAGCTCGATCGTCGTCTCCGTCTCGCCCGCGCCGAAATGCACATGGTTGCGGTCGTTGGGGATTTCCTTGTCCATCGGCGGCAGGTCGGTATCGATCAACAGATGGTGATGGCCGGTGTTGGGAAACTTCACGCCGCGCGGCGCCACGCCCATGCCGCGCAGCCCGAACCACACCTTGATCGGCTTGCCCGCCGGCAGGACCTGGTTGTTATTGGGGAAGCCGATATACAGGTAGGCACTGGGCGGCGCGGGTGTCGGACCCGCGATCGCGTTGTTCGGCATGGCACCGTTCAGAAGCAGGCTGGCGGCAAGCGCAGCAGCCGAAATGAGCTTACGCATGGACTCTCTCCCGTATCGTGCCGCCGGCCCGGCGGCCCGGGCCCTATCGAACGGTGATGGTGATCTTCTTGGAGTAGATCGGCGGATCGTGGGGCTTGTGGTCCTTGTCGCCGAGCAGCAGCTGCAAGGTGTGCTTCCCTGGCGGCAGCTCGATCCGCGCCTCGGTCTCGCCGGCGCCGAAGTGCACGTGGTTCCGGTCGTTCGGAATTTCCTTGTCCATCGGCGGCAGGTCGGTGTCGATGAGCAAGTGGTGGTGGCCGACGTTAGCCAAGTCGGTACCCTTGGGGGCGACCCCCATATTGCGCAGGCCCATGCGCACCCAGAACTTGCCGCCGGTGATCACGGCGCCATCGGGAGGCCAGATGATGTAGACCTCGGCATTGGGCGGGGATGGTGTGGCGGACAACGAGATCAAGGGCAATGGAGCCAGCAGCGATGCTGCCAGTGTGCCGAGCACGGTTCGCCTGCGCATACGATAGCCCTCCCGAAAAATGGTCCGCACCGCAAAGATGCATGGCAACACCTGCCGGGCATCTTGCTCTTCGTCGGCGTCATCGTCGGCGCGTTTGCATTTCTTTCGTCATTCAGCTTAGAACGGAAAACTGCAAAAAGATACTTGGCGATACCCCGCGCGGGCGACGGCTGCCGGCAGCGGTGGGTTTGCTGCGCCACCTCGCGTTGCGAAGCACCTCCGGATTCACAATCGCTGTGCTATGGTTGATTGAGCCAGCCCAGTGCCGCCCGCGCTGCATCGCGTCGGAGCCAGGGACCAGGCGGACCGGCCGTGTGATGGTCGGGCATCATGGCGCTCGCGTGCAGCGTGACGCCGCTTGCACGCGGGATCGCCGATGCATGTCGGCGCCGTACGAACAAGGCCTGAATATGTGGCGAAAACTCCTTGTCGTGTGCCTGTTCGCGCTGGCTGCGGCCATTCGTGCCGAAGCCGGCATCGACGCGCCAGCCTCCCCCGCCGAAGCACGGCACGTGGCCGTTTCCGCCGGTAGCGGTGAGGCCCGGCGCCTCGCCCTTGTCATCGGCAATGCCGTTTACGCGGACGAGCCGCTGCCCAACGCGGCCAACGATGCGCGGGCAATGGGCCAGACCCTGTCCGCCCTCGGCTTCGACGTCATGCTCGGCGAGAACCTGGACCGGGACGGCATGGCGCGCGCGCTTGCCGAGTTCCGGCAACGGCTGCAAGCCGGCGGCGTCGGCCTGTTCTACTTCGCCGGGCACGGCATCGAGGTCGCGGACAGCCCGATGCTGATTCCCGTCGGTGCGGGTAGCCACACGCCAGCCCGCTTGCTGACAGCGGGCACCGACCTGCGCGCCGTCCTGGCGAGCATGTCCGTGCCGCGCCCGGATATGCGCAACGTGGTGATCCTCGATACCTGCCTGGACAACCCGTACCGCGGCAGCGCCGTCACGCCGCCCGCGGCACCCTCCGACACGCTGATCGCCTACGCCACGGCCCCTGGCGTGGTCGCGGCCGAGGATGCCCGGCATGGCTTGTTCACCGCTGCGCTGCTGCGTACGCTGAACACGCCAGGCCTCGATGCCGAGGCCGTCGTCCGGCAGGCTGGCGAGATCGTCAGCAGGCAAACCGGAATGCGCCAGCAGCCCTGGATGTCGTCCTCGCTATCCACACCGCTGCGGCTCGCGGCGGGCACCGCATCCGGCAGCGGCAGCGCTGCAGGCATGCACGGCGTTGCGCCGCTCCTTGCCCGGCATCGTGGCATTCTCCCGAAGGACAGCGAGGAACAGTATGAGCTCACCTTCTGGGATTCGATCAAGGACAGCAATTACCCCAGCGACTATGAGGCCTACCTGAAGGCCTATCCAAACGGCCGCTTTGCGGCCCTGGCACGAGCCAGGATCGAGCGGCTGCGCGCGGCCGGAGTGAAGGCCGAGCCGCCCGCCGATCGTGCTCGCACTGCGCCGGCTTCCTCCGGGCAATCCGCTGCGCAGGGCACTGTCACGCCGCCGCCCGCGCGCACGCAAGGCGGCAAGGTGCAGCCGCCGCCCGCCGCCGGACCGGCCGCGCCCTCGCCCGCTGCGCAGCGCCCTGCCGCTCCCGGCACCGTGACGGTCGACATCAAGCCGGGCGATCTCAAGGATTGCCCGGCTTGCCCCGTGCTGCACAGCATCGCCCCGGGCAGCTTCACCATGGGCAGCAACGGCGGCGACCCGAGCGAGAAGCCCCCGCACCACGTGACCATCGCCCAGCCCTTTGCGATCGGCAAGTATGAAGTCACCGTCGAGCAATGGAGCGCCTGTGCCGATGCCGGCGGCTGCCAGCGTATCGCCACCGTCGCAAACGCGCCCAGGAACGCGCCCGTGCGCGATGTGAGCTGGGACGACGCCCGGCAATACCTGGCCTGGCTGAGCAAGGTCAGCGGCAAGCCCTACCGCCTGCCGACCGAAGCCGAGTGGGAATACGCTGCCAGGGGCGGTACCTCGACGCTCTACTGGTGGGGCGACCAGTTGCGCAAGGGGACGGCGAACTGCAAGGATTGCGGCGAACCGTGGAGTGCCGATGCGCCGGCCCCCGTCGGCTCCTTCGCCGCCAATGCCTATGGCCTGCATGACATGAACGGCAGCGTGTGGGAATGGGTCGCCGACTGCTGGCACGTCTCGTACAAGAACGCGCCGGCCGACGGGCGCGCCTRGGACGAGCCCGGCTGCAGCGTGCGCGTGATCCGCGGCGGCTCCTGGCTCGAAGGCGCGAGCTACATGCTCTCATCCACCCGCTTCAAGTACAGCGCCAGCGTACGCCAGTCGCAGAATGGCTTTCGTGTCGCGAGAGACCTGAAGTAGCGGCCGATGCGCCAAACCCGCCGACGCAGCCTGGTTGACTGGCGCTACCAGCTCTACTGGCTCTACTGGCTCTACTGGCTCACCAGCCTGGCTAGCGCGCCTTGGTGGATATCTGCACCAAGTCGGCACCGATGTGGTCTTCCCCGTGCCTGGCGGCCATCGGCCCCAGTTGCCGCTCCAGCGCATGCAGGTAATCCTGCCGGGGCTCCAGCTCCGGGCGCAGCGCGTCGAACAGCGGCGCGGGCGTGGTGAGCAGCACGATCATCTCGGTGCCGAACGGCTTCGCGACCACCCAGTCACCCAGGCCGCCGACGGTTGCCTGGTAGCTGGCGGGCGCCTGGTTGGCCTTGGCGCGCTGGTTGGGCACCATGTGCACGACCTTGCCATCGGCCATGTAGTAATCGACGTAGACGTAGGTATCGAAGGGCGGCGTCGTGATATCGACAATCAGTGGCATACCCTCGGTAAGCTGGGCGCCAGGTGCCCTGGTGCGAATCGTCGTGAGCGCGTCCCCGGAGCGGCGCCCCGTCCAATAGGGCCCGATCAGCTTGATCACGTCGCACTTGTCATCGCCCAGCGGCTGCACGTCAAGGTTCAGCGTTTGCGCACCGGGGACCGCCGCCAGCGCATCTTTCAGGCGCTTGATGCCAAAGCGCTCGGCCACATAGCCGCGCACCTGCAGCGCATGCTCCTGCACCGAGGCCACTAGCAGCGAGCAAGGCACGCTCGCCAGTACCGGCGCGACAGCCTGCATGGAGAGCGCAGGCTGCGGTTTCGCTTCCGGGGCCGGTTGTGATTGTGCCGGCGGGGAAGATGGTGGTGGCGTTACCGTGGTATCGGTCGCGACGGCTGGCGGGGGCTGCGGTTGCCCGTCGAGCGCGTGACGCGAGCGCCAGGCGTAGTAACCCACTCCGCCTGCCACCAGCAGGCCCGCCAGGGACGCGGCACCCAGCTTGGCCATTGGCATCGCGCTGCCACGTTCGGTCCCCAGGTCGGCCAGGAAACGCGCGACGGTGGGGGTGCGCGTCGCGCGATCGAAGGAAAGCGCATCACGCAGCGCGCGCCACTGGCCGCGGGCAAGCACCTTCGGCCGCGGTGGCTTGAGGCCTGCTGCGCGCGCCTGGTTGGCCGACAACCGCTCGTAAGGATGCCGGCCCGTGAGCAGCTCGTAGGTCACGCAGGCCAGCGCATAGATGTCGTCGCGCGGATCCGGCTCGCGGTGATCGAACATCTCGGGGCTGGCATAGGCTGGCGTCATGCCGCCGAGCGTGCCAGGGTCGAAGACGGTCGGGTCCGCATCGTCCGCCGGTTGCTGGAAGACCCGCGCGATGCCGAAATCGATCACCTTCACTTCGCCGCTATCAGTGAGGAACACATTGGCCGGCTTGAAGTCGCAATGGACAAAGCCGCGCTCGTGCGCATAGGACAAGGCCCGGCCCATGCCCGTGATGATGGGCAGTGCCTTGGCGTAGGGCATGCCGGTGAAATCCGGGGCGCGCAAGACGCGATTGAGCGACTTGCCCGACAGGTACTCCATGGTGAGGTAGACCACCGAGCCATCGCGATCGAAATCATAGACCGTCACGATATTGCGGTGCGCCAGCGTCTGTGCCTTGCGCGCCTCGCGCTGCAGCGCGATCAGCGATTTCGGATGGCCGCGGAACTGCACGTTGAGGACCTTGATGGCGATATAGGGCTTGCGGTCCGAGGCCTCCAGCTTGCGCAAGTCCAGCGCCTTGTAGACCGTACCCATGCCGCCCACGCCAAGGCATTCCTCCAGCACGAAGCGGCCATTCAGGGTATCGCCCACGCTCTTGGACTGCTCCGCCCCGGAGCCGGCCTGCTCGGCCGGCGCTGCCGGCGCCGTGGTGGCCGCGGTGGGCGGGGATGCCGTGCCGGGGGCACCAGTCTGGACCTGGGTCTCCTCGCCGCCATCCGCGAACTGCGTAGCCCCGCGACGCTCGATGCGCTGCAGCACCTCTTCATAGACGCCAGGCGGCAGCGGGAAGCGCGTGTTCTCCTCGCTAAGCATGTCCACCAGCTGCGTCGCGCTGGCCTGGTCCACGGCCAAGGTGCTGTCAATGCGGGCAAGAAGCTCGTCGTGAGACAGGCCACCACTTTGGAAGGTACGTATCAGGTCTGGAATGCTAGGCATCGATGCACCCGCGACGTAGTTGCGCGTAGTGCGCATTGAGCGCCCACTCGCCGCTCACCGGCGAGTACTGCCCACGATGGATACTAGTCCGCACTCATGCCAATCGCAAATCCCCCGTGCATTGCATCAAGGCCGGCAGGCGGCGCCTGCCGCATGACCAGGGAGCCCTGGCGCCAGGGTGTTGGGTATCGGCGAACACCCGGCGCGGTTGTGTTGGATGGAACCAGTCAGATCCACGCTGCCTGCCAGCTTTGCTTTGGCGCCCGTCCTCTCCCCGGAGAGAATTGTTCCAGGCCCTGCCTGGGTTTGCGGGCGATTCGCCGTGACACGGCCGCTCCTGGCACGCTCCATGCGTTGATATTTCCCGTGCGTGGCGACGATGGTGGCTTCCGTGGCCGTTGCGCGCACGCCAAGGCACTGCCGCGGGAGTAAAACCCGTGGCCTATACTGATCTGGCCGGGCTCGCCGCATCATCGGCGCGCCCGCCCGGCGAACACCGGAGAGCCCGGTCTTCGCCATCAAGAAGGAGGTAGACATGGCCGTCATCGTCATCAAGGATTTGCCGGACAGCGTGGATCTCGACAGGGAAGCCATGGTCGCAATCACAGGCGGCGCGAGAGTTCGCGCCGGTCATGCATGGACGCCGCGCAGGCCCGGGGCGGGCATACGCGTCATCAGCTATCCGGGGGGCTTTCCAGGCCAGCCGCTGGCAGGCGCGCACGAGCGGCCGGCCGGGGACATCAAGCGCAAGTAAGCAGAATCAGAAGCGCAAGGCAGTGATACGCTGCCCTCCGCGCCCGCTGCCTTGTTGGCAGCGGGCGTCAGTCTTTTTGGGGATGGGGTTGATTGAAACGGCTTAACCTGAACGTCAGATTCAAAGGCTGAATGCCAAAGACAATGCGGCCGCGGGGGCCTGCCAAACCCGGCAGCAGCATTCGTCGGCGGACCGTCCCGCCCCGCCTACAGCGAGGCGAGAGGATGCGCGGCATGCGCCCAGGGGCTGTCGAAGAAGGCGCGCACGCGTTCGCGGCTGACTTCGTCAAGGCGCGCGGGCTGCCACCTCGGCGCATGGTCCTTGTCGACAGCCAGCGCGCGGATGCCTTCCACGCCGTCGCCCTGGCGGAACACGTAGTACATCATGTCCAGCTCCATGCGCAGCTCGTCTTCGAGCGCCATGCTGCGGGCACGTCGGATTTGCTCCAGCGTGACGTTCAGCATCAGCGGCGAGCGCGCGCGCAGCATGGCGGCCGTCTGCGCGGCCCAGTCGGTGCCGGCATCGCTGACCGCGGCCACGATGTCGATCACCGAGGCGCCGGCAAACAGGCGGTCGATATCGTCCTGCAGCGCAGCCAGCCGGCTCTCCCCCTGCGGGCAGGCGGCACGGTGCGCGGCAGTGGCCGCGTCGATGCAGGCCAGCACGGCGTCGCCATCGGCGAAGTTGCGGGCACGCAGGGCGTCCACCAGTTCGGCCATCGCATTGCCGGGCAGGTAGGCATCGGCCAGTCCCGCGTGCAGCGCATCGGCAGCATGGATCATGGCACCGGTCAGGCCCAGGTATTCGCCCAGGCAGCCGGGTGTGCGCGACAGGAACCAGCCCCCGCCCACATCGGGGAACAGGCCGATATTGGTCTCCGGCATCGCCATCTTGGTCCGCTCGGTCACCAGCCGGCGGCGCGCGCCTTGCGAGATGCCCATGCCGCCGCCCATCACCACGCCGTCCATCATCGCGATATAGGGCTTGGCGTAGCGGTGGATCAGGTGATTGAGCGCATATTCCTCGACAAAAAACTGGTCGAGCGAGGGATCGCCGGCCAGCGCGGCCTTGTGGAAGAAACGAATATCCCCACCGGCGCAGAAGGCCTTGCCGCCGGCACCCGCGACCACCACCGCCACCACCTCGGGCGCCACCGCCCAGTCATTGAGCGCCGTGGTAATGGCGCGAATCATCTCGAGCGATAGCGCATTGAGCGCCTCGGGCCGGTTCAGCGTCAGGTAGCCGATACCGCCGTGGATCTCGCTTGTGACCAAGTCAGTCATGTCTCTCTCCGCGAATGCAACCCGCAACTTTACACCAGCCCCGCGGCGGCCCGCCCCCCTCCTGGCGGATGGCGCGCGGCGAGCCGTTCAACGCCGCCGCGCGCCAGCCGCTCAGGCCACCCGGAACGCCGACATCAGGCCGGTCAGGCGCTGCGCCTGGTCTTCCAGCGACGCCGCGGCAGCCGCCGCCTGCTCGACCAGCGCGGCGTTCTGCTGGGTCATGCCGTCCATCTGCGCCACCGCCTGGTTGACCTGCTCGATGCCTCGCGATTGCTCGCCGGAGGCCGAGCTGATGCCGCCCATGATGCCGCTCACGCGCCGCACCGCGTTCACGATCTCCTGCATCACCTGCCCCGCCTGCTCCACCATCTCGCCACCGGTGCGCACCCGCGCTACCGAATCGCCGATCAGCGCGCGGATCTCCTTGGAAGCGCCCGCGCAGCGTTGTGAGAGATCGCGCACATCGCCGGCCACGACCGCGAAGCCGCGCCCGTGCTCGCCGGCGCGCGCGGCTTCCACCGCTGCGTTGAGCGCGAGGATATTGGTCTGGAACGCGATCTTCTCGATCACGTCGATGATGTCGACGATCTTGTTGGCGCTGGCGTCGATGGCCTGCATGGTGCTTGCCACGCGCGCCACGGCATCGCTGCCGCGCTCGGCCAGGCCGGAGGCATCGCTGGCAAGGTCGTTGGCCTCGCGCGCGCTATCGGCATTCTGGCGCACCGTGCCCGTGAGTTGCTCCATGCTGGATGCGGTCTCCTCCAGCGACGCGGCCTGCTGCTCGGTGCGCTGCGAGAGATCGTTATTGCCGCTGGCGATCTGCTTGCTGGCGGCGGCGATCGAATCGGCGCCGCCGCGCACGTCGCTCACCATCGCGGCCAGACTGCTCTGCATGCGGCCAAGCATGGCAAGCATGCGGCCAGTCTCGCTGCGCTCGCCCTCTGCGTGCAAGCCGGCGCCATCCGCCTTCGCGCCAAGATCGCCGGCCGCGATGCATTCGAAGCGTGCGATGGCCGCATCGAGCGGGCCCACGATGGAGCGGCGCAGGCGCCAGGCCACCACCGTGCTGGAGCACAGGCCGAGCACCAGCACGCCGATCGAGAACGAGCGCAAGGCGGTGTAGCGCCCCTGCGACCCGTGATAGACCGCCTCCGCGCTGGCGACCTGCAGCCTGCCCAGCTCGGTATTGACGGCAGTGAAGGCAATATCGAGCTTGGGAATGGTTTCCAGCACGAAACGCATCACGGCCTCGCGGTCGCCTTGATGCAGCGCGGCGATCATGGGCGACACGCCCTGCGTGAACAACGCCTCGCGCTTGGCGGCGACGTCCTCGGCGGCCTTGGCTTCCTCGGCCGAACGCGGCAGTGCCAGGTAGGCCTTCCACGCGGCGTCGGACTGGCGCGCGAAACCCTCGGCGGCGGCAGCCCGCGCACGCGCATCGGCGGGATCGGCGACAAAGGTGGCCTGGTCCAGCAAGCTGCGTACGAGCAGCTGGTTGGAACGTGCTTCCGCCAGGTTCACCGCGGCGGCGAGCTGCTGCTGGTAGATCTGCCGCGTGGCGTCATTGCTGCGCGACATGCCGAGCCAGCCAACCGAGCCGACAATCAGCAACAGCATATTGGTGACAATAGTCTAAATCCACAATCTGGTACAGATGGTGGTGTTGCGAAACATGAGGCTCCCCCGTTGGAATTAGCGCTGACGCGGCTCCGTTTTTGGCCGCCCTGCTATAACGGCGCCCCTCCTGCCGCCTTGACCCCGCGCGCGTGGATATTCAGACTTGCAAAATAATCAGGAATGAAATTGCGCGCCACAAGCGTTTTTGAGCGGATCAAGGTGCACATTTGACAACGCTGCTCAGGCGTTTAGAGGATGGCCCCCAGACAAAAGATTGCGAATCACGCAACATGGCGCGCATGACGCCGTCGACAATCGATCCCGCCCTGATCCTGCTGGCGTTCGCGCCGGTCTTCCTGCTGACCATCGGCGCGGAGGCAGGGTATTGGGCGCGGCGCGATCCCGCGGTCTACAGCCTGCGCGACACGCTCTCCAACTCCGCGCTGGCGCTGATACATCAGGTGTCGGATGCTTTTTTCCTGTGGCTGATGGTGCGCACGGCCTACGCCTGGAGCTACCAGCACGGGTTGAAGGCGATGCCGCAAACCCTGTGGTCGTTTCTCCTGCTGCTGCTTTTGCAGGACTTCCTTTATTACTGGTTTCACCGCGCCAGCCACCGGGTGCGCTGGCTGTGGGCCTCGCACGTCACCCATCATTCCTCCGAGGGCATGAATTTCTCCACGGCCTTCCGCCAAAGCCTCACCTATCCGCTCTCGGGGATGTGGCTGTTCTGGATTCCGCTGGCGTTGATCGGCTTCACGCCCGACTGGGTGATCCTGGCCGTGGGCCTGAACCTCGCCTTCCAGTTCTTCGTGCACACGCGGCTGGGCGGACGCTGGCACCGGCTTGAATGGCTGTTCAATACGCCTTCGGTCCACCGCGTGCACCATGCAAAGAACCCGCAGTACATCGACCGCAACTATGCGGGCGTGCTGACGGTGTGGGACCGGATGTTCGGCTCCTTCGTGCCCGAGCAGGCGCCGCCCGAGTACGGCATTACCCGCCGCATCGCCAGTCATGACCCGATCATCCTGACCTTCCACGAATGGCGCGACATGTTCTCCGACGCGTGGCGCCACCGGGACCCGCGTCATCTCTGGAAGCCGCCGGAGTGGCGCAATCCGCGCGAAGTGGCCGGGAGCCCGGCGCCGAGCGGCGTGGCATTTGGGGCCGATCGCAGCCAGGACGGCTGACAGGCCAGGAAACTGGCAACAAACAGCCAACAAACAGCCAACAAAAAACCGCGCACAAGGCGCGGTTTTTTGTTGGCAGGATTGCCTGGGGCAGAAGCCGCTTACGCGGTTTCGCGCGAAGCACGCTTGCGCTCGTGCTCCTTCAGGTGGCGCTTGCGCAGGCGGATGCTCTTGGGCGTGATTTCCACCAGCTCGTCGTCGGCGATGAATTCCACCGCGTATTCGAGCGACATCTGGATCGGCGGCACCAGGCGCACGGCTTCGTCGGTACCCGAGGCGCGCACGTTGGTGAGCTGCTTGCCCTTGATCGGGTTCACGACCAGGTCGTTGTCGCGGCTATGGATGCCGATGATCATGCCTTCGTACAGCGCATCGCCCGGCTTGACGAACATGCGGCCGCGATCCTGCAGCTTCCACAGTGCGTAGGCCACGGCATCGCCGTCGTCCTGCGAGATCAGCACGCCGTTGTGGCGCTCACCCAGGCCGCCTTCGCGCACGGGCGCGTAGTCGTCGAAGATGTGGCTGATCAGGCCGGTGCCGCGGGTCAGCGTCAGGAACTCGCCCTGGAAGCCGATCAGGCCACGGGCCGGGACGCGGTACTCGAGGCGGGTGCGGCCCTTGCCGTCCGATGCCATGTCGAGCAGTTCGCCCTTGCGGCGGCCCAGCTCTTCCATCACGCTGCCCTGGTGGCCATCTTCGACGTCCACGGTCAGCAGTTCGTACGGCTCGTGCTTGACGCCGTCGAATTCCTTGAACACCACGCGCGGGCGCGACACGGCCAGCTCGTAGCCTTCGCGGCGCATGTTTTCCAGCAGGATGGTCAGGTGCAGCTCGCCGCGGCCCGACACTTCGAAGATGGTGTCGTCGCCGGTTTCGGCCACGCGCAGTGCCACGTTCGACTTCAGTTCGCGGTCCAGGCGTTCGCGCAGCTGGCGGCTGGTCACGAACTTGCCTTCACGGCCGGCCAGCGGCGACGTGTTGACGCAGAAGTTCATGGTCAGCGTGGGCTCGTCCACCTTCAGCATCGGCAGCGCGTCCTGGGCGTCCGGTGCGCACACGGTGCAGCCAATGCCCAGTTCTTCGATGCCGTTGATCAGCACGATGTCGCCGGCTTCGGCTTCTGCCACGATTTCGCGCTCCAGGCCCTGGAACTTCAGCACCTGGTTGATACGGCCCTTGATCGGGTTGCCTTCCGGACCGAACTTGACCACCACGTCTTGCAGCGAACGGGCACGGCCACGCGAAATGCGGCCTACGCCGATCTTGCCGACATAGCTGTTGTAATCGAGCGAGATGATCTGCAGCTGCAGGGGGCCATCCGGGTTGTCGTCACGGACCGGCACCTTGGCCAGCACGGTCTCGAACAGCGGCTTCATGTCGCCTTCGCGCACGTCGTCGGTCAGGCCGGCATAGCCGTTCAGGCCCGATGCGTAGATCACCGGGAAATCGAGCTGCTCGTCGGTTGCGCCCAGCTTGTCGAACAGGTCGAAGGTCTGGTTGATCACCCACTCCGGACGCGCGCCCGGACGGTCGACCTTGTTGATCACGACGATCGGCTTCAGGCCCAGCGCCAGCGCCTTGCGGGTGACGAAGCGGGTCTGCGGCATCGGGCCTTCGACGGCATCGACCAGCAACAGCACTCCGTCGACCATCGACAGCACGCGCTCCACTTCACCGCCGAAGTCAGCGTGGCCTGGCGTATCGACGATGTTGATATGGGTGCCGTTGTATTCGACAGCGCAATTCTTCGCCAGGATGGTAATCCCGCGTTCCTTTTCGATGTCGTTCGAATCCATCACGCGCTCGACCACTTGCTGGTTGTCGCGGAAGGTGGCTGTCTGGCGCAGGAGTTGGTCGACCAGTGTGGTCTTGCCATGATCGACGTGGGCGATGATGGCGATATTGCGGATGGCGCGGGTCATTGCAGCGTCTCGCTTTGGGGGCTGAGCATCAAAAGATAACCCGAAATTATAGCATGCTGCGACGCAAAACCCGAGGCCAACCTTCGGAGGTTACCTGAAGCCCGGCAACTGGCGAGTGGCCCTTCGCATAACGAGGTAGAGCCATAAGCACCTGACGAAATGCGTGCGTTGCGCAAGGAGTACTCGGGTGCCGGCGAAATTTTATTATTGCGTTATCCGCAATAGCAAATTGACTGACTTGCGTATCGCGAATCGCGAACATATAGTTGTCATGACAAATATTGCAGCGACAAACACCCAGGCGAGATGTCCACAGATGTCCGAGCAAACCCAGCCCGTTTCCGATGACACCCACCCCTTCGACCCGGCCGAATACCGCATGGGTGAAAGCGTGGGTTATCTGATGGCCCGTGCCAAGAGCGTGCTGTCGCACGACGTGGAGCAGGAGGTCAACGGCCTGGATATCACGCATGCCCAGGCCACCTGCCTGATGATGCTGGCCAATGGCAGTGGCAGTACCGTGACCGACCTGGGCCGGGAGCTCAACACCGACATGGGTTCGGTCACGCGCCTGCTCAGCCGCATGGAAAAGCGCGGGCTGATCCTGCGCCAGCGCAGCGATGCCGACCGGCGCGTGGTCGACCTGTCGATCACGGCCGCCGGCCGGGCCCTGGTGGAAGAGCTGCCCCGGATCTATTGCCGCGTGCTGAACCGGCATTTCCGGGATTTTTCCGCAGCCGAGCTTCAGACTTTCCGCTCGATGCTGAACCGGATCATCGGCAACAACAGCGGACAGCCTGCGTAACTGACATACCCCCGGTGACATACCCCCGGCGTACCCTTGCCATGCCTGCCGGCCGCTGCCGCCCCGATCTCTTAACGACAAGAACAAATAATCAGGCTCCGTCGCTCCGCACCCAGATGAATCAAGCCCTCTCCTCTCTTTCCACTCTGTCCCCGCGCGCAAGCGCAGCCGGGCACCGGGCCGGCACGCTCGTGCTGACGGCGCTCGCGGTCGCGGTCCTCGCGGGTTGCGCCGCGTTCGGCAATTCGCACAGCACGCAGACCATCACCGCCCCGGCCTCGCTTGCCAGCGCCCGGACCCTGCCCTCGCAGCAAGGCCAGTGGCCCTCGCTGGACTGGATCGACCAGTTCAAGGATCCACAACTGCGCGGCCTGGTCGACGAGGCGGTAAAGGACAGCCCTGACCTGCAAGCCGCTTTCGCCCGCGTGGAAGCCTCCCGCGCGATGGCCGACGTCACCCGCAGCGCACTGTATCCGCAGGTCGATTTCCAAGGCAGCCTGGTGCGCCAGCGCTTCTCCGCGACCGACCTGTTCGAAGGCACGCCACTGGCCGGCTCCTGGCAAAACCAGGCGCGCCTGCAAGCCGGCCTGTCGTACGAATTCGACTTCTGGGGCAAGAACCGCGCGGCGCTCGAAGCCGCATTGTCCGACGACCGCGCCGCCGAGGCGGAAAGCCAGGCCTCGCGCCTGATCCTGACCACGTCCGTGGCCCGCGCCTACGCGCGCCTGGCCGCCCTGTACGCGCAACGCGACGTGGCCGAGCGCGCCATCGCCCAGCGCCGCGACCTGACCCAGCTGTCGAGCGAGCGCCTCAGAGCGGGGCTGGATACCCAGGTGGAAACCACCCAGGCACGCGGCACGGTGGCGTCTGCGCAAACCGACCTGCTGCGCGTGGACGAAGACATCGCACTGGCGCGCAACCAGATCGCCGCCCTGCTGGGCAAGGGCCCCGACCGCGGCCTGGCGATCCAGCGCCCGACCATCCTGGCGCAGGACACGCCGCAACTGCCGGACAACCTCACCGTCGACTTGCTGGGCCGCCGACCCGAGCTGGTCGCGGCGCGCTGGCGCGTCGAGGCTACCAGCAAGGACATCGAGGTGGCGCGCGCGGAATTCCTGCCCAACGTCACCCTGTCCGCCTTCGCCGGCTATGCCTCGCTGGATCCGTCCAACCTGCTGATGGGCATGAGCCGGACCTTCGGCATCGGCCCGGCCGTCAGCCTGCCGATCTTCGAGGGCGGCAAGCTGCGCGCCAACCTGAAGGGCAGGTACGCGCACTACGACATTGCCGTGGCCACCTACAACCAGGCACTGGTCGATGCGCTGCACGAAACCGCCGACACGGTCGCCAGCATCCGCAGCGTGGACACCCAGATCACGGCCCAGCGCGAAGCGCTGGCCCTGGCCGAGAAGGCCTACTCGCTGGCCATCATCCGCTACAAGGCCGGACTGGGCACCCAGCTCACGGTGCTCAATGCCGAGAGCAATGTGCTGCTGCAGCGCCGCCTTGCCACCGACCTCCAGGCGCGCCGCCTGGACCTCCAGATGAGCCTGATGAAAGCGCTCGGCGGTGGCTATCAGGAGCAAGCCGAAGGCACGCAAAAGCCGGCCGAGGCGCGCGGCTGAGCCCGCCCTCGCAGTGCGGGCATGCACAGCAAGAACAGACCAGCCCAGACCAGTGGTACTGACAGCATTCATCAAAGACGATCATGAGCGACAACAAGCAAGCGCCCCAGACTCCCGCCTCCCCCGCGGCCTCCGTCAACAACAACGGCAAGCGCAAGCGCCTGCTGCTTTCCCTCACCGCCGCGGTGGTGGTGGCCGGCGTGGCCTACGGCATCTACTGGGGCCTGTACGCGCGTCACTTCGAAAGCACCGACGACGCCTATGTGGCGGGTAACGTGGTGCAGGTCACGCCGCTGGTAGGCGGCACCGTGATCTCGATCGCCGCCGACGACACGCAACTGGTCACTGCCGGCCAGCCGCTGATCCAGCTCGACCGCGCCGACTCCCAGGTCGCACTGGAGCAGGCCGAGGCGCAACTGGCACAAGCCGTGCGCGAAGTCCGCACCCTTTACGTCAACAACGGTTCGCTGGCCGCCAACGTGGCGATGCGTGAAGCCGACGTGGCCAAGGCGAAAGAGGACCTCAAGCGCCGCATGGCCATCGCCAATTCCGGCGCGGTGTCGGGCGAGGAAATCTCGCACGCCGAGACGGCGCTGACGGCGGCCCAGTCGGCCCTGTCGGCAACGCGCGAGCAACTGGCATCCAACAAGGTGCTGACCGACCAGACCACGGTGGAGAAGCATCCCAATGTGCAGCGCGCCGCGGCCAACCTGCGTGCCGCCTACCTCGCATTCGCACGCTCGACCCTGCCGGCGCCGGTGACCGGCTACGTGGCCAAGCGTTCGGTGCAGGTGGGCCAGCGCGTGGCGCCGGGCGCGCCGCTGATGGCCGTGGTGCCGCTGGACCAGGTGTGGGTCGACGCCAACTTCAAGGAAGTGCAGATCACGCATATGCGCGCTGGCCAGCCGGTCACGCTGGAGGCCGACCTGTACGGCTCCAAGGTGACCTACAACGGCAAGGTGGAGGGCTTCTCGGCCGGTACCGGCTCGGCCTTCTCGCTGCTGCCGGCGCAGAATGCCACCGGCAACTGGATCAAGGTGGTGCAGCGACTGCCGGTGCGCATCGCCCTGGATCCGCAGCAATTGAAGGACCACCCGCTGCGCGTCGGCCTGTCGATGAACGTAACCGTCGACGTGCGCAAGGAAGAAGGCGCGGCGATGACCAGCACCACGGTTGCCCGGCCAATGCAGACCGACGTCTATGACAAGGTCGCGCAGGACGCCGACGCGCTGATCGCCCGCATCGTCTCGCTGAACAATGGCGGCCGCCAGGCGGCCGAGCCCATGGCAGCGCCGGGTGCGGCGCCGGGTGCAGCGCCGGGTGCAGCCCATTCGGCGGCCAAACCAGCCAACACCTGAACATGGCAACCTCCACCCCCGCGCGCGGCGCTGCCCCGTCACCGGCGGCGCGCCCCCGCGTGCCAACACCGCTCTCGGGCGGCAAGCTGCTCATCGGCACCATCTCGTTGTCGCTGGCCACGTTCATGAACGTGCTCGACTCATCCATCGCCAACGTATCGATCCCGGCCATCTCGGGCGATCTCGGCGTGGCGCCCAACCAGGGCACCTGGGTCATCACCTCGTTCGCGGTGGCCAACGCGATCTCGGTGCCGCTGACCGGCTGGATGACCACGCGCTTCGGGGCGGTGCGGCTGTTCATCACCTCGATCCTGCTGTTCGTGCTGTCGTCGTGGCTGTGCGGCGTCGCGCCCAACCTGGAAGTCCTGCTGGCGGCGCGCGTGCTGCAGGGCGCCGTGGCCGGGCCCATGATCCCGCTGTCGCAGTCGCTGCTGCTATCGAGCTATCCGCCGCAGAAAAGCAGCATGGCGCTGGCGCTATGGGGCATGACCACGCTGGTGGCGCCGATCATGGGGCCACTGCTGGGCGGCTGGATCTCGGACAATATGACCTGGCCGTGGATCTTCTACATCAACATCCCGGTGGGCCTTGGCGCAGCCTATGCAACCTGGGTCATCTACCGCGACCGGGAAACGCCCGTCAAGATCCTGCCGATCGACCGGATCGGGCTGGCACTGCTGGTGATCTGGGTGGGTTCGATGCAGCTGATGCTCGACAAGGGCAAGGAACTGGACTGGTTCCACTCGACCGCGATCGTGGTGCTGACGGTGGTGGCCATCGTGGGCTTCCTGTTCTTCCTCGTCTGGGAGAGCTACGAGAAGCACCCGGTCGTTGACATTACGCTGTTCAAGGGCCGCAATTTCAGCGCGGGGGTGGTGGCCATCTCGGTGGCCTATGGGCTGTTCTTCGGCAACCTGGTGATCCTGCCGCTGTGGCTGCAAACCATCGTCGGCTATACGGCGACAAATGCCGGCATCGTGATGGCGCCGGTCGGGATCTTCGCTATCCTGCTGTCGCCAGTGATCGGCAAGAACCTGCCCAGGATGGACGCCCGCTGGGTTGCCACCGTGGCCTTCATCATCTTCGGCATCGTCAGCCTGATGCGTTCGGATTTCACCCTGCAGGTCGATACCCGCACGCTGATGATCCCGACGCTGATCCAGGGCGCGGCGATGGCCATGTTCTTTATCCCGCTGACCTCGATCATCCTGTCGGGCCAGCCGCCGGAGAAGATCCCGTCGGCCTCGGGCGTCTCCAATTTCGTACGGATCACCTTCGGCGCGATCGGGGCATCGATCTCGACCACCATCTGGGAAAATCGCACGGCGCTGCATCACGCGCAGCTGGTGGAACAGGTCAATTCTTACAATCCGGCCTACACCGATCAGCTGAATCACCTGATGGAGATGGGCATGAGCCAGGCCCAGGCCAATGGCCAGATCGAGCGAAGCATTTCACAGCAGGCGGCCATGCTCGGCGCCAACGACATCTTCTGGATCTCGGGCGTGCTGTTCTTCGCGCTGGTTGTGTTTGTCTGGCTGACCAAGCCCAAGAAGGGGGGCGACCTGGACGCCTCCGCCGCCGGGGCGCACTAAGCGCAGCCAGCGCTGCCGGCAAGGCCGGTGCCTTCCCAGGCATCGGCCTTGCCCCCTCCCCCCGCGCCCCGCTTTCCTTACAGCTTGACCAGCCGCTCGGGACGCAGCGCCCCTTCACGCATGCGCGCCACGCCCAGCAGTCGTTGCGGTTCATCGCCATAGACGCGGGCAAGCTCGCCATCCGCGAGCACGGTAGCCGCGGGCAGGTCGCGTTGCGCGATGCGCTGCCCCTGCAGGAAGCGAGCCATGGCAGCCTCATCGAGCGTCACCGGCACGCAGCGCTGCAGCAAGGCATCGACCGGCGCCAGCAAGGCCGGCCGCTCGTCATCGGCGTGCTGCTCGATCTGCTCCAGCGTGACCGCGCCGGCCAGGCTCAGGTCGCCTACCGCGGTACGCCGCAAGCCGCTCAGATGCGCGCCGCAGCCGAGCGCCTCGCCGATGTCTTCGGCCAAGGTGCGGATATAAGTTCCCTTGCTACAGGTCACGCGCATGCTGAAAGTGGGCGTCTGCGGCAAGCCGCAATCCAATAGCGTGATCTCGCGGATAGTGACGCGGCGCGCCGCACGCTCCACCGTCTGTCCCGCACGCGCGTATTCGTACAGCGGGCGTCCGTCTTTCTTCAGCGCCGAGTGCATCGGCGGCACCTGCTCGATCTCACCCGCGAAGCGCTGCATTGCCTCGCGCAGGGCCTCGATATCGCAGGTTACCGGACGCTGCGCGATCGCCTCGCCTTCGGCATCGCCGGTGGCCGTCTTGATGCCCAGGCGCACGGCTGCCTCGTAGGTCTTGTCGGCCTCGAGCAGGTCCTGCGAGAACTTGGTGGCCTCGCCGAAGCACAGCGGCAACAGGCCGGTGGCCAGCGGGTCGAGCGTGCCGGTATGGCCTGCCTTGAGCGCACGCAGCAGACGCTTGGCACGCACCAGTGCATCGTTGGATGACAGGCCTGGCGGTTTGTCGAGCAGCAGAACGCCATGCACCTCGCGGCGCGGCTGCCGGGGCGGGCGATTGTTTTTGGGATCGGTCATGACGGGAACCATGTGACGCCGGCACGCAGTGCGATGCCGGGCGCGACAGACGGGGTGTACAAGAAAACGGCCCGTTAGTACGGGCCGTTTTTCAGTCTTCTTTTGCGCGAGTGGAGTTCGCTTCCTTGATCAGCTTGGACATCTCGATCGCCTGTTCCACCGAGGTATCGTGGAAAAAGCGCAGTGTCGGCACCGTATGGATATGCAGCCGCTTATAGAGCAGCGAATGCAAGTAGCCGGACTTTTCGTTGAGGATGCCCTCCACTTCCGCGGCATCGGCCGCCAGCACGGTGAAGTACACCTTGGCGTGCGCGTAGTCGGGGGTCAGCGCGACCGACTGCAGTGTGACGAGCCCCAGGCGGGGATCGCGCAGCTCACGCTGGATCATCTCGGCAAGATCGCGCTGGATCTGGTCGGAAATCCGGAGATTACGGGAGGAGATATTGCCTTTCTTGGCCATTCAATACGCTTCTGTCGAGACAGGCAGCGGCGAGCCAACTGGCTCGCCGCCCGCAACACGCTTTACAGCGTGCGCGCCACCTCGGTGATTTCATACACTTCGAGCTGGTCGCCTTCCTGAACGTCGTTGAAGTTCTTGATCGACAGACCGCACTCGAAGCCTTGCTTGACTTCCTTGACGTCGTCCTTGAAGCGCTTGAGCGAATCGAGCTCGCCGGTATGGATGACCACGTTGTTGCGCAGCACCCGTACCAGGGCGGTACGCTTGACCAGGCCATCGGTAACCATGCAGCCGGCCACCGCACCGATCTTCGGCACGCGGAACACCTGGCGCACTTCGACCGTACCCAGCGTGACTTCGCGCTTTTCCGGAGCCAGCATGCCCGACATCGCCGCCTTGATCTCGTCTACCGCATCGTAAATGATGTTGTAGTAGCGGATGTCGATGCCGTTGTTCTCGGCCAGCTTGCGCGCGCCGGCATCGGCACGCACGTTGAAGCCGATGATGACCGCCTTCGAGGCCGTGGCCAGGTTGACGTCCGACTCCGAGATGCCGCCCACGCCGCCGTGCACGATCTGCACGCGCACTTCTTCGGTGGACAGCTTCTGCAGCGATTGCACCAGCGCTTCCTGCGAACCCTGCACGTCGGCCTTGACGATCAACGGCAGCGACTGCACTTCGCCTTCGCTCATCTGCTCCAGCATGGTTTCCAGCTTGGCAGCCTGCTGCTTGGCCAGCTTGACGTCACGGTACTTGCCTTGGCGGAACAGCGCGATTTCACGCGCCTTGCGCTCGTCCGGCAGGACCAGGACTTCCTCGCCGGCGGCCGGCACTTCGGACAGGCCCTGGATCTCGACCGGAATCGAGGGACCTGCTTCCTTGGTCGGCTTGCCGGTTTCATCCAGCATGGCGCGAACGCGGCCATAAGCGCTGCCAGCCAGCACCACGTCGCCACGCTTGAGCGTGCCGCTGGTGACCAGGATGGTCGCGATCGGGCCCTTGCCCTTGTCCAGCTGGGCTTCCACCACCAGGCCCTTGGCCGGGGCATCCGTCGGGGCGCGCAGTTCCAGCACTTCGGCCTGCAGCAGCACCTGCTCCAGCAGATCGTCGATGCCGGCGCCGGTCTTGGCGGACACCGGAACGAACGGCGAATCACCGCCGTACTCTTCCGGCAGCACCTGCTCGGCCACCAGTTCCTGCTTCACGCGGTCCGGGTTGGCTTCGGGCTTGTCGATCTTGTTGATCGCCACGACGATGGGCACGCCCGCCGCCTTGGCGTGGGCGATGGCTTCCTTCGTCTGCGGCATCACGCCGTCGTCGGCCGCGACCACCAGGATCACGATGTCGGTTGCCTTGGCACCGCGGGCACGCATGGCCGTGAAGGCCTCGTGGCCCGGGGTGTCCAGGAAGGTGATCACGCCGCGTTCGGTTTCCACATGGTAGGCACCGATATGCTGCGTAATACCGCCGGCTTCGCCCGCCGCCACCTTGGCACGGCGGATGTAGTCCAGCAGCGAGGTCTTGCCGTGGTCGACGTGACCCATCACGGTCACCACCGGCGGACGCGGCAGCTGCTCCGCGTCGGTGTGGTCTTCGCCACCCACCACAAGCAGGGCTTCCGGATCGTCCAGCTTGGCGGCAAACGCCTTGTGGCCCATTTCTTCCACCACGATCATGGCGGTTTCCTGGTCCAGCACCTGGTTGATGGTCACCATCTGGCCGAGCTTCATCATCTGCTTGATGACCTCGGATGCCTTGACGGCCATCTTGTGCGCGAGATCCGCCACCGAGATGGTTTCCGGCACGTGCACTTCGCGCACCACCGGTTCCGTCGGTGCCTGGAAATTGGTGCCGCGATCGTCCTGCTGGTGACGGTTGCCACGGCCGCGCGGACCGCCGCGCCAGCCGCCAACGCCACCCGAGGAATCGCCGCGGGTCTTCAGGCCGCTGCCCTTCTTCTTCGAGCCTTCATCCTGCCAGGTCGAGGAAGTGCCAGCCTTCAGCACCTTGCCGGTCTTCTTGTCGACCGTGGTGGCAGCGGTGGCGGTAGTCGTCGTTGCGGGCTTTTTCTCTTCTTTCTTGACTTCGGTGCCCGGCGCCTTGACCGGCTTGTGCAGCGTGCCGGTCTGTTCGGCCTTCTTCTCTTCGGCCTTGCGTTCCGACGGCGCCTTGAGCACGCGCGCCGGCGCATTCAGCATCTGCTGAATGGCTCGCGCCTCGGCTTCGGCGGCCTCGCGGCGCTTGCGCGCTGCGTCCTGCTCGGCACGCGCCTTGTCGGCGGCCTGCTTGGCGTCGTCCGCAGCCTTCTGCGCGGCAGCGCGCTCGGCTGCCAGACGCGCCTTGTCGTCTTCGGCCTTCCTGCGCGAGTCGTCGTCTTCCGGTGCCTTGGCGGCAGCGGCAGCGCGCAGGGCAACGGCTTCCTCTTCCGCCTTGCGGGCGGCGAGTTCAGCCTGGCGGCGCTCTTCCGCCTCCAGTGCTTCCTGCTTGGCGCGGCGCTCGGCTTCCTCGCGTTCAGCCGCTTCCTGGCGTGCCTTCGACTCGGCTTCCTGGCGTGCCAGCAACTCGGTCTGCTGACGATCTTCCTCGTCCTGGCGTGCCTGTTCCGCCGCATCGATCTGCAGCTCGGCCACGTCGTGGCCGTCGGCGCCATCGGGCGAAGCCTCGTCGCGCTTGATCAGGACGCGCTTCTTGCGCACCTCGACCTGCACCGTGCGAGTCTTGCCGGTGGAATCAGCCTGGCGGATCTCGGAAGTCTCGCGCTTGGTCAGCGTGATCTTCTTGCGCGCGCTGTCATCGGCCGCCCCGTGCGAACGCTTGAGGTAATCCAGCAACTTGGTCTTGTCGGATTCGGTGATGATGTCGTCAGGCGTCACCTTGCCCACCCCAGCTGCCTGCAATTGTTCCAGCAGGGCAGCTGCGCTGCGGCTCAGTTCTGCGGCCAGTTGGGCAACTGTTGTGCTTGCCATTCAAACCCTTTCAATGCTCGGTTTATTCGTCGGGACAGTCGTGTGCGGAATGCGCGCTCAAGTAGCCTCTGCAAGCGTTACCTGAGCGTGTCCCTCAGTTAAACCAATGTTCCCGTGCTTTCATGATCAGCGCGCGGGCTTCTTCCTCGCCGAGACCAACCATGTCGACAAGTTCGTCGACGGCCAATTCGGCCAGTTCGTCACGCGTGTGGATGTTGCCTTCGGCCAGCTTGCCGATCAGTTCCGGGGTCAGGCCGTCGAGCGAGCGCAGATCCTGCGACACCTCTTCCACCTTCTCTTCCCGGGCCAGTTCCATCGTCAAGAGCGCATCGCGTGCGCGGTTGCGCAGCTCGTTGACGGTATCTTCATCGAATGCGTCGATCTCCAACATCTCGCTGATGGGCACATAGGCCACTTCTTCCAGCGTGGAGAAACCTTCGTCGATCAAGATGTCAGCCACTTCTTCGTCCACGTCCAGCTTGGCCATGAACAACTTGCGCACCACGCCGCTTTCCTCGGCTTGCTTCTGCGCCGATTCTTCCTGCGTCATGATGTTGATCTGCCAGCCGGTCAGCTCGGACGCCAGGCGTACGTTCTGACCGCTGCGGCCGATGGCGACGGCGAGGTTTTCCTCGTCCACCACCACGTCCATGCTGTGCTTTTCTTCGTCTACAACAATCGACTGTACCTGTGCCGGCGCCAGCGCGCCAATCACGAACTGCGCCGGGTCTTCCGACCACAGCACGATGTCGACCGCTTCGCCGCCAATCTCGTTACGGACCGCGGTCACCCGCGTGCCGCGCACGCCGACGCAGGTACCGATCGGGTCGATACGCTTGTCATGCGCCACAACCGCGATCTTGGCGCGCACGCCGGGGTCGCGGGCGGCCGCCTTGATCTCCAGCAGCCCTTGCTCCATCTCCGGCACTTCGTTCTCGAAGAGCTTGATCAGGAACTCGGRCGCGGTACGCGACAGCTCGATCTGCGGGCCGCGCGCGGTGCGATCCACATTCAGAATATAGGCGCGCACACGGTCGCCGGTGCGCAGGTTTTCCTTTGGAATGATCTGGTCGCGGGCCAGCAGCGCTTCCACGCGGCCGGACTCGACGATCAGGCCCTTCTTGTCGGCGCGCTTGACCGTACCGGTCATGACCTTCTCGCCGCGATCCAGGTAATCGTTGAGGATCTGCTCGCGCTCGGCGTCGCGGATCTTCTGCAGAATCACCTGCTTGGCGGCTTGCGCACCGATACGGCCGAACTCGACCGACTCGATCTGCTCTTCAATGCACTCATCCAGCTGGATGTCCGGATTCTGCTCGCGTGCCTCGAACATGAGGATCTGCTTGTCCGGCTCCTGCAGGCCCTGTTCATCGGGGACCACAAGCCAGCGACGGAACGTCTCGTGCTCACCGGACTCGCGATCGATGGCAACGCGGATATCCACGTCTTCCTCGAAACGCTTCTTGGTTGCCGAAGCGAGTGCCGCTTCCAGCGCACCGAATACCACATCCTTGTCGACGTTCTTCTCACGCGCAAGCGCATCGACGAGCAACAGAACTTCGCGGCTCATTGCTTGTTCCCTTTTTTCTGATTTCCTTTGAAGTCGATCACCGGCACCAGGCGTGCGCGATCGACATCGGATATGGTGAATTCCAGCAGTGCCGTGCCGTTCTGGCCTTCGAACTCGAGGCCAATCTGCTCTTCCCCCGGTTCCCCGGCAGGCACTTGCAGGATGCCAACGAAGTTCTTCTGGCCATTGACCGGAAGGCGCAACGTGACCCTGGCTTCCTGGCCCGCGAAGCGGACGAAGTCAGCCAGTTTCTTCAGCGGCCGGTCCAGCCCCGGCGAGGACACTTCGAGGCGCTCGTAGTCGATATTCTCGACGGTCAGCACGTGGGTAAGCTGGCGGCTTACCTTCTCGCAGTCCTCGATGACGATGCCGGTTTCAGGCTGATCGATGTAGACGCGCATGAGTCCGCCCGGAGCGCGCTCGAGCTCAACCAGCTCGTACCCCATGCCGTTAAGGGTGGTTTCGATCAAATCTGCCAGATGCACTGTATTCCCGAATAATGGCCATCAATACCGTGGCAGACCCAGCCCACCGGCACGGCCGCCTTTGTTGGCGGCTTGCAGCCTGCTTGCCTGCCAGCCATCCCGACCGGCGCGCCGTGAAACACGGCAAGCACACGAAACGGGCGAAGCAAAAAAAAATGGGCGCAATGCCCATCATTCGCCCATCCTTTTACAGGATGACTTTTGAATAGACTTGGATTATACGCTGTCGCGGTGCAAAAGGCAAAGGCGCGGGGACTTGCCTTGCCAAGGACGCGGCTTGCGCCGCTCTTCTCCCTGTATGGCCCGTCCGGCACACCCTGCCGCCATCGCTTCAGCGGTTGCCGTCACGGCCACCGCCGCGAGGACGGCGATTGCCACCGGGCTTGCCGGCTTGCGGCATCACATTCCCGTTGACTTCGCCGCCGCCGCGACGCTGGGAACGGCCTTGGCCACCGCCCATGCCACCCATACCGCCCATACCCCCCATCGGGCCCATGGGTCCATTCGTGCCTCGGCCGCCCCGGCCACCGCCACGCCCCGGACCACCGGGACCACGCGGCGAACCCGCCGCGCCACCACCAAACTTGGTGGTGTGCGAAGTCAGCAAGGTCGGGCCGCCGATATAACCCATCGAGGTCTGCATCGGATCGGGCTGACCACGGCCGGCGCCACTGCCGCGCGGACCGTTATTCCTGTTGACGCGCGGCAGGCCATCCATGCCGGTCGGCATCGGCATGCCGGCAATCGCCGCCTCGGTACGCTGCTGGCGGCCGCCTACCTTGCTGCCGCCCTTGGGCATGCTATCGCCCTTGCCGGGCGCCTTCAGGCCGATGGATGCCATCAGCGCGCGCACGTCATCCGCCGCGAGTTCCTGCCAGCGGCCACGCTTGAGGCCGCGGGGCAGCAGGAACTGGCCGTACCGGGTACGAATCAGGCGCGACACGGTCAGGCCTACGGCCTCGAACATGCGGCGTACTTCGCGGTTGCGGCCTTCGGTCAGCGCCACGTGGTACCAGTGGTTGATGCCCTCGCCACCGCCGTCGGCGATGCGCAGGAAATTGGCTTCACCGTCATCGAGCTTGATGCCATGCAGCAAGCGCTGGCGATCGGCCTCGGCCAGCTCGCCCAGCGTGCGCACCGCATACTCGCGCTCCACGCCGTAGCGCGGATGCATGAATTTGTTGGCGATATCGCCCGAGGAGGTAAAGATCAGCAGCCCTTCGGTGTTGAAGTCCAGGCGGCCCACGGCCACCCACTTCCCTGCCTTGATGCGCGGCAGGCTGTCGAACACGGTCGGACGGCCTTCGGGATCCGACTGGCTGACGATCTCGCCCGCCGGCTTGTGGTACAGCAGCACGCGCGGCGGCTTGGTCGACACCCGGCGGTGAATCAGCTTGCCGTTGACGCGAACCTGGTCGGCCGGCAGGATGCGCTGGCCAATATGGGCCGGCAGGCCGTTGACCGAGACGCGTCCCTGCAGGATCAGCTCTTCCATCTCGCGGCGCGAGCCCAGGCCACCCTCGGCCAGCACCTTGTGCAGCTTGGGCGCATCGTCATCCGCCGAGAGTTCCCGCACCGGCTTGACCTTGGCATGCGCGCCGCCGCTGGCATCTTCCTGGTCGTACTGGCCGGAGATGACGAAGCGGAACAGGTCCTCGCCGCCCGCGGCCACGGCCGCGGGTGCCTTTTCGGGCACACCCGGGGCCGGGCGCTGCGCACCGCCCCTGCCTTTGTTTCCCTTGCCCGCCTGGCGCGGGCCGCCCTGCTGCCCGTCGGCACCGCCGCGCCTGGCCGCGCCCTGCTGCTGGCCCTGTTGCTGGCCTTGCTGCGGCCTGCGCTTGCGCGCGCCATTGGGATTGCCGCGGGCTCCGTCGCGCTGGCGCTCGCCAGCTGCTTCGCCGCCGGCTTCGCTCACGCCTTCGCCTGCATCGGCGCTGACATGGCGGCGGCCGCCTCGCGGCGCAGGGCGTTCGCCCTGCTGCTCGCCAGCTTGCACTGATTCGCCTTCGGCGGGCTTGCGCTTGCCGCGCGTACGTCCCTTCCTCACGCCGTCGCCACGCCCGGCTTGCGCGTCCGCCGCGGCGCCCGCATCCGGACCGCCCGCGGCGGCAGTGGCCTCGCCATCCGCGGCACGCTCGCCGTCGCGGTCGTGCGCGGCCTGGCGGCGCGTCGCCACCAGATTGCGCAAGCCACGGCGCAGGCCCTTGCGGCGCGGCGCGCCCTCGGTGCCGGCGCCGCCTTCGGCGCCGTTGCCGGCATCGCCGGCCGGCTTATCCGCCTGGCGGACGTCTTGATCAACAGAATCGGACAAGGTATTCACATTCGGATGTTGCATGGTGTTCAGTTGGACACGCGCTCGTCGTGCTCGCTGGGGTGCGCCGGATTCGTCTTGGACGCCCCCGGGACTTCGGACTCCTGCTCGCCGGAGGCCACTTGCTCGTGGTAACCGTTGGCGGGTGCTTCCGCTTGCTCATTGGTTTCGCCGTCACCGACGGCTTGCTCCACGGCTGAGTCGTCAAGCCGTGCCCCCAGGGGCTCGGCGGACTCCGGCTCGATCCCTGGCTCCGGCGTCGCCGGCACTTCGGCCTCGGGCCCAGGCGCGGCTCGCGCTTGCACCAGAGCCTCTTTCTTTTCAAACGCATCCACCAGACCGGCGATGCCTTGCGCAGCGCCAGCCTCAAGGACATCGGGGACGGACGCCGCCGGCCGGGTTACTTCGCGCACGTCACCTGCATCGAGAGCCTCGATGCCGGTCCCGATTGCCTGGCTGCCTGCCTCCGCGAACGCTTCTTCGTCGCTTCCGGCCGGCACGGTACCCAGCGCCTCGAAATCGATGGGCTCCTGGTTCAGCAACGCGGCTTGCGTCTGCGCCTGGACATCTTCGAGCGGCGGCAGTTCGTCCAGCGTGCGCAGGCCAAGATCATCAAGAAAATTCTTGGTGGTGGCATACAGCGCTGGCCGGCCCGGCACGTCGCGGTGACCGATCACCTCGATCCAGCTGCGGTCCTCGAGCTTCTTCACGACTTCGGTGCCCACCGCGACACCGCGGATTTCCTCGATGTCGCCGCGCGTGACCGGCTGCCGATAAGCGATGATCGCCAGCGTCTCCATCACCGCGCGGGAATACTTCGGCGGCTTTTCAGGATTCAGCCGGTCCAGGTATTCGCGCATGACCGGGCGGCTCTGGAAGCGCCAGCCACTGGCCAGCGCCACGAGTTCCACGCCGCGCTGTTCCCAGTCGCGGCGCAGTTCTTCGAGCAGCACCCGGATGCTATCGGCACCAACATCGTCGGCAAAAAGCCGGCGCAGGTCATGGACGCGCAAGGGTTCCTGCGCACAGATCAGCGCGGTCTCGAGGACGATCTTCGCCTCTTGGGTATTCATGTGATTGCGTGCAGCCTGTCTTTGCACCTGCGCCCCGGACAAGCCCGGACGCACTGGAGATTGGGTTCAGCGGTTGGAATTGCCACCGCCATCTGACCGCGCAGCCAATTGCAATGCTTGATGCATGCAGTCGTGCGCTTTCTTTTTTGCATCGGGTGCCGGACCTGTCCGGCGGGAGATCGCCCGGCCACCGGCTTTACCTGCCGGTCGACAGAGCCCTTGCGTCGCGCCTTCCCCCTGATGTGGCGGACCTGTCCGGTGCGACGTCCGTCGCTCCAGGTGCAAGAAAATACGGATATCGGGCCTGCCTGGCCTGTTTCACCCGCCCTGCCGTGGCTGGTCTTTTGAACCAAATAATCTTTTGAACTGGACGGCGGATGGGGAACGGTCCCTGGCGGTAGTACGTACCCGGGTGTTCTGGCATGCATCCCTGAGTGCGAATGCTACCTGACGATGCCACGATGAAATACGCTGCGCGATATCGCTGTTCTTGCGATTGTATGGCATTCCCTGGCAAACCTGCAACCGATTCACGCAGGCAGTCACCTGACCAAGTGCGCGATACGCCATGAAGCGGCGTATCAGAAGACCAGGCAGAAGCCGTGCGCGGCCAGCGTCTCCGGCAAAAGCAACGCACGCGCCACTCCGACGACGCCGAGAGCTGCCACCGCGAGACCGGCGCCCGTACGTACCGCCGGACGGCGCGACAACTGCCTGAGGTAGCCTGACAGGCCCGAGATAAGCAATAGATTCGGCAAGGTGCCCAGGCCGAACACGGCCATCACCAGCGCCCCGGAAGGTGCATTCCCGGCCAGCAGCGCCATCGCCAGGGCGCCATAGACCATGCCGCATGGCACCAGCCCCCAGGCCAGTCCCATGCCGTAGCGCCGCGGCAGCCGGCCCTGCGGCAAGCTCATGGGTACAAGGCGCGCGACAGCGGCGGAAAAACCGCGGAGCAAGCAGCCGGCGCCACGGGCGGCCAGCCGCTCCAGCCAGGCAGCCGCCACGACGCGCCCGCGCAGCATCCTTAAACCCGACAACACCAGCATGACGCTGCCGACCCCGAACATCCAGCGTTGCAGCGGCAGGTACTGGGCCTTCCAGGCGCCTGCGCCCAAGGCGCCCAGCAAGGCCCCCAACAGCGCATACATGCTCAACCGCCCGGCATGCATGACCAGCAGCTCGAGCAGCCAATGGCCTGGCCGGCGCAGCACGGTGGCAGGCACGCTTGCAACACCACCCTGCTCGGCGGCAAGCGCAATCCCGCCGCACATGGCCGCGCAATGCGCGCCGCCCAGCAAAGCCAGGGTAAATACGCTGAAAAGTACGCCTATGGTCAACTTCCCCTCCCAACCACATCACCTGGCGCGGTAAAATGCGTCCAACGCGCCCCCGGGCCTCCAGGAGGCGCTATCAATATGAAGCCCAGCGCCTGCTACTCCGCGCTTGATTGATTGCGCTAAACCGACAGGCCCCAATTGCCAACATCCATTCCCATTACCGAGATGTCGCCCCGCTGCTCCACTTGCTCGCTGGGACAGCTCTGCCTGCCCGTCGGCATGTCGCAGCAGGACCTCGAAAAAATGGATTCGCTGGTGCAGGAGCGCGTGCGCGTACGCAAGGGCGAGACCCTGTACCGCCTCGGCGATCCGCTTAGCGCCGTCTATGCGATTCGCTTCGGCACGCTCAAGACCCACCTGACGATGGAGGATGGCCGCTCGCAGATCACGGGCTTCCACCTCCCCGGCGAAGTCGTCGGGCTCGACGGCCTCGGCGAGATGCAGCACGCATCGGACGCCACCGCACTCGAGGATACCGAAGTCTGCGTGGTGCGCTTCGGCGAGCTCCAGTCGCTGTCCAATGTGCTCCCCTCGCTGCAGCATCAGTTCATGCGGCTGATGAGCAAGGAAATCTCGCAGGACCAGGTGATGCTGATCACGCTGGGCTCGATGCGCGCCGAGGAGCGCCTTGCCGCCTTCCTGCTCAACCTGTCGGAGCGGCTTTCCGCGCGCGGCTATTCGGCCTCCGAGTTCGTGCTGCGCATGAGCCGCGAGRAAATCGGCAGCTACCTCGGGCTCAAGCTCGAGACCGTCAGCCGCCTGTTCTCCCGATTTGCGGAAGCCGGGCTGATCCAGATCCGCCAGCGCCACGTCAAGCTGGTCGACATGACGGGCATCAAGCAGATCGTCAACAAGTCCTGCTAGGCCGGCAAACATCGGCCTGCCGCGCAGAGCCATCCGGCTCCCGCGGCTTTGGCAGCCGCGCATCGCCCTCACTCCAGTTCGTCGGTCTGCGCCAGCCGCGTGGGCATGGTGTACAAGGTCAATCCACTCGACAGCGAACAGAGCGCCCACGCGACCAGGAAGCCCACGGTGTAGGCCGCCTCGCGCGACGCCTCGACCGGTTGCCCGAAAAAGCGCAGGTCACCGGGATCGACCATGGAAAATACCAGGGCCGTCGTCAGCCCGGCAACCAGGAAGCCGGGCCATAGCACCCACATCAGCCAGCGCAGTCTCATGGTCACTTCACCTGCGCCGTGGCCGGCGCAGCTTGCCGTGCCGTGGTGCCTGCCTTCTCGACCACCAGTCCATGGCGCGACACGCCATCGACGATGGGCTGGTCCGGGTGTGTCACGGCCAGCCAGATCGTGACCCCGCAGGCTACCATCGCCAGCAAGGGCCCGCTTATCAGCAGCCAGGGCCAGGGCTCCTTCCACCAGGGATTGCTTTGCTGCATCATCAGGCCTCCTGTAGTTTTCTGGATTCAAAGGTTGCGCGGGACGATAAAGCTGGTGCCCTGGCTGATCCGCGCACCGCTTGCGCCGCCATCGCCTGCCGCGGTCACCGTCACCTGGATCTTGTGGTTACCCTGGCCGGCGGCTTCGATCGGCACGCGCACGCGAACGGGGATCAGGCGGTTGGACGTGGGCGCGAGATTGCCGGCAGCGTGGTCGTATTCCACGGCCAGGCCCTTCAGGTCGTCGCTGTCCGCGCGGATGGCCACATGCATCGGCGCTTCGCTCGTATTGATCAGTTGCACGCGATAGACGTTCTCGATCCAGCGCCCCTCCACTTCCCTGCCCAGCGCGCCGCGGTCGCGAATGATGTCTACCTTGAGCGGCGTGCGCATCGCCAGTGACACCATGAAGCCGGCAACCAGGGCCAGCCAGATCACGGAGTACACCATCGTGCGCGGACGAACCAGGCGCTTGCGCGCCTCCGGCTCGGGCAACGCGCTGCGCATGGCGTTCTCCGAGGTGTAGCGGATCAGCCCGCGCGGATACGCCATCTTGTCCATGACCTGGTTGCAGGCGTCGATGCAGGCGCCGCAACCGATGCAGTCGTACTGCAGGCCATCGCGGATATCGATGCCGGTGGGGCAGACCTGCACGCAGATGCTGCAGTTCACGCAATCGCCAAGCCCTGAAGCCTTGTGATCGGCCTTGCGCGAGCGGCTGCCGCGCGGCTCGCCGCGACCCGCGTCATAGGTCACCACATAGGTGTCGCGGTCGACCATCACGCTCTGGAAGCGTGCATACGGACACATGTACTTGCAGACCTGCTCGCGCATGAAGCCGGCGTTGCCCCAGGTGGCGAAGGCATAGAACAGCGTCCAGAACGTTTGCCACGGGCCCAGCGACAGGCTCAGCACGTGGCCACCCAACTCGCGAATGGGCGAGAAGTAGCCAACGAAGGTAAAGCCGGTCCACAGCGCGATCACGATCCAGAGCGTGTGCTTGGCGGCTTTTAGCCGCAGCTTGCGCGCGCTCCACGGATCGCCGTCCAGGCGGATGCGTGCGAAGCGGTCGCCTTCGACATGCCGCTCGATCCACATGAAGATCTCGGTGTACACCGTCTGCGGACAGGCGTAGCCGCAGAACAGGCGCCCCGCGATCGCCGTGAACAGGAACAGCGATAGCGCGGAGATCACCAGCAGCACGGACAGGTAGATCACATCCTGCGGCCACAGCACCAGGCCCAGGATGTAGAACTTGCGCGCGCCGAGATCGAACAGCATGGCCTGGCGGCCGTTCCATTGCAGCCAGGGCATGCCGTAGAAAAACAGCTGGGTCAGGACCACCATCCAGACCCGCCAGCGCGAAAACGCACCCTTGACCGAGCGCGGATAGATCTTGCGGCGGACTTCGTAGAGCGTTGCGTCCGAGGTTTCCGCATCCGCCGTGGCCGATGCGGGCTCCCGAAGCGGCGCCCATGTGGCCCCGCTCTTTCCCGGCGGTTCCGGTTCCCGGGCGTTCATGGGCGATCATCCCCACCGGCATACCGGCTCCAAGGGCAGGCGTCGCGGTTCATTGCCCGCCCTCCGCGCCTGCCGCGTTGTTCGACAGCCCCCAAACGTAGGCAGTCAGCATGCGGATGCGCTCTGGCGTCAGGATTTCCTCCTGTGCCGGCATATGGTTGTCATGGCCCTTCAGGATGGCGTCGACAATGGTCGCCTCCGAACTGCCATACAGCCAGGTCTTGTCCGACAGGTTGGGCGCGCCAAGCGCCTGGTTGCCCTTGCCGGTGGATCCATGGCAGGCCGCGCAGGTGGACTTGAACGTGCTCTCGCCGCGCGAGGCGCGGATCGGGTCGGACGCCAGGCCCGACAGCGAGCGCACGTATTGCGCCACGTCGCCGGCCAGCCTGGCGTCGATGGTCGAGGCGAAGGACGGCATCACGCCGTTGCGGCCCTTGGTGATGGTCTGGGCGATGGTGGCGGGGTCGCCGCCGTACAGCCAGTCGTTATCGGTCAGGTTGGGAAAGCCGCGGCTGCCGCGCGCGTCGGAGCCGTGGCACTGCGCGCAGTAGTTGAGGAACAGGCGCTGCCCGATCTCGCGCGCGGCCGGTTCAGCCGCCACCTGCCTGATTTCCATCTGCATGTACTTGCCATAGACCTCGCGCTGCAGCTGCTCGGCCGCCTTGCGGTGCGCCTCCAGTTCGACCCGGCTGGATGTCTTGAGCACGCCGGGGTAGGAACCCAAACCGGGGAAAAGCACCAGGTAGGCCAGGCCAAAGAGGCACGCCAGCAGGAACATCCACATCCACCAGCGCGGCAGCGGATTGTTCAGCTCGCGCAGGTCGCCGTCCCACACGTGGCCGGTGTCTTCGGTGGCACCGACCACCTTGGCCACCTTGCGCTGGGAGAACAGCAGCCACATGCACCAGACGATGCCGACCAGCGCGATGGCGGCGATGTAATAACCCCAGAAATCCGTGAAGAAGTCGCTCATGACTCAGTGTTCCTGCCTGGAATTGTTTGCGCCGCCGGCACGATGCCGGCCGTCGTGGCTCGCGGCCAGGGGCTCGTCGGGCAAGGCGAAAGGCAGCATGGCCGACTCCTGGTTGGCGGCCTTGCGGCCGGACGACCAGGCCCACCAGCAGATCGCGAGAAACGCCAGCAGCGAGACCACGGTGGAAAACGCAGTGATCATTGCCATGGCTTACTCCCTGGCCGGCGCGGCCGCGGGCTGGGCCGCCGCGGTATCCACGCGTACGTTGCGCTTGGTGATGCCAAGTTCCTGCAGGTAGGCGACCATCGCGTCTTCTTCGGTCTTGCCTGCCAGCGTGGCGGGCGCCTGCTCGATCTCGGCGTCGGTATAGGGCACGCCCAGCCGCCTGAGCGCACGCATGCGGCCGCGGATATCGCTGGTCTGCAGCCGCGCCTTCTCGAGCCACGGATAGGACGGCATCACCGATTCCGGCACCACGTCGCGCGGATTGCGCAGGTGGATACGCTGCCAGTCGTCCGAGTAGCGACCGCCCACGCGCGCCAGGTCGGGACCGGTACGCTTGGAGCCCCAGAGGAAGGGATGGTCGTAGACCGACTCGCCGGCCGTCGAATAGTGGCCATAGCGTTCGACATCGCCCTGCAGCGTGCGCACCTGCTGCGAATGGCAGCCCACGCAGCCCTCGCGGATATAGATATCGCGGCCCATCAGGCGCAGCGGCGAATATGGCTTGATCCCCGCATCAGGCTCCGTGGTGGAATGCTGGAAGAACAGCGGTACGATCTGGACCAGCCCGGCGATGCTGACCACCAGGATGGTGCAGAGGATCAGCCAGCCGATGTTCTTCTCCAGGGTCTCGTGCGTAAAAAAGCTTCTTTTTTCGGACATCGTTTCCATCCTGGAATGATCAATGGGCGGAGGCGGTAACGCTGGTCGGGATCGACGCATCCACGGCGGACCTGCCGATGATGGTCCGGGCCACGTTGTAGGCCATCAGCAGCATGCCGGAAAGGAAGCACAGGCCGCCGAGCAAGCGGATCAGATAGAACGGGTACTTGGCCTTGACCGCTTCCACGAAGGCGTAGGTCAGCGTGCCGTCGGGCTGGGTGGCGCGCCACATCAGGCCTTCCATCACGCCGGCGATCCACATCGAGGCGATGTACAGCACCACGCCGAGGGTGGCGATCCAGAAGTGCAACTCGATCAGGCGCACGCTGTACATCTCCTTCTCGCCGAACAGCCGCGGGATCAGGTAGTAGAGCGAGCCGATGGAGATCATCGCGACCCAGCCCAGCGCGCCGGAGTGCACGTGGCCGATGGTCCAGTCCGTGTAATGCGACAGCGCGTTGACGGTCTTGATCGACATCATCGAGCCTTCGAAGGTCGCCATGCCGTAGAAGGACAGCGCCACCACCAGGAACTTGAGGATGGGATCGGTGCGCAGCTTGTGCCAGGCACCCGACAAGGTCATGATGCCGTTGATCATGCCGCCCCACGAAGGCGCCAGCAGGATCAGCGAGAACACCATGCCAAGGGATTGCGCCCAGTCCGGCAGCGAGGTGTACTGCAGGTGGTGGGGGCCCGCCCACATATAGGTGAAGTTGAGCGCCCAGAAGTGAACGATCGACAGCCGGTAGGAGTAGATCGGGCGGCCGGCCTGCTTGGGGATGAAGTAATACATCATGCCCAGGAAGCTGGTGGTCAGGAAGAAGCCCACCGCGTTATGGCCGTACCACCACTGCACCATGGCGTCCTGCACGCCGGCGTAAGCCGAGTAGGACTTCCACATCGTCACCGGCATCTCGACGTTGTTGACGATATGCAGGATGGCGATGGTCAGGATGTAGGCGCCGAAGAACCAGTTGGCCACGTAGATATGGCGGGTCTTGCGCTTCATGATGGTGCCGAAGAACACGATGGCGTAGGCGATCCAGACCAGCGTGATCAGGATGTCGATCGGCCATTCGAGTTCGGCGTATTCCTTCGAGCTGGTGAAGCCCATCGGCAGCGTGATGGCCGCGCCGACGATCACCAGTTGCCAGCCCCAGAACGTGAACGCCGCCAGCGGGCCGCAGAACAGCCGCGCCTGGCAGGTACGCTGCACGATGTAGTACGAGGTGGCGAACAACGCGCTGCCGCCGAAGGCGAAGATGACCGCATTGGTATGCAGCGGCCGCAGGCGCCCGAAGGACAGCCATGGCGTGTTGAAGTTAAGCTCCGGCCAGATCAACTGCGCCGCGAGCAAAACGCCGACGGCCATACCGACAATCCCCCACACTACCGTCATGACGGCAAATTGCCGCACAACGCCGTAATTGAAGGTGTCGGCGCGAGAATACGCGGCGGTGACAGCCATTCAGACCCCCAGATTGGATAAACATGAATTGATGTAGTGACTGTAGGAAAAACACGCTCCGGACGTCTTGATCTGTATCAAGGGCACATGAGGAGAGCGGGTGGTGAACACCGCCGGGCACTGCAATCGGCTTTGGCGCATCCTGCCGGCTTCGGCCAAAGCGCGGCCGCGATGGATCAGGGCTTGTCGTTGTCGAGCAGGATGGCCTCGCCGGGCCGGTCGAGGTCATCGTATTGGCCGGCATGCAGCGCCCACCAGAGCGCGCCGGCGATCACGGCCACCAGCACCAGGCTCATCGGCACCAGCACGTAGAGCATGTCCATGCATCAGTCTCCGGGCTTGCCCGCGCGCAGCAGGCGCCAGGCGTTGGCCACCACCAGCAGCGACGACACCGACATGCCGATGCCCGCCATCCAGGCGGTGACATAGCCGGTCGCCGCCAGCGGGATGGCGATCACGTTATAGGCAAAGGCCCAGCCAAGGTTCTGGCGCACCACGCGGCGGGTGCGCCGGGCCAGCTGCAGCGCGTTTGCGATCTCGGCAATGCGGCCATGGGTCAACACGGCGTCGGCGCCGGCCTGCGCCAGCGGGGCGCCGCTGCCGATGGCGATCGACACCTGCGCCTGCGCCAGCACCGGCGCATCGTTGATGCCATCGCCCACGGCCAGCACTACCGCACCACCGCGCTGCAGGTTCGCCACGTAGTCGCGCTTGCCTTCGGGCGTCACGCCGCCTTCGCGGCGCGGCATCATGAAATGATCGGCCCACCAGCCGACCGTGGCCGGCGTATCGCCCGACACTAGGTGGCAGGTCACGCCGAGCACGCGCAGTTGCGCGAGCAATCGCGCCGACTGTGCGCGTTCGACGTCGGCCAGTTCGTATACGGCTTGCGCACCGGCGGCAGTGCCCTGCCACACCAGGGTTGCACCGCAACGTTCGCCAGCGGCCGGGGTGGCATCCGCGCCGGCGTTACCCATCGCGCCGCTGGCCAGGGCGGCCACGAACTCACGCCGGCCGAGGCGCAGCAACTCGCCATCCACCTCGGCTTCAAGACCCTGTCCCGGGACATTGCGCACGGCGCCGATAACGTGGGACTCGCGTATCAGCCCCTGCGCCTGCGCTGCCTCCACGATGCCGCGCGCGACCGGGTGCTCGCCGGAGCGTTCGATGGCCGCGGCCAGGCTCAGGCTGGCGGCAGGATCCGCATCCCCCACGGGATGCGTCCGCACCAGCGCGAAACGTCCTTGCGTGAGCGTACCGGTCTTGTCGAGCACCACGTCCGTCACGCTGGCCAGCGTCTCCAGCGCATGGCCACGCGTCAACAACAAGCCCCGGCGCGAAAGCGCGGCGCCCGCGGCGGCCAGCGCGGCAGGCGTAGCCAGCGAGAGCGCGCACGGGCAGCTCACCACCAGCACCGCCACCGTCACCAGCAGCGCGCGCGACGGGTCGATCCAGGCCCACCATACGGTGCCGGCCAGCGCGGCCAGCACCAGCAGGATGCCGACGAACCAGCCCGCCACACGGTCGGCCAGGGTGGCCAGGCGCGGCTTCTCGGCCAGCGCGCGGTCCAGCACGGCGACGATTTCGGCCAGCCGGGTCGCCGCGCCTGCCTGCGCCACGCGCAACTCAAGCGGACTAGCGGTATTGAAGCAGCCGGCCAGCACCGGATCGCCGATGCCACGCGGCACCGGGCGGCTCTCGCCCGTCAGCATGGACTCGTCCAGTTCGCTGGCGCCGGCGACAACGGTGGCATCGGCGGGCACCACCTCACCGGCCTTGACACGAATCAGGTCGCCCGCGCGCAGGCGGGCCACCGGCACCCGCTCGCCCGCCCCGCCCTTGGCCGGCAGGCGCTCGCAGGTGGCCGGCAGCTGCCGTGCCAGCATCTCCGCGCCGCTGCGCGATGCCTGGCGCACGCGCAATTCCAGGTAACGCGCCAGTAGCAGGAACGCCACGAACATGGTGACCGAATCGAAGTACACCTCGCCGGTGCCCCGCAGCGTGGCCACGCTGCTGGCGAGAAAGCCCGCACCGACGCCGATCGCCACTGGCACGTCCATGCCAAGGTGGCGCTGCCTGAGGCTGCGCCACGCCCCGGCGAAGATCGGCGAAGCCGAGTACAGCACCACCGGCAGCGTCAGCACCAGGCTGGCCCAGCGCATCAACTGCAGCTGGCCGGGATCGATGGTGGCTTCATGGGTGTAGATGGGCCAGGCGTACATCATCACCTGCATCATGCCCAGCATGGCTACCGCCATGCGCATCAGCAGGCCACGGCGCGCGTGGCGGTCATGCTGGTCCGAGCGCGATAGCTCGAACGGCCACGCCAGGTAACCAATGCCGGCCAGCGCGGCGAGCAAGGCGGAAACAGGCTGTTCAGCCGCGCGCCAGCGCACCACCACGCGGCGGGTCGCCACATTGGCGATCACCGATTCCACGCCCGGCAGGCTGCCCAGGTGCTGCTCGATCAGCCAGGCACAGGCCGCGCAACGGATATTCTCCGGCGCCAGCGTGATTTCGGCACGGCGCTCATCGAGCGGGCGCACGAACTGGGCCCGCAACTCTTCAGTGTCATAGGCGGACCACACGGGCTCGGCCTCGCGCCGCGCCGCGTCGTCGATGGGTCGGGCGAAGCGGGCCTGATCGCCATACAAGTGCCCGAACCCGGCCGCGTGCAGGGTCTGCGCCAGGGCCTGGCAACCGCCGCAGCAGAAGGATCGGTCCTTGCCGTCGATGCTGGCGTGCAGGGCCGGCTCGGCGGCCGGCAACGGCTGGCCGCAGTGAAAACAGCCTTCATGCGCGACGGCCGCCGACGCGCCGCCTGCGCTGGCAGGTGGCGGATTGGACAAGGAACAGGCAGGAGAAGGCGGCATCGGGACTCATTTTTACCAACTGCATGGTAAGAGCCCCGGCTGCAAGCCGCCTTGATACAGATCAAGCGTGCGGCGGGATGGCCGCCTCAGGTCAGCGAGGTATCGACCGTACGGCGCGGCGCTTCGAGGTATTCGCGCGATTGCATCTCGATGATGCGCGAGACCGTGCGGCTGAACTCGTTGGACATCTGGCCTTCGGTATAAAGTTCATCGGCAGGCACTTCCGCCGAGATCAGCAGCTTGACCTTGTGATCGTAGAAGACGTCGATCAACCAGGTGAAGCGCCGCGCTTCGGAGGACATGCGCGGCGTCATCCTGGGCACATCGGAAAGAATCACCGTGTGGAACTGGGTGGCCAGCTCCAGATAATCGTTCTGCGAGCGCGGGCCGCCGCACAGCGTATTGAAATCGAACCAGACCGCTCCACCCGCCTTGCGCAGCGCGCGCAGTTCGCGGTGTTCGATATGCAGGATGGGCGATTCATCGGCCACGCCGGCGATGCTGGTAAAGGCGTGGCGCAGCGCCGAGCTGGCCTCGGGGCCCAGCGGCGTGTGATACGCATCGACCTGTTCGAGCGCTCGCTTGCGGTAGTCGATGCCGGCGTCCACATTGAGCACGTCGAGCTTCTGCTGCAACAGCGAGATCGCCGGCAGCACGCGGTCACGATGCAGTCCATCCGGATACAGCAGGTCCGGCCGGTAGTTGGACGTCATCACGAACTGCACGCCGTTGTCGAACAGTTGCTGCAGCAGGCGGTGCAGGATCATCGCATCGGCCACATCGCTGACGTGGAATTCATCGAAGCAGATCAGGCGGAAACGCCGCGCGATGCGCTTGGCCAGTTCGTCCAGCGGGTCCGGGCGGCCGCGCAGCTCTTCCAGCTGGCGATGGACTTCGCGCATGAATTCATGGAAGTGCAGGCGCGTCTTGCGCACCAGCGGCACGCAGGTATAGAAGCTGTCCATCAGGAAGGACTTGCCCCGCCCCACCCCACCCCACAGGTAGACGCCCTTGGGCACATCCGGATGCACCAGCAGCTTCTTCAGCGTGCTGTTGCGCCGGCTCTTGTATGCGACCCACTCGTCATAGCATTGCTGCAGCCGCTCGACGGCGCGCAGTTGCGCCTCATCGGACGTGTAGCCGCGTTGCTTCAGTTCCTGCTCGTAGTACTCACGGACGTTCATGCTGACTGCTCGCGCCGGATGCCGGCAGGCTCCGGCCTGGATGAGGATCGGGGACACACGGCGGGGCAATCTGCCCCTGTCGCCCCGAAAGCGAAAACGGCGCGCCGCTGGAGCGGCGCGCCGGTACTCAACAATACGAAGGCGAATGCCTTACATATTGAGCTGGCGCTTGTCGACAGCGAGTGCGGCTTCGCGCATGACTTCCGACATCGACGGATGCGGGTGGCAGGTGCGGCCGATGTCTTCGCTGGCGGCCTTGAACTCCATCGCCACCACGGCTTCGGCGATCAGGTCCGACGCGTTTGCTGCAACCACGTGCACGCCCAGGATCTCGTCGGTCTTCGCATCGGCCAGCATCTTGACGAAGCCGTCCGAATGACCCATGCCCAGCGCGCGGCCGTTGGCCATGAAGGGGAACTGGCCGGACTTGTACTCGCGGCCTTCGGCCTTGAGTTGCTGTTCGGTCTTGCCCACCCATGCGATTTCCGGGAAGGTGTAGATCACCCAGGGAATGCAGTTGTAGTCGATGTGCGGCTTCTGGCCGACGATGCGCTCGGCAACCGCCACGCCTTCGTCCTCGGCCTTGTGCGCGAGCATCGGGCCGCGCACCACGTCGCCGATGGCCCACAGGCCCGGCACCTTGGTGGCGCAGTGCTCGTCCACCTCGATAAAGCCGCGCTGGTCGGCAGCCAGGCCGATGGCGTCGAGGCCGAGGTTGTCGGTGTTGGGCACGCGGCCAACCGACACGATCAGGCGATCCACTTCCAGGGTCTGGGCAGCGCCGTCCTTGTCGGTGTAGCTGACCGTGACGTTGTCCTTGCCGGTCTTGACTTCATTGACCGTCACGCCCAGGCTGAACTTCAGGCCTTGCTTGGTCAGCAGCTTCTGCGCTTCCTTGGCCACGCCTTCGTCGGCGGYGCCCAGGAACGCGGGCAGCGCTTCCAGCACGGTCACTTCGGCACCCAGGCGGCGCCACACGGAGCCCAGCTCGAGGCCGATCACGCCGGCGCCGATCACGCCCAGCTTCTTCGGCACGCCGGAGAACTTGAGCGCGCCTTCGTTATCGCTGACCAGCACGTTGTCGACGGGAACGCCCGGCAGGTGACGCGCCTTGGAGCCGGTGGCGATGATGACCTGCCTGGCCGTCACGACTTCGGTACCGGCCTTGCCAGCGACTTCGACCTGGAAGCCATCGGCGCTCTTGCCGACGAACCTGCCGTAGCCCTTGAGCAGCGTGACCTTGTTCTTGCGGAACAGGAACTCGATGCCCTTGGTCATCTTGCCGACGATTTCGTCCTTGCGCTTGAGCATCTTGGCCACGTCGACCTTGACGTCACCCACGGTGATACCGTGATCGCCCAGGTGATGCTGCACGTTCTCGACTTCTTCCGAGGAGGCCAGCAGTGCCTTGGAGGGGATGCAACCCACGTTCAGGCAGGTGCCGCCCAGGCGCGGCTCGTCCTTGGGATCGTCGTAGGCATTGCCTTCGCAGCACGCCACGTTCAGGCCGAGCTGGCCGGCACGGATGGCGGCGATATAGCCGCCGGGGCCGGCACCGATCACCAGCACGTCGAATTGTTTGCTCATGGAGATTCCTTTTGCAGCCCTGGACCGGGGCAACATCGCCCGCCAGGCCGCCTTCAACTTTTCGGTCCGTCATGCCCGCCCGCGCCGCGCAACTCCGCGGGCACGGCGGGCAAGACCTCAGTCAATACAGATGATTACCAGACGATCACAGGTCCAGCAGCAGGCGTGCCGGATCTTCCAGCGCGTCCTTCATGGCGACCAGGCCCAGCACGGCTTCGCGGCCGTCGATGATGCGGTGGTCGTAGGACATGGCGAGATAGTTCATCGGACGGATCACGATCTGGCCGTCTTCCACCACCGGGCGGTCCTTGGTGGCGTGCACGCCCAGGATCGCGGATTGCGGCGGGTTGATGATCGGGGTCGACAGCATCGAGCCGAACACGCCACCGTTGGAGATGGAGAAGGTGCCACCGGTCAGTTCTTCCAGCGAGAGCTTGCCGTCACGGGCCTTGGTGCCGAATTCGGCGATCTTCTTCTCGATGTCGGCCAGGGTCATCTGGTCTGCATTGCGCAGGATGGGCACCACCAGGCCGCGCGGCGAACCGACAGCGATACCGATGTCGAAGTAGCCGTGGTAGACGATGTCGTTGCCGTCGATCGACGCGTTGATCAGCGGGTACTTCTTCAGCGCGTGCACCGCGGCCTTGACGAAGAAGGACATGAAGCCCAGCTTGACGCCGTGTTCCTTCTCGAAGCGGTCCTTGTACTTGTTGCGCAGGTCCATCACCGGCTTCATGTTCACTTCATTGAAGGTGGTGAGGATGGCGTTGGTGGCTTGCGACTGCAGCAGGCGCTCGGCGATACGGGCGCGCAGGCGGCTCATCGGCACGCGCTCTTCCGGGCGGTCGCCCATCACGGCGAAGTCCACCGGGGCGGAAACCTGCTGCAACGCCGGCTTGGCGGGCGCCGGGGCCGGTGCTGCCTTGGCGGCAGGCGCGGCGGCCGGAGCAGTGGCTGCGCCCAGCACGTCGCCCTTGGTGATGCGGCCGTCGCGGCCGGTACCTGCAACCTGGCTGGCCGACAGGCCGCCTTCGGCCATCAGCTTGGCAGCCGAGGGCATGGCCACGGCGCCGGGATTGGCGGCAGCGGCCGGCGCGGAGGCAGCCGGGGCAGGTGCTGCAGCGGCGGGCGCCGGTGCGGCAGCGGCCGGAGCGGCGGCGCCAGCGGTGGCTGCGGTGTCGATCTTGGCGATCACTTCGTCGGCGACCACGGTGTCGCCATCGTTGCGGATGATCTGCGAGAGCACGCCAGCCGACGGGGCGGGCACTTCGAGCACGACTTTGTCGGTCTCGATTTCAATCAGGATTTCGTCTTGGGCAACGGCTTCGCCCGGCTTCTTCTTCCAGTTCAGCATGGTTGCTTCTGCAACCGATTCAGAGAGTTGCGGAACCTTGACGTCAACAATAGCCATGGCTAGGTATTTCCTCGATGTATTCGTATGTGCTTCGGGCAGCGGCAAAAAACATGGCGGTGCGCGCTCTTCGCGCGCGCCGCCATGTCGGCCACGATCATTTGGTCAGGACAAAGCCCTTGAGCTTGGAAAAGGCCGCATCCAGCAGTGCCTTCTGTTGCTCATTGTGCTTGGCGTAGTAGCCCACCGCCGGCGATGCCGAGGCGGGACGACCGGAGTAACCGAGCTTCTGGCCTTCGCCCATGTTTTCCATGATGTAGTGCTGGACGAAGAACCAGGCGCCCTGGTTCTGCGGTTCGTCCTGGCACCACACGATTTCGTTGGCGTTGGGGTACTTCTTCAGCTCGGCTGCCACTGCCTTGTGCGGGAACGGATACAGCTGTTCCAGGCGAATGATGGCGGCATCGCCGGCACCACGTTCCTTGCGGGTGCTGATCAGGTCGTAGTAGACCTTGCCCGAGCACATGATCACGCGCTTGACCTTGCTGGCGTTCAGTTCTTCGTGATCGGGGATGACCGTCTCGAAGTGACCCTTGGCCAGGTCGGACAGCGGCGAGACCGCTTCCTTGTTGCGCAGCAGCGACTTCGGCGTCATGATCACCAGCGGCTTGCGGAACAGACGGATCATCTGGCGGCGCAGCAGGTGGAAGATCTGGGCCGGCGTGGTCGGCTGGCAAACCTGCATATTGTGGTCCGCGCACAGCTGCAGGAAGCGCTCGATACGCGCCGAGCTGTGCTCCGGACCCTGGCCTTCGTAGCCGTGCGGCAGCATCAGGGTCAGGCCCGAGGCGCGGCCCCACTTCACTTCGCCGGAGGAGATGAACTGGTCGATCACCACCTGGGCGCCGTTGACGAAGTCGCCAAACTGGGCTTCCCAGATCACGAGTGCGTTCGGCTCGGCGGTGGAGAAGCCGTATTCGAAGCCGAGCACGGCCTCTTCCGACAGCACCGAGTCGATCACGGTGAACGGCGCCTGGTTTTCCGACACGTTCTGCAGCGGCACGTAGCTGCCGGCATCCCAGCGCTCGCGGTTCTGGTCATGCAGCACGGCATGACGGTGCGTGAAGGTACCGCGGCCGGCATCCTGGCCCGTGATGCGCACCGGGTAGCCCGAAGCCACCAGCGAGGCGAAGGCCAGATGCTCGCCCATGCCCCAGTCCAGCGGCTGGTCACCACGGCCCATGTTGGCGCGGTCCTTGACGACCTTCTCGACCAGCGGGTGCAGCTTGAGGGTTTCCGGGGTGGTGGTGATGCGTTCGGCCAGGCGCTTGAGCTCGGTCACCGGCACGGCGGTGTCGGCGGCGTCGGTCCACTTGCGGTTCAGGAACGGCATCCAGTCCACGGCGAACTTGTTCTTGAAGTTCGACAGGACGGGGTCGACCGTGTGCTTGCCCGCGTCCATGGCGGCGCGGTATTCCTTGACCAGCTGGTCGCCGAAGTCGGCCGGCACCACGTTCTGCGTGGTCAGCCTGTCGGCGTACAGCTTGCGCGTGCCCGGGTGCTGGGCGATCTTCTTGTACATCAGCGGCTGGGTAACGGCTGGGGTGTCCTGCTCGTTGTGGCCCAGCTTGCGGAAACAGATGATGTCGACCACGACATCCTTCTTGAATTCCATGCGGAAGTCCACGGCCAGCTGCATGGCGAACACCACGGCTTCGGGATCGTCGCCGTTCACGTGCAGCACCGGTGCCTCGATCATCTTGACGACGTCGGTGCAATACAGCGTGGAGCGCGAGTCGCGCGGGTCCGAAGTGGTAAAGCCGATCTGGTTGTTGATCACGATGTGCATCGTGCCGCCCGTGCCGTAGCCGCGGGTCTGTGCCAGGTTCAGCGTTTCCATCACCACACCCTGGCCTGCGAAGGCCGCGTCGCCGTGCACTTGCACCGGCAGCACTTCCGCATGGCCCGCGGGCTCGCCGCGGCGTTCCTGGCGGGCCTTGACCGAGCCTTCCACGACCGGGTTGACGATCTCCAGATGGGACGGGTTGAAGGCGAGCGACAGGTGGATCGGGCCGCCGTCGGTGGAGACGTCGCTGGAGAAGCCCTTGTGGTACTTCACGTCGCCGGCCGGCAGGTCGTCGACGTGCTTGCCTTCGAACTCGGCGAACAGGTCCGCCGGCATCTTGCCCAGCGTATTAACCAGCACATTCAGGCGGCCGCGGTGGGCCATGCCGATGACGATTTCCTGCACGCCCTTGCTGCCGCTGTGCTGGATCAGTTCGTCCATGGCGGCGATGAAGCTTTCACCACCTTCGAGCGAAAAGCGTTTCTGGCCGACGTACTTGGTGTGGAGGAAGCGTTCCAGGCCTTCGGCCGCGGTCAGGCGGTCGAGGATGTGCTTCTTCTTCTCCAGCGTGAACACCGGCTTGGAGCGCGTGGTTTCCAGGCGCTCCTGCCACCAGCGCTTTTGCGCCTGGTCGCTGATGTACATGAACTCGGCGCCAATGCTGCTGCAGTACGTTTCGCGCAGGTTGTTGAGCAGGTCGCGCAGGCTCATCGACTCCTTGCCGAAATACGTATTGCTGGCATTGAAGACGATATCGAGATCGCTTTCCGAGAAGCCGTAGAAGGCCGGGTCGAGATCCGGCAGGGGCGGACGCTCCTGGCGCTTGAGCGGATCGAGGTCGGCCCAGTGCGAACCGATGTTGCGGTAAGCGGCGATCAGCTGCGTGGCAGCGACGCGCTTGCGCCCCATATCGGAGTCGGCCGAGGCAACGATGGTCTTGATCGGGCCCGCCTTGGCGCGCTCGGCGAACGAGGCGACGATGGGAGCGTGGGGGATATCGCGGGCGTTGGAGCCGTCGACGGCCGGCACGTTCTGCATCGCGTCGAAATACGCGCGCCAGTTGTCGGGAACCGAGGTGGGATTCTGGAGGTAGGCCTCGTACAGCTCTTCTACATAGGGGGCATTGCCGCCGAAGAGGTACGAATTGCTCTGATACTGTTGCATCATGGGGCGCTCACTATTATCCGGGAATGCCGGAATAAAGCGGGTTTATCAACCTTCCGCGACACGGCTTGACCGGTTAGCGGATCGCAAACAACTCTTTCAGGAGTAGCAACCGAAACATATTCATGCATCATTATGCAAACGGCACCACAGCGGGTGCCGATCTGTTCAGTTGCCCTAATGTTCAGTTGCCCTGAAAGGGTCAGTTGTGCGTGGAAGGACCTAAGTCTTCACTCGCGTAAGAATAGCACGTTTGACACATTAGCCGAGGGGAATTTTGCCAGCCCGCCCGATCGGCGTACTTCTCCCAACCTGCACGTCAACCGGCACGGACGACCGCCAATGATACCCGCCCCCACCACCAACACCGCCGCGACGGGCGCCCCTTTCGCCACATGGCGGATGGACCTGGTTGCCGGACTGGCTATCGCCGGCCTGTTGCTGCCCGAAGCCGTGGCCTATTCCGGCATTGCCGGACTGCCGCCGCAAGCCGGCGTGATCGCGCTCTTCGCAGGCCTGCTGGTCTACGGCCTGCTTGGCAGCAGCCGCTTTGCCATTGTCTCGGCCACCTCGTCGTCCGCCGCGGTGCTGCTGGCAGCCACCACGGCCGCTTCCGAGAGCGATGCCGGGCTGCGCGCCGCTTTCGGCGCCGCGGTCATCCTGATGGCCGGGGCCCTGTTCCTGCTGGCCGCGGCGGCGCGCCTGGGGGCAATTTCCAACCTGATCGCCAAACCCGTGCTGCGTGGCTTTACCCTGGGCCTGGCCCTGACCATCGTCCTCAAGCAGTGCCCCAAGATCCTCGACCAGCATCCGGCGCACGGTGACTTCCTGCGCCTGGCCTGGGACCTGCTTTCCAACTGGCGCCACTGGAACCTGGCGGGCGCGGCGCTGGCCCTGGGCGCCCTGGCGCTGCTGCACCTGTTCGCGCGCTGGCGGGCCATGCCAGGCGCACTGCTGGTGATCGCCGCCGGCATTGCACTCGACGTCAGCGGCTGGACCCAGTCGCATGGGGTGGCGGCAGTCGGCAATATCGCCCTGCAGTTCTCGATGCCACGCTTGCCGGACCTGACCACAGCCGACTGGATGCGGGTCAGCGAACTGGCCGCGGCACTGGCGCTGATCCTGTATGCCGAAAGCTACGGTTCGATCCGCACCTTTGCCATGCGCCATGGTGACATCGTCTCGCCCAACCGGGACCTGGCGGCGCTGGGACTGGCCAACCTCGCCGCAGGCCTGTTCCAGGGCATGCCGGTGGGGGCGGGCTTTTCCGCTACCTCGGCCAACGAATCGGCGGGCGCGCAAAGCCGTCTCGCCGGACTGGTTGCCGGGGTGGTGGTATTCGCCGCGGTATGCACCCTGCTGCCCTGGATCGCCCACACTCCCGAGCCGGTGCTCGCGGCCATCGTGATCCGCGCGGTCGGACACAGCCTCAACCCGGGCAGCCTCAGGCCTTATTTCGCATGGCGGCGCGACCGCCTGGTCGCGCTGACCGCCTTTGCCGGCGTGCTGCTGCTGGGCGTGCTGCATGGGCTGCTGCTGGCGATCGGGGTCAGCGTGGCGATGCTGCTGCACCGCCTGTCGCGCCCGCACGTGAGCTGGCTGGGCCGCTGGGCGGATAGCCACGACTTTGTCGACATGGCGCGCCACCCCGAGGCCACCGCGCCCAAGGGGCTGCTGATCGCGCGCCCGGAGGTGCCGCTGTACTTCGGCAACGCCGATACCATACTGAGCACCGTGCGCGAGGCGCTGGCGCGCCAGCATCCCCGATACGGCCTGGTACTGAGCCTCGAAGAGTCGCCCGACCTCGACGGCACCGCCCTTGAAGCCCTGGACGACCTGGCGGAATTCGCGAAAGCGCACGGCGTGCCGCTACGGCTGGCGCGGGTGAAGGACGAGGTGCGCGACCTGCTGGCGCAGGCGCGCAACCCGGCCCTGACCGAGGAAATGTGGCGCGGCTGGAGCGTGGATGACGCGGTGCGCGACGCGCTGGCCCAGCCTGCATGAACCGGCCATGCGTGCCGTGCCGGGCGGACTAGCCCTGGCGCGGCGCGATCAGGTCGACCGCGTCGGTAATCAGTGCATCCAGCCCCCATCCCAGCAGCTCCGCCGCGCGCGCCGGGTCGTTGACGGTATAGCAGGCCACCCGGAAACCGGCCGCATGGGCGGCCTGGATGACCGCGGCGCTGAGTTCGCGGTGATTGGCATCGAGCGCCACGCAATCCAGCCGGCGTAGCCGCTCCAGCCAGTCGGTGGGCAGCTTGTCCAGCAGCAGCGCGCGCGGCAGGCCCGGTGCGGCCTTGCGCGCCGCCTCCAGCGCGTCTTCCGAGAACGACGACAACAGCGGCAGCACATCGCTGCCGGCCCACAGTGCCTGGGCGTCGAGGGCCACTGCGGCGCCGGTGCGCCATTCAGCGCCCGGCACCGGCTTGATCTCGATGTTGGCCATGTATCCGTTGGCCCGGGTGTAGCGCGCGATCGCCGCCAGCGTGGGCACCGGCTCGCCGGCATAGGCCGGGCTATGCCAGCTGCCCGCGTCCAGCATGGCGATCTCGCCCAGCGTCAGCGCATCGGCGCGGCCCTGGCCGTTGGTGGTGCGATCGAGCGTGGCGTCGTGCAGCAACACCGGACGCCCGTCGCCGGACAGCTTCACGTCGAACTCGAACATGCGGTAGCCGAACGACGCACCGTGGCGGAAGGCCGCCAGGGTGTTCTCGGGCGCCAGCTTGCCGGCGCCCCGGTGGGCGATGTGGCGCGGATACGGCCAGGCGGCTCGGGTCATGTCAGGCCTCGATGCGTTTGCCGGAATCGGCGTCGAAGAAGTGCAGGTGCTCGGCCGACGCGGTGATCGGCAGACGGTCGCCGCCGCGCACCGGCATATTGCTGTCCAGCCGCACCACGACCGGCTGGCCACCCAGCGTCCCATAGGCGAAGGAATCGGCGCCGAGCGCTTCGACCAGCCGCACGTCGATCCGGGCAATGGCTTCGTGCTCCGCGCACGGCTCGATATGCTCGGGACGCAGGCCAAGCAGCGCGCGCTCGGGCAGGTGCAAACCCATCGGCAGATGGCCAAGGGTGGCGGCTTGTCCTTGGGCGCCCTCCTTCTGCTCCACGCGCATCTGCGCTTCGCCCTGGCCGCCATTGGTGCGCGCGACCGGCACGAGGTTCATCGGCGGCGAGCCGATAAAGCTGGCCACGAAGGTGCTGGCGGGACGCGCATAGACTTCCAGCGGCGTGCCGATCTGCTCCACGCGCCCGCCGTTAAGCACCATCATGCGGTCAGCCAGCGTCATGGCCTCGACCTGGTCATGCGTCACGTACATGCTGGTGGTGCGCAGGCGGCGATGCAGCTCCTTCAGTTCCAGGCGCATCTGCACGCGCAGCTTGGCATCCAGGTTGGACAGCGGTTCATCGAACAGGAACACCGCAGGCTCGCGCACGATGGCGCGGCCCATGGCCACGCGCTGGCGCTGGCCGCCGGACAGCGCGCGCGGCTTGCGCTCCAGCAGCGGCGCCAGCTCGAGAATGCCGGCGGCGTGGTTCACACGCTGTTCGATCTCGCTCCTGGCCATGCCGCGGATCTTCAGCCCGTAGGCCATATTGTCGTACACGCTCATATGCGGATAGAGCGCGTAGTTCTGGAACACCATGGCGATGTCCCGCTCGGCGGGCTCGAGGTTGTTGACCATCTTCCCGCCAATATGGACCTCGCCGCCGCTGATGGACTCTAGCCCGGCCACCATGCGCAGCAGCGTGGATTTGCCGCAGCCCGACGGGCCGACGATGACGATGAACTCGCCATCGTTGATCTCCATATCGATGCCGTGCACAACCTTGACGTTGCCGGCGTAGGTCTTCTGTACATTGCGAAGCGACAGTTTTGCCATTGCTATTCTTTCTCGCGGTGCAAGCGTGGCGGGCACACCATCACATTGGCGCGCCCCGCCCGCCTATTTCTCGGTTTCGACCAGGCCCTTGACGAACCACTTCTGCATCAGCAGCACCACGATCGCGGGCGGCACCATGGCCAGCATCACGGTAGCCATCACCAGGTTCCAGTCGGTCGCTGCGTCCCCGGAACGGGAGATCATCTGCGTGACACCCACCACCACCGGCGTCATCGATTTCTGCGTGGTGATCAGCAGCGGCCACAGGTACTGGTTCCAGCCGTAGATGAACTGGATCACGAACAATGCCGCGATGCTGGTCCTGGACAGCGGCAGCACCACATCCTTGAAGAAGCGCAGCGGCCCGGCACCGTCGATGCGCGCGGCCTCGGCCAGCTCGTCCGGAATGGTCAGGAAGAACTGGCGGAACAGGAAGGTCGCGGTGGCCGAAGCGATGATCGGGATGGTCAGCCCGAAGTAGCTGTCCAGCATTCCCAGGTCCGACACCACCTTGTAGGTCGGCAGGATCCGCACTTCCACCGGCAGCATCAGCGTGATGAAGATCATCCAGAAGAAGGTCTTGCGCAGCGGGAACCTGAAGTACACCACCGCGAAGGCCGAGATGATCGAGATCGCGATCTTGCCCAGCGAGATGCCCAAGGCCATGATCAGGCTGTTCAGCATCATGGTGGAGACCGGCGAGGCCGCATTGCCCACGCCGGCTGCCAGCACAGTGCGATAGTTCTCAAGGAAATGGCTGCCGGGCACAAGCGTCATCGGTGCCTGCAGCACCTCGTCGGCGGTCAGCGTCGAGGCAACAAAGGTGACATAGACGGGGAAGGCCACCACCGCCACGCCCAGCAGCAGCAGCAGATGCGAAAGAAAATCCAGAAGGGGTCGTCGTTCTATCATTTTGCCAATCCTTCAGTACTGCACCTTGCGTTCCACGTAACGGAACTGCACCACCGTGAGAACAATCACGATCCCCATCAGCACCACCGACTGCGCGGCCGAGCCACCGATATCGAGCCCGCGGAAGCCATCCTGGTACACCTTGTAGACCAGCGTATTGGTGGCGTTGACGGGTCCGCCGTGGGTCACCGCGTCGATAATGGCAAAGGTATCGAAGAATGCGTACACCACGTTGATCACCATCAGGAAGAAGGTGGTCGGCGACAGCAACGGGAAGATGATCGACCAGAAACGCCGCCACGGCCCTGCGCCATCGATGGCGGCAGCCTCGATCAACGACTTCGGAATGCTCTGCAGGCCGGCCAGGAAGAACAGGAAGTTGTAGCTGATCTGCTTCCACGCGGCGATCAACACCACGAGCAACATGGCCTGGTTGCTATTGAGCAGGAAGTTCCAGTCCACGCCGAACTGATGCAGCGCATAGGACACCACGCCCAGCGTGGGGTTGAACAAGAACATCCACAACACGCCCGCCACCGCGGGAGCCACGGCGTACGGCCAGATCAACAGCAACTTGTAGCCACTGGCGCCGCGCACCACGCGATCGGCGAAGTAGGCAAGCAGCAGCGAGACCGACAGTCCGACCAGTGTCACCCCGACGGCGAACACCGCCGTCACGCGGAACGCGTGCAGGTACTGCGCATCGTTGAACAGATCGCTGAAGTTTTCCAGGCCGACGAACTGCAGGTCGATGCCGAAGGCATCCTGCCTCAGCACGGACTGGTACAGCGCCTGCCCGGCCGGCCAGAAAAAGAAGATCAGCGTGACCGCCATCTGCGGCAACACCAGCAGATAGGGCAGCCATGAAGATTGGAATACGACCCGTTTTTCCATCACGCATCCTGAGCACCGCCAAGCGCGGGGCATCAACTATCGGGGACAGCGCGGCCATGCGCCCGCTCAAACCAAAGACGGAGGCAAAGCCTCCGCCCTCTGCACACTCACGACACCAGGCGCTTACTCGCGGACGGTCTTCTGGAATCGCTCCAGCAATTCATTGCCGCGCGCCACCGCCGAATCCAGCGCGTCCTTGGGCTGCTTCTTGCCGGTCCACACCGCTTCGAGTTCCTCGTCGATCACGGTACGGATCTGCGGGAAATTGCCCAGGCGGATGCCTCGCGACTTGTCGGTGGTCTTGACGATCATCTGCTTGACCGCGACATCGGCGCCGGGGTTCTTGTCATAGAAGCCCGAATTCCTGGTCAGTTCGTAGGCTGCCATGGTCACCGGCAGGTAGCCGGTCGACTGGTGCCAGTCAGCCTGCACCTCGGGGCGCGACAGGTAGGAGAAGAACCTGGCCACGCCCTTGTACTCTTCCGGCTTCTTGCCGCCCATCACCCACAGCGAAGCGCCGCCGATGATGGTGTTCTGCGGTGCGCCCGGCACGCCTTGCTCGTAGGGCAGTTGCGCCACGGTGAAATCGAACTTGGCGTTCTTGCGGATATTCGCCAGCGCCGCCGACGAACCGGTCAGCATGGCGCACTGGCCGGCGATGAACTTCGCCTTCGGCTCGTCCTTGCGGCCGCCATAGACAAAGTAGCCCTTCTGCAGCATGTCGAGCAGGTTGGCGATATGCTTGACGTGCAGCGGCGAATTGAACACCAGGCGCGCGCCCGTGCCGCCGAAGCCATTGTTCTCGGTGGCAAACAGGACGTTATGCCAGGCCGAGAAGCTTTCCAGCTGCACCCACGACTGCCAGTCGGTGGTGTAACCGCAAGAGATGCCGGCAGCCTTGAGCTTGGCGGAATCGGCTGCCACTTCCTGCCAGGTCAGGGGCGGCTTGTTCGGATCCAGCCCGGCCTTCTTGAAGGCATCCTTGTTGTAGTACATCACCGTGGTCGAGCTGTTGAACGGGAACGACAGCATCTCGCCCTTGTTCGAGGTGTAATAGCCAGCCACCGCCGGGATGTACATCTTGGCGTCAAACTTCTCGCCAGCGTCCTTCATGACCGTGGCCACCGGCTTGATGGCGCCCTTGGCGCTCATCATGGTGGCCGTACCGACTTCGAATACCTGCAGGATTGCCGGCGCGTTGCCCGAACGGAAGGCAGCAATGCCTGCCGCCAGCGATTCGTCATACTGACCCTTGTAGATCGGCACGATCTTGTACTCGGACTGGCTGCCGTTGAACTGCGTGGCGATTGCGTTCACCTTGTCGTTGAGTGCACCTTCCATCGAATGCCACCACTGGATCTCGACGGCGGCATTGGCCGATCCTGCGCCAATCAGCATGGCGAAGGCGGCGAGGGTCGACACGGTACGTTTGACGGTCATTGGAAGCTCTCCTGTTTTTATATCGCGACATGGGACAAAAATCGTCCGACTGTATGCAGCTTTTGTGACGTCCGGATGTTACTCCGCCTGGTTGGATAGGAAAACCGGGCTTTTCCACTAAATGACAATAATATGACAGCGATTTGTCGGCAGCTTGACAGGGTAGAATCTTGGGCCATGCAAGCCATCCAGACCCTTCCCGCGCCGGCGCTGCGCCGCGTTCGCGGTGTGCTGACCGATATCGATGGCACCATCACCACCGACGGCAGGCTGCCGGCGACCACCTACCTGGCGCTGGACCGGCTCAAGGCAGCCGGCCTGCACGTGATCCCGGTGACCGGCCGCTGCATCGCCTGGGCCGAGATCCTGACCCGGCTCTGGCCGGTGGACGCCATCATTGGTGAAAACGGTGCCTTTTACTCTCACTTGCGCGCGGGCAAGCTGGTGACGCGCTACCTGGACGACGCGGCCACCCGGGCGGATAACCTCGCGCGCATCCATGCCCTGGGCGAGCGCATCGTACTAGAGGTGCCAGGCTGCGCGCTGGCCTCGGACCAGGCCTGGCATGCCGCCGACCTCGCCATCGACCATGCCGAGGACGTGGCGCCGTTGCCCCCGGCAGCGGTAGACCGCATTGTCAGCCTGATGCGCGAAGCCGGCATGACCGCTACGGTCAGCTCGATCCATGTCAACGGCTGGTTCGGGGAGCACGACAAGCTGAGCATGAGCCGGTTGTGCGCCGCGGAATTGCTGGGCGCCGACCTGGATGCCGAACGGGAAGCGTGGCTGTTTATCGGCGACTCGGCCAACGACGCGAGCATGTTTGCCCATTTCCCCTTGTCGGTCGGGGTGGCCAATATCCGCGACATCCTGCCGCAATTGCCCGCCACGCCCGCGTACATTACCGAGGCGGCTTGCGGCGAGGGCTTTGCCGAGATGGCGGCGTTGCTGCTGGCCGCGCGCGGCTGATCCGCGCGGGTGACAGGACCGGGAATGAAAAACAGCCGGGATTGAGCCCGGCTGTTTCTTGTGTCGTGCAGCAACGCTGCTTCAATCGAAGCCCAACTCCTGGAGCTTGCGTGTGATGGTATTGCGGCCGATACCCAGGCGGGTCGCAGCTTCCACACGCCGGCCACGGGTCACGCCCAGGGCCGCCTCCAGCACTGCCTTCTCGAAACGGCGCGTGAGCGCATCCATCACCTCGGGCTGGCCGGATTCCAGCATGGCGCGTGCCTCGCCTGCCAGCAGGTTTTCCCAGCGGGCGATCCCGCCCGCGGCGGCCACGCGGCCAGCATAGGCTAGCGCGGGGTCAGCCTCCCCGCCCAGGGCGGGGGGCGCGGCGCCGTAGTCGACGGCGTCATGGCCATCTCCGTCCTCGCCCCTGCCCTCGGCGCGTGGCTCCGGCAGGCGCGGGGCGCCGGGGCTACCCTGCTGCGTGCCGGTGCCGGTCATCTCGCGCGGCATGTCCTTGACTTCGATGGTCTGGGCCGGCGCCATCACGGTCAGCCAGTTGCACAGGTTCTCCAGCTGGCGGACGTTGCCGGGGAACGGCAGCGTGCAAACATAGGCCAGGGCCTCGTCCGACATGCGCTTGGGCTCCACGCCCAGTTCCTTGGCACTCTTCTGCAGGAAATGACGGGCCAGCAGCGTAATGTCTTCCGGCCGCTCGCGCAGCGGCGGCAGGCGCAGGCGGATCACGTTGAGGCGGTGGAACAGGTCCTCGCGGAACAACCCTTCCTTGACGCGCGTTTCCAGGTTCTGGTGGGTGGCGGCAATGACCCGCACATTGGCGCGCAGCGGATTGTGGCCGCCGACGCGGTAAAAGTTGCCGTCGGACAGCACCCGCAGCAGGCGCGTCTGCAGATCGAACGGCATATCGCCGATTTCATCGAGGAACAGCGTGCCGCCCTCGGCCTGCTCGAAGCGGCCGCGGCGCATGGTCTGCGCGCCGGTGAAGGCCCCGCGCTCATGTCCGAACAGTTCCGATTCGAGCAGATCCTTCGGGATGGCCGCCGTGTTGAGCGCGATAAAGGGGCCGTTGGCGCGCGGGCTGTGCTTGTGCAGCGCCTGCGCGACCAGCTCCTTGCCGGTGCCGGACTCGCCGGTGATCAGCACCGTCACGTTGGACTGGGAAAGGCGGCCGATGGCACGGAACACATCCTGCATGGCCGGCGCCTGGCCGAGGATCTCGGGCGCGTCGACCAGGCGGTCTTCCAGTTCCTCCTCGCGCAGGCTTTCCTGCAGCGCGCGACGGATCAGTTCGACTGCCTTGTCGACGTCGAAGGGTTTGGCCAGGTATTCGAAGGCCCCGCCCTGGAAGGCGGCTACCGCGCTATCCAGGTCGGAGTAGGCCGTCATCACGATGACGGGCAGCCCCGGGTGCCGGGCCTTGAGCGCCTGCAGCAAGTCCAGGCCCGAGCCTCCCGGCATGCGGATGTCGGAGATCAGGACTTGCGGCTCGTCATCTTCCAGCGCGGCCAGTACGTCGCGCACGTTGGTGAAGCTGCGCGAAAGCAGGCTTTCACGGGCGAGGGCCTTTTCCAGGACCCAGCGGATTGATTGATCGTCGTCGACTATCCAGATCGGCTTCATGTGCGTCGCTTGTCTGCTCGGTGTCATTTGGTCTTCCGTAAACCTGGCCGCACACCGCTGGCAAGCCGGTCGGCAGCAATCATTGGTGCAGTTCCAATTGCTGTGGCCGATGCGCTCAATGCAGTGGCAGCAGGATACGGAAGTCGGTACAGCCAGGCCGGCTCTCGCATTCGATCAAGCCCTCGTGCTGTTGCACGAAGGTTTGAGCGAGTGTGAGACCGAGGCCGCTGCCGCCATCCCTGCCCGACACCAGCGGGTAGAAGATGCGTTCGCGAATATCCTCGGGGATGCCCGGACCGTTATCGATGACATGCAAGTCCAATGCCAGCTTGAACAAACGCTTGGCAATTGTGACCTGGCGGGCCACCCGGGTACGCAGGACGATCTGCGCATCGCCGCGCGCGATACGCTCGGCGAGCGCCTGGGCAGCGTTGTGGACGATGTTGAGCACGGCCTGGATCAACTGCTCCATGTCGCCGCGCAGGTCGGGCAGGCTCGCGTCGTAGTCGCGCACGATGTCCAGCCCGGATGGGAACTCGGCCAGCACCACCGAGCGCACGCGCTCCAGCACTTCATGGATATTGAGGTCGGACACGATATGCGGATGCCGGTGCGGCTCCAGCAGGCGGTCCACCAGCGTCTGCAGGCGGTCCGACTCCTTGATGATGACCTGGGTGTACTCGCGCAGCGCACGATCGGGCAACTCGAACTCAAGCAGTTGCGCCGCGCCGCGGATACCGCCCAGCGGGTTCTTGATCTCGTGGGCGAGATTGCGGATCAGTTCCTTGTTGGCCGAGGTGAGGTCGAGGATGCGCTCCTCGCGTTCGCTGCGCACCTTTTGCTCGTTGGGCAGCACCTCCACCACCACGGTGCTGGTGTCGACGTTCGCGTCCAGCGCGCCGATCACCACGTGCGCGTGCATCGGCTCCTGCAACGGCGGGCGCAGCACCACATCCTGCCGGCGGGCGTCGAACTGCCGCGAAAGCACGGTCTCGATCATGCTGGCAAGCTCCTCCGAAGCGCCGAACAAGTCCGCCAGCGACAGTTCCACCATGGCCTTGCGCGATACCGCGAAGCTGGCCTCGGCGGCGGGATTGGCATAGACGATGCGCAGGCCGGGCTGGCGCACCAGCAACACGGGGTTGGCTACCACGTCCAGCCCCTGGTGGTAGGACACGTCGCCCAGGGGCAGCACCGCGGCCCCACCCTCGGGTGGGGTCCCTGCCCCGGCCGAGGCTACCTTGCGCGTGACGCTGCGAATCAGGCGATGCATGAATTAGTCCCTCAAGTTGGAGAGTTCGCGCCGCAGCGCAGCGGCATTGGCCTCGCTGCGCGTAATGTCGTCGCGCAGCGCGGCAGTGCGGTCGAGATATCGCTGGTAGTTACGTTCGTTGCCCTGGCGCTCGGGCTGGCCGTTGTTGTACTCGGCACGCAGCGCGGCCAGCTTGGCCTCCTCGCTTTGCAGCTCCTGCTCCAGCACGGCCCGGCGCTCGCCATCGCGGCTCTTCTGGGTCGCGCTGTCCACGCGCGGAAATGCCGCGGGCGCCACCGCGGGCCCCGCCCCGTTGCCTGCCGGCGGCGTGCTCACACGCCCGCCCGRCACCGTGATCGCATCGGGCAGGCTCAGCCGCTTGCAGCCCTTGCCGCCGTTACCGTTGCGATACTCCGGCACCCCGTTGGGGCCGGCGCAGACATAGATATCGGACTGGGCCGGGGCCGGGCGGCTCCAGCACAGCAAGGCCAGCGCCAGCATGGCGCAGGCGGCTGCCGATACGTGCATGCTGGCACTGAAGCGGTGCATCCGGTGGCGTGAGGGGGGCAGGTATTCGAGCGCGTCCATGGACATCAGCAGGGAAGGTGGGAGAGGAGCCCCATTCTAGCGATCAAAGCAGCGATCAAAACAAAAAGGGACAGCCGAAGCCGCCCCTTCCTGGTGCAACTGTTGCCCGGTCACAACCTGGCAACGCCTCGCCTTACAGCGAGTAATACATGTCGAACTCGATCGGGTGGGTCGTCATGCGGAAGCGGGTGACTTCTTCCATCTTCAGCTCGATGTAGGCATCGATCATGGAGTTGGAGAACACACCGCCGCGCGTCAGGAACTCACGGTCGTTGTCGAGGTATTCCAGGGCCTGGTCGAGGCTGGAGCACACGGTCGGGATCTTTGCATCCTCTTCCGGCGGCAGGTCGTACAGGTTCTTGTCGGCAGCTTCGCCCGGGTGGATCTTGTTCTGCACGCCGTCCAGGCCGGCCATCAGCAGCGCCGAGAAGCCCAGGTACGGGTTCATCAGGGGATCCGGGAAGCGGGTCTCGATACGGCGGCCCTTCGGGTTGGCCACGTACGGAATACGGATCGAAGCCGAACGGTTGCGTGCCGAGTAGGCCAGCTTGACCGGTGCCTCGAAGCCCGGCACCAGACGCTTGTACGAGTTCGTGCCCGGGTTGGTCAGGGCGTTCAGCGCGCGTGCGTGCTTGATGATGCCGCCGATGTAGTACAGGGCGAATTCCGACAGGCCGGCGTAGCCGTTGCCCGCGAACAGGTTCTGGCCGTCCTTCCACACGGACTGGTGCACGTGCATGCCCGAGCCGTTGTCGCCAACCACCGGCTTCGGCATGAAGGTAGCCGTCTTGCCGTAGGTGTGGGCCACGTTCTGGATGACGTACTTTTGCAGCTGCGTCCAGTCGGCGCGCTGTACCAGCGTGCTGAACCTGGTGCCGATTTCGTTCTGGCCCTGGCCAGCCACTTCGTGGTGATGGACTTCCACGGGGATGCCCAGCGACTCCAGGATCAGGCACATTTCCGAACGGATGTCCTGGAAGGTGTCGATCGGGGCAACCGGGAAGTAGCCGCCCTTCTTGCCCGGACGGTGGCCGCTGTTGCCGTGCTCGAATTCCTTGCCCGACGACCACGGTGCTTCTTCCGAGTTGATCTTGACCGAGCAACCCTGCATGTCGATGTTCCAGGTCACGCCGTCGAAGATGAAGAACTCGGGTTCCGGACCGAAGAAGGCGGTGTCGCCCAGGCCGGTGCTCTTCAGGTAAGCCTCGGCGCGCTTGGCGATGGAACGCGGGTCGCGGTCGTAGCCCTTGCCGTCCGACGGCTCAACCACGTCGCAGGTCAGGATCAGGGTCGGTTCTTCATAAAACGGATCGACGTTGGCGGTATTCGGATCCGGCATCAGCAGCATGTCCGAAGCCTCGATACCCTTCCAGCCGGCGATCGACGAACCGTCGAACGCGTGGCCGCTTTCGAACTTGTCTTCATCGAAGTGCGACACGGGTACCGACACGTGTTGCTCCTTGCCTTTGGTATCGGTGAAACGAAAATCGACGAACTTGACGTCGTTTTCCTTCACAAGCTTCATCACATCTGCAACGCTGTGGGCCATGCCTATCTCCTGGAAATTCGGCTGAAATCTATAAAGCCATTCTTGCGTCGATCTCTATGGCGTCGCGCCTGGACGGCGTCGGGGGCAGCATAAAGATCGGCCACGAAAGGGACGAGGAATGTTAGCAGAAAGCGTGCCAAGGCAACCCCCTTGTTATCCCTGCGTTCCCGAAAAAAGTGCAGCTGGGCGGCGTGTTCAAGGGACTGCGGCGCCTTCCGGGTGCCGCATATGGCATACAGCGCAATCCGGTCGCCTCGCGCACCACGCGGATCGCGACGGGGCGCATCCGGCACCGCACGCAAAAACACCTAAACGGTGCACTTGATCATCAATCTGCACCACTTATGTGCCAATGCACCTGAATGGATCATTCTGGCGTGCGCCCGGCGGGGCTTGCCTGCTTGCGGTGCAGAAATCCGGATGCGGATGCGCTGCTGCCTCGCTGCTGCCTGTGTCCCGGCGCAAGTTTTTACCGTTCCCGGCCAAACGCACCGGCTGCCCCTCCGGGCGCGCTAGAATGGTTGCCTGGCTCCCCGAGACGCCATTCCACCTACCGATTTTGTCACTCCGATGACCACCCGAGACGAACTCCTCCAAGCAGCGCGCCAGCGCCAGCAGCAAAACCAGCTACCCTACTTCGGCGCCCTCTCCCCGCAGGAAGCCTTCGCCCTGCTGCAGAGCGATGCCACTGCCGTGATGGTCGATGTGCGCACCCAGGCCGAACTGGACTGGATCGGCACGCCGGACCTGCCGGAAGCGCAATCGGCGCATGTGGAATGGAGCAGCTATCCGGGCGGCGCGCAGAACGCCGCGTTCGTCGCTCAACTCAAGGCCCGCGTGCCCGCCGACGTGCCGGTGCTGTTCCTGTGCCGCAGCGCGGCACGCTCCAAGCACGCCGCCCGTGTCGCCACGGAAGCCGGCTACCGGTACGCGATGGATGTGCTGGAAGGCTTCGAAGGCAACCGCGATGAACAGCATCACCGCAAGACGGTGGAAGGCTGGTGTTTCCGGGGCCTGCCCTGGCACGGCGCCTGAAGCAGGGAAAGGCCTGCGCCACAAGCAGAACGGGACAGTCAGGCTGTCCCGTTTTCATTTCGCCGCCATGTGACGCCATAGGACGCCATAGGACGACTCAGTCCCCCGCCGGATCTCCCGGGCGCCGCGCCGCCACTTCCACCAGTTCGAAGCCCATCGCCTGCACGCCTTCGCGCAGCATGGCGTAGGCCGGCTCGACCTGCTCGGCGGGGCCCTTCACGCCCAGGTCGATATGACGGCGCGCATAGAGCTCGCCGCGCTTGGCGTTGCCCACTGAAGGCAGGCTGAACACGCGGATGCCGTCGAAGGCGGCTTCGACCCGCTCCATCAGCGGCGTCAGCGTGGACTCCGGCGCCTCGAACACCAGGAAGGAGCGCTCCACCTGCACCGCCAAGTGGAACAGGTGCGAATAGTAGTGGTCCAGCACCCATTCCATCATCGGCCAGGCCATCACCGGAAAGCCCGGCATGAAATGATGCTTGGCCACCGAGAATCCCGGGATGCGGTTGTAGCTGTTCGGGATGATGCGCGCCCCCGCGGGGAATTCGCCCATCTTGAAGCGATGCTGGTTTTCCGGCAGGTTCAGGTCGGCCTTGACCGGATCGCCCGCCGCGGTCTCGGCGATGCGCTGCGCGATCAGTTCGCGCGCTTCGGGATGCAGTTCCAGCGACACGCCCAGCGCGGCCGCGGCACACTGCCGGGTGTGATCGTCCGGCGTTGCGCCGATGCCGCCGGTGCAGAACACCACGTCGTCGCCGGCGAAGGTACGTCGCAGCGTGGCGGTAATGCGCGCGCGCTCGTCGCCCACGTACTCCGCCCAGTCCAGCGCCAGCCCGCGCGCCGCCAGCAGCTCGATGGCGCGGCGCATATGCTTGTCTTCGCGCCGCCCCGACAGAATCTCGTCACCAATGACGATCAGGCCGAAACCCATGATGCCCTCGCTTCAGGATTGTTCAATGCGCCGCACATCGGACGGCGCGAGATCGATAACGTCCACCACCGGCGCTGCCGCGGCCGCCGCGGCAGCGCGTTCGGCGCGCAACTGCTCCAGCGCGCGCAGGCAGAAGTGGCCGAACCACAGCGCCGAGAAAATAAAGATCAGCACATAGAGCCACAGCGTGCCGGCCAGCACAAACGGAAAGAGGAAAATCAGCGCCGCCGAAAACACCCAGATCAGCGTCGGCGCCGAGCCCAGCAGGCCCACCGCCACGCCGATGATGAGCAAGGGCACGCGGTGGCGCTTCATCAGCGTCTTGCGCTCCTCCGCGGTGGCGTGCTGGGCCAGCGCATCGTAGGTCATCACGCGGTAGGTCAGCCAGCCCCAGAGCAAAGGCGGGATCAACGCGAAGAACGGCGGAATCAGCCACAGCGGCAGCGTCACCAGCGCCAGCAGCAGGAACACCATGGTACTGCCCAGCGCCTGGAACACGCTGCCGACCATGCTGCCGCCCCTGGCCTTGGCCAGGTCAGGATAGCTGCGCTCCAGGTGCCGCACCGCCGCAGGCACCGAGAACAGGCTGATGAACACGAGCATGGAAGCGATCACCAGCGGAATCATCAGCGCGATCACGAACAGCGGCGCCACCACCGTCCGCAGGGATTGCATGCCAAACCAGTCGAGCGCGCCGTAGATCCAGCTGGTCAGCGCCGAGGCTTCCAGCATGCCGCGCGCGGTCGTCATGATCGGCTCCCATCCCCACAGCAACAGGCCGCCCCACAGCCCGGTGGCGAGCAGGAAAGGAATGACGGTGAGCATCAACATGCGCGGATGCAACTGGCTGACCAGGGCACGGCCAAGCGCGCGAAAAATATCGTTCATGCAGTAATCTGGGTTTCCAGGAAGGGGGGACAACTAGACTAGCACACGTCTCAAGTGTCGCGGAAGCCGCGTGCATGACCGGCGGTTGCCGGTCCGGCGTTGGCGAGGCGGCGTGCGGGGAAATGGTCCGCTGCGTCAGCCGCGCCGCAACAGGCGCTTGATGCCGTACCACTGCTGGGACACGAAGCCGGCGCCATAGTTGCGCCCCTTGCCTGCCGGTGGCGGCATCTGGTCGCGCACGCCAGTGGGGTAATAGTTATCGGTGAACACCGCGGTACGGAACAGCATGTCCCACCACGGGAAGATCACACCATAGTTGCAGCCGCCCAGTTTGCCTGGCCGGCCGATCGCCTCGTGCCCCACCCCTATCGCATGATGGGTGCGGTGAAAGCGCGGCGAGACCAGCAAGCGCTCGCCAAGGGCGCCGAAATGCAGGCGCAGGTTGGCATGCTGCAGGCTCTGCAGCAACTGCGAGAGCGCCACCAGCAGCACGTATTGGGAAGGCTCCACGCCCACCGCCAGCGCCACCGCCGCAAAGACCGCGTCGCGCAGCATATCGTCCAGCAGGTGGTTGCGGTTGTCGCTCCACAGCGTCATCTGGCGCTGGCTGTGATGAAGGGAATGCAGGCTCCACCACCAGCGATAGGTATGCGAGAGTCGGTGGTACCAGTAGTCGAGCAAGTCAAACAAAAGCAGGTAGACGAGGAAGCTGATCAACGGAATCGACGTTACCCCCGGCCACCAGTCTTCCACATTGATCCGCTGCCAGCCGAGCAGGCGCAGATGCCCTTCCAGCCCATCCATCAGTGGATCGAGCAGGAAGAACATGGCGAGCCGGAACAGGCCAAGCCGGTGAATCAACGTATAGAGGATGTCGGTGCGGATGCTGGCGCGGTCGGTCACTGCCTCGACCGGACGAAGCTTTTCCAGCGGCCCGAGGATCAGCACCATGACCACGATCTGCACCAGCCCCACCAGCAGCCATTCGGTGCCGGTAAACGCATCCTCGGCATAACCGCCCAGGCCGGCCTGGTACACCACGGGCAGGATGACATCCTGGAACACGGTGGCTTCGACCTGGCCGACCCAGGCGTTGAGCGCGTCGAGCATCAGCGTCCCCCGGCCATGGCGGGGGCCTGGCCGCCCATCCAGTCGCGATAGGCCGGATGCTCGCGCAGCGTGGCGAAGCAGAAGCCCTTCTGTTCCAGGCCGCTGATCAGCGGCTCCAGCACGCCAGGCGCCCACGGTTCCTTGCGCGACCAGATGCCAAGGTGGGCCATGGCGATGTCGCCATCGCGCAGGTCGCGCAGCGCGCGCGCCAGCAGGGCCTGGTTGGAAAAGCGCTCGGAGGACAGTTCGTCGCCAAGGAAGCCGGCCGGCGCCCACCCCACATGCTTGTATCCGCACTGCTCGGCCCATTGCAGCGTCTGCGGCGAGGTATGGCCGCCCGGCGCCCGCCACAGCGGCGACATGGCGGTGCCGGCCAGGCTGCGCAGCGCCTGCGCGCTACGGTTGAGTTCGCTGCAGAAGCCTTGCTGGTCCATGACCACGTCCTGCCCGGCATGGGCGCCGAACTGCGGGCGCATGGTTACCTTGCCGTCGCGCACGTTGCGCAGGTAGACGTGATCGAAGGTATGGCTGCCGAAGACATGGCCATCGGCGGCGAGCGTCTTCCAGTACTGGGCCCAGCCCGGATCGAGCGAGCTGTCCTTGTTGACCGTGGGCTCGTTGGCGAGGAAGAAGGTGGCCTTGATATGGTGGCGGCGCAGCGTGTCGGCGATCAGCGCCGCCTGGCTCATGCTGCCGGTATCGAAGGTCAGGTAGAGCGTGCCGGCGCGACAGGCCTGCGGTGCGGCGGCGCGTCCGGGTTCGGCCGAGCCAGCCGGCGCTGCGGCCAGCGCCAGCCCGGTGGCAGCAAGCCCGGCTGCCGCCGCGCGGACCAGCGCGCGGGGCAGCCAGGACTGCGAAATCTTGCTCATGATGCCTGTCCTGGTTTCCTGTGACTGCATTGGAGTGGCAGCGGCCGTACTAGTTTCGATACCTTGCCGGCCAAGGCGTTCCCGCCGGTGGCGCGGCCCCCGCTGCCTTAATAGAGCGGCGCCCGGGTACGGAAATAAATACCGTGGGGCGAACGGCCCACGCGGATGGTCTTGACCAGCTTGCGGCTGGCCACGTCGATCAGGCCCACCGAGCGCGCCCAGCGGAAGCTCACCCACAGCGTCTTGCCGTCGGCGGTCAGTTCCATGTCGTCGGGGCCGGCCGGCAGGCCGGTGATGTCGCCGACCTTGGTCAGGGTCTGCTGGTCGATGATGCTGATGGTGCCGGAGACCCGGTTGGACAGGAACAGGTGGCGCTTGTCGCCTACCGCGCGGAAATTGTGCGCGCCCTTGCCGGTCTGGATCTGCTTGACCACGGTGCGGGTGTGCCAGTCGATCACGGCCACGTAGTCGGCGCCGGTCATGCCCACCAACAGGTACCTCTGGTCGGGCGTGACCCACACGCCCGCCGGTGCCGAACCGGCGTTCATGCGCCACATCACGGTCTGCGTGGGCAGGTCGATGGCGACCACCTCGTTGGAATCCTGCAGCGTGACGAAAGCGACGCGGCTGTCGTTGGTGAAGGCGATATGGCTGGGCGTCTTGGCCAGCGGCAACTGCCTGGCGATCTTGAGCGCCCTGCCGTCCCAACGGTAGATATCGACCCGGTCGAGACGGTTGCCCGTGGTCAGGAACCACTTCTGGTCGGGCGAGAAGCCGATCTGGTAGGGATCGTCGATATTGGGTACCCGCTGCTGGACCTTGCCGGTGACCGGATCGAGGAAGACCAGGTCGTTGCCCACCGCATTGGCAACAATCAGCGATTTGTCGTCGGGCGTGGCGATCAGGTGGTGCGGCTCCTTCCCGACCGGAAAGGTTTCCAGCACCTTCTGGGTGTCCTTGTCGATCAAGGTGACCGTGGCGTCACCCGAATTGAGCACCACCACCACTTCCGCCGACGCCGGCGCCGCTACCATCCCCAGGGCCAGGGTGCCGATGGCGGCAAACCCGGAAACTACACGACGCAATGCGAACATAAGACCGTTAAACAATGACTTAATCGATCATTCTAACGTTTTCGGACTCTGATCCGATGACGTAGCTCAACAAACTAACATTTGGTCACAATCTGCTGTCTCCACCCGGGCTGGCATGCCCCCCGCGGAGCGAGCGGACCCGGTCAGCGCTGCATGGCCTCCCACACCTTTTGCAGCCGCTTCACCGACATCGGCACCGGCGTACGCAATTCCTGCGCGAACAGGGCGATCCGCAGTTCTTCCAGCATCCAGCGGAATTCGTCCAGGCGCGCGTCTTCGGCGCCCCTGCCCTGCTGCCGCAACTGCGTCTCGGCGCGCTGCCATTGCTGCAGCAGCGGCGTGATTTCCTGCAGCCGCTGGGTGTCGCGCGCCGGATCGCCCTTGATCTTGTCGATGCGCATGGCGATGCCCTTCAGGTAGCGCGGAAAATGCACCAGCTGCTGGTAAGGCGTGTCCGCCACGAAATTCTTGCCCATCAGCCGCGTCAGCTGCGCCTGCATATCGGCATGCGCCGCCGCGAACGGCTTGGCCTGGATCAGCTTGCGCGGCAGCGTCGCGAACTCGGCCAGCACCGCGCCCACCAGCCTGGCGATCTCCTGCGCCAGCAGGTTCAGGCGCGAGCGCCCTTCTTCCTTGCGCGCGGCGAATTCGGCCTCGTTGCGCGGCAGCGGCGCCTGCAGGCAGGCCCGCTCCAGGGCAAGCATCACAATCTGGTCGCGCAGCATCTCCTGCGTGCCCAGCGTCATGTACTGCATCGCCATCTGCTGCAGGCCGGGAATATTCTTCTCCAGGAACTTCACCTGCTCGCGCAATTGCAGCGCGAACAGGCGGCGCAAGCCGGCGTGGTGGATGCGCACGGCTTCCTGCGGATCGTCGAATACCTCCACCTCGCAATGCGCGGTGTGATCCACCAGCGCCGGATAGCCGTAGAGCGTCTGGTTGCCCTTGCGGATCTCCAGCAGCTCCGGCAGCTCGCCGAACGACCAGCTGGTCAGGTTTTCGTACTGGCCCGCCTCAGCCGCCGGCACGTCGCGTGCGGCGATGTTCTGGAACGACTGCTGCGCCTGCCCGCCAAACTCGGCGCGCAACTGCGCCAGGTTGCGGCCCATGTCCAGTTGCCGGCCATGCTCGTCCACCACCTTGAAGTTCATGGAATGATGGGCGGGCAAGGTCTCCAGCTTGAAATCCGCGCGCTTGACCATGGTGCCGGTCTGCTCGCGGATATCCGCGATCAGCACATCCAGCAGTTCGCCTTCGCCGAACGGATGGCGATCGACGAAGCCGGCCGCGTAATCCGGCAGCGGCACGCAATGGCGGCGCAGCTTCTGCGGCAGCGACTTGAGCAGCAGGTGGACCTTCTCCTTGACCATGCCCGGCACCAGCCAGTCGGCCCGCTCCGGGCGCACCTGGTTGAGCGCGTACAGCGGCACCGTCAGCGTCACGCCGTCGCGATGGCTGCCGGGCTCGAAGTGATAGGTCAGCGACATATCCACGCCCGCCACCGGCATCACCTTGGGGAACAGGTCCGTGGTGATACCGGCCGCCTCGTGGCGCATCAGCTCTTCGCGGTTCAGGTAAAGCAGCTTGCGATCGCGCGCGCTTTCGGTCTGGTACCACTGCTCGAGCGTGGCCTGCTGATGGATTTCGGCAGGGATCAGGCGGTCGTAGAAAGCAAAGATCAGCTCGTCGTCGACCAGCACGTCCTGGCGGCGCGACTTGTGCTCCAGGTTCTCGATCTCGCGCGTCAGCCGCTGGTTATGCGCGAAGAACGGCAGCCTGGTATCGAACTCGCCCTCCACCAGGCCGCGGCGGATAAACAGCTCGCGCGCCTCGGCCGGGTTCATCGGGCCGTAGTGCACGCGGCGGTGCTGGTAGACCACCAGCCCGTACAGCGTGGCGCGCTCCATGGCCATCACCTGGCCGGATTTCTTCTCCCAGTGGGGATCGCTCCAGCTCACGCGCAGCAAATGGCGGCCCACCTGTTCGAGCCATTCCGGCTCGATCCTGGCCAGCGTGCGCGCGAACAGCCGGCTGGTCTCGATCAGCTCGGCGCCAATCACCCAGCGGCCGACCTTGCGCGCGATCAGCGAGCCGGGCCACAGGTGGAACTTGATGCCGCGCGCGCCGAGGTACTCGCGGCCACGGCCGTCGGCATCCTCGATCTTGCAGCCCACGTTGCCCAGCAAACCCGTAAGCAGCGCCTTGTGCACCTGCTCATAGGTGGGCTCGCTCTCGTTGAGGCGCCAGCCCTGCTCCGTCACGGTGGTCAGCAGTTGCGAATGCACGTCGCGCCATTCGCGCAGGCGCACATGCGAGAGGAAATTGGCGCGGCACTGGTCCTGCAGCTGGCGGTTGGTCTTCTTGTGCGCCACCGCCTCCTCGAACCATTTCCACAGCTTGACCCAGCCCAGGAACTCGGACTTCTCGTCCATGAACTTGCGGTGGGCCTGGTCGGCGGCTTCCTGCGCCTCCTGCGGGCGGTCGCGCGGGTCCTGCACCGACAGCGCGCTCGCGATGATCAGCACTTCGCGCAGGCAATGGTGCTCGCGCGCGGCCAGGGTCATGCGGGCCACGCGTGGGTCCAGCGGCAAGCGCGCCAGCTGTCGGCCGGTCTGGGTCAATGCGTTGGCGTCGTCGCCCACGCTCTCCACGGCGCCCAGTTCCTGCAGCAACTGGTAGCCATCGGCAATGGCGCGGCCCAGCGGCGGCTCGATAAAGGGGAAGGCCTCGATCGCGGTCAGCTTGAGCGCCTTCATGCGCAGGATGACCGCGGCCAGCGAGGAACGCAGGATTTCCGGATCCGTGAAGCGCGGGCGCGCGATGAAATCCGCTTCCTCGTACAGCCGGATGCACACGCCGTCGGCCACCCGGCCGCAACGCCCGGCGCGCTGGTTGGCGGCGGCCTGCGAGATCGCCTCGATCTGCAACTGCTCGACCTTGTTGCGATAGGAGTAGCGCTTGACCCGCGCCATGCCGGTATCCACCACATAGCGGATGCCCGGCACGGTCAGCGAGGTCTCGGCCACGTTGGTGGCCAGCACGATGCGGCGCGCATTGGAAGGCCGGAACACACGTTCCTGCTCCTGCACCGACAAGCGCGCGAACAGCGGCAGGATCTCGGTATGCGGCGGATGGTGCTTGCGCAGCGCCTCGGCGGCCTCGCGGATCTCGCGCTCGCCGGGCAGGAACACCAGTACGTCGCCGGGGCCGAGCCGGCACAGCTCGTCCACGGCCTCGACGATGCCGTCGAACAGGTCGCGATCCCTGGTTTGCGCCGACTTGGGTGCAGCCTCGCCCGGCGCGACTTTGTCCTTCTCGATCGGACGGTAGCGGATCTCCACCGGATACAGGCGCCCGCTGACCTCAATGACCGGCGCGGGCTTGCCGCCCTGCGCGAAATGCTCGGCAAAGCGGTTGGCGTCGATCGTGGCCGACGTAATGATCAGCTTGAGGTCCGGCCGCTTGGGCAGGATCTCCTTCAGGTAGCCGATCAGGAAATCGATATTGAGGCTGCGTTCGTGCGCCTCGTCGATGATGATGGTGTCATAGGCCCGCAGCAGCGGATCGGTCTGCGTCTCGGCCAGCAGGATGCCGTCGGTCATCAGCTTGACCGAGGCGCCGGGCGACATGGTGTCGTTGAAACGCACCTGGTAGCCCACGTGCTCGCCCAGTGGCGTGCCGATCTCCTGCGCGATCCGCTTGGCGGTGGAGGTGGCAGCGATCCGGCGCGGCTGGGTGTGGCCGATCAGGCCTGCGCTGCCGTCCGCGCCCGGGCCGCGCCCGATCGACAGGCAGATCTTGGGCAGCTGGGTGGTCTTGCCGGAGCCGGTCTCGCCGGAGACGATCACCACCTGGTTGGCCAGCAGCGTCTGAGCGATTTCGTCGCGGCGGGCCGATACCGGCAGTGCTTCGGGGAAGGTGATGGGCGGCAGCGGATTGGCCTGGCGAACCGGACGCCTCGCCTCGCGGGGCGGACGGTCCTGGCGCTCTGCCCTGTCCTGGCGGTCCTGGCTGCCGGGCGCCACCTGCGGCGCGGTACGGCGCGGACCGGCCTCGCGGCCATCCCTTGGCTGGCGCGGCGGCGTTGCGGTACCGTTCGCGGGCTGCGGACGGGCTGGCCGGGCCTGGCCCGGCTGACGCCCAGCGGCTCCGCCAGGCTTGGCCGGGGAGCCGCCTGCCGGCGCGGGCGGACGGCGCCCGTCCTGCCGTCCCGGCGGGTGCTGGACGGCGGGCTGGGCGGAAGACGGCGCGACCTTGGGCGCGGGCTGGCCGGCATCGGTTTTCCGATCCGGCGACAAAGGTTTGGCGGGGCGTTGTGCTGACATTGGCCGGGATTATAATCCGCGGCATGAATGCAAGAACCGACACGCTAGCCGACGCGCCCGCGCCGTCCGAAAAGGACGAGCCCCTGCCCGTCACGGACCCTTCCGCGCCCCTGGCGCCTGCCGTCAGCGCCGACCCGTTCGAGCGCGGCGGCCCCGACCACCAGCAGTTCGTCGACTGGCTGCGAGCGGTCGCACCCTATATCCACGCCTTCCGTGGCAAGACCTTCGTGATCGCCTTTGGCGGCGAACTGGTCAAGGCCAACACGCTCAACGCGCTGGTCAATGACGTGGCCCTGCTGCACGCCATGGGCATGCAGATCGTGCTGGTGCACGGCTCGCGCCCGCAGGTGGAGGAACAGCTCGCGCTGCGCCACGTCGAATCGCAATTCGCCGACGGCGTGCGCATCACCGACAACGCCGCGCTCGAGTGCGCCAAGGAAGCTGCCGGCGAACTGCGCCTGGATATCGAGGCCGCCTTCAGCCAGGGCCTGCCCAATACCCCCATGGCAGGCGCCCAGCTGTCGGTGATCTCCGGCAACTTTGTCACCGCGCGCCCGCTGGGCATTGTCGATGGCGTGGACTATCAGCACACCGGCCTGGTGCGCAAGATCGACGGCGAATCGGTTCGCATGTCGCTGTCGCACGGCAAGATCGTGCTGCTCTCGCCGCTCGGCTTCTCGCCCACTGGCCAGGCCTTCAACCTGTCGATGGAAGACGTGGCCAGCGCCACCGCCATCGACCTGAAGGCCGACAAGCTGGTCTTTATCACCGAGGTGCCCGGCGTGCAGGACGCGGTCGGCAAGCTGATGCCGGAAATGTCGCTGCGCACCGCCATCGAGCGGCTGCAGAACAACCACTTGCCGGCCGAGGTCGCCGTCTATCTCAAACACCTGGTCAAGGCACTCAAGGGCGGCGTCCCGCGCGCCCACCTGATTCCATTCGACCTGGACGGCTCGGTGCTGCTGGAACTGTTCCTGCACGACGGCGTCGGCACCATGATTTCCGACACTGACCTGGAAAGCCTGCGCGAAGCCACTCTGGACGACGTCGGGGGCATCCTGCAGCTGATCGCGCCGCTGGAGCAGGACGGCACGCTCGTGCCACGCGGGCGCCACCTGATCGAACGCGACATCGCCAACTTCTCGGTGATCGAGCACGACGGCGTGCTGTTCGGCTGCGCCGCGCTCTACCCCTACCCGCGCGAAGGCATGGCCGAGATGGCCTGCCTGACGGTGTCTTCCGAAGCCCAGGGCACCGGCGACGGCGAGCGCCTGCTCAAGCGCATCGAGCGCCGCGCGCGCAGTCTCGGCCTGGACCGCCTGTTCGTGCTCACCACGCGCACGGAGCACTGGTTCCTCAAGCGCGGCTTTGTCCACGCCACCGTGGACGACCTGCCGGAAGACAAGCGCAAGCTCTATAACTGGCAGCGCAAGTCAATGGTGCTGATGAAGAAACTGTGACGGCGGTGGGGGTAGCCTGAAGGCCGGCCCCCGCTTCGCTACAATAGCGGCACCACGACGGCCGGCCCCTTCGCCGCGCCGGCTACATCACACGACAACAAGGAGTTCCCCCATGGCCCGCATGGTTCAATGCGTCAAGCTCAATAAAGAAGCGGAAGGGCTCGACCTGCCGCCGCTGCCGGGCGAACTCGGCAAGAAGATCTGGCAAAGCGTGTCGAAGGAAGCCTGGGCTGGCTGGCTCAAGCACCAGACCATGCTGATCAACGAAAACCGCCTCAACATGGCCGACACCCGCGCCCGCCAGTACCTGCTCAAGCAGACCGAGAAGTACTTCTTCGGCGAAGGCGCAGATCAGGCACAGGGCTACGTGCCGCCGCCGCAAGCGTGATTTGAGCCGCCTGCGACCCGGCGCCGCCGGGAGAAAAGTAAAAAGGGTGCCTCTTTGGGGGCACCCTTTTTCATGCATTGGCGGCCCCTGGCCGGGCCTGCGCAGGCTCAAAAATCGCTGCGCTTCACGCCATCCGGCGTGCCCAGTAGCAGCACATCGGCACCGCGCAAGGCAAACAACCCCACCGTCACCACGCCGGGGATGTGATCGATGGCCTCTTCCAGCGCCTTCGGATCGGTGATCTTCAGGCCCGTGACGTCCAGGATCACATTGCCGTTATCGGTCTTGTAGATGCCGCCTTCCCTGGTCATGCGCAGGCGCGGCTGGCCGCCGAATGCCGCCAGCTTGCGGGCGACCGCGGCGCGTGCCATCGGAATCACTTCCACCGGCAGCGGGAACGCGCCCATCACATCGACCAGCTTGCTGCCGTCGGCGATGCAGACAAAGCGCTTCGCCACCGAGGCCACGATCTTCTCGCGCGTCAGCGCGCCGCCACCGCCCTTGATCATGGCGCCGCTGGCGTCGATCTCGTCGGCGCCGTCCACATATACCGGGATCTCGTCGACCTCGTTCAGGTCCAACACCTTGAAACCGTGCTGCTGCAAGCGGCGCGTGGAAGCCTCCGAGCTGGAAACCGCGCCAGCGAAGCGTTCCTTGAACGTCGCCACCGCATCGATAAAGAGGTTGGCCGTGGAGCCCGTGCCCACGCCCAGCACCGCACCCTCCGGCACTACCTCCTTGACATAGTCGGCCGCGGCTTGCGCCACCAGCGCCTTGAGTTCATCCTGTGTCATGACAACAGCCCGTCTGCTTTTGGGGGAAACCGCATAGTGTACCGGATTGCCGTGGCATCACGGCGCCGCCACCTGCCGCCGGTACAATGACGCGAAACGACCATCACAGCGGCGCCCCTGGGCCTGGCATGCCGGCCCAGCGCCATCACCAACCTCTATTGGCAACTCACTGACCATGAACCAGCTCGATCAGCTCAAGCAGTTCACCACCGTGGTGGCGGACACAGGCGACTTCCAGGTGATGAAGCAGTACACGCCTCAGGACGCCACCACCAATCCTTCCCTGATTCTCAAAGCCGTCCAGAAGGCCGAGTACCGTCCGCTGCTCGAAAAAGCCGTGCGCAGCCATGAAGGCACCGACACCGTCATGGACGCCCTGCTGATTGCCTTCGGCTGCGAGATCCTGGCCATCGTGCCGGGCCGCGTCTCGACCGAAGTCGACGCCCGCCTGTCCTTCAACACCGAAGCGACTGTGGCCAAGGCGCGCCACCTGATCTCGCTGTACGAGCAGCGCGGCGTCGCGCGCGAGCGGGTGCTGATCAAGATCGCCTCCACCTGGGAAGGCATCCGTGCCGCTGAGGTGCTGCAGCGCGAAGGCATCCGCTGCAATATGACGCTGTTGTTCTCGCTGGCACAGGCCGTCGCCTGTGCCGAAGCCGGCGCGCAGTTGATCTCGCCCTTTGTCGGCCGCATTCTGGACTGGCACAAGAAGCAGGCCGGCGACAAGTGGGACGCCGCCGCCAACGCCGGCGACAACGACCCCGGCGTGCGTTCGGTACGCCAGATCTACGACTACTACAAGAAGTTCGGCTACCACACCGAAGTGATGGGCGCYAGCTTCCGCAGCACGGAACAGATCCTGGCGCTGGCCGGCTGCGATTTGCTGACGATCAGCCCGGACCTGCTGGAACAGCTTGCCGTCAGCGAAGGCACGGTGGAACGCAAGCTGTCGGTCGACCAGGCCCAGGCTGGCAATATCGCCCGCATCGCATGCGATGAGGCGGCCTTCCGCTGGCAGCTCAACGAGGATGCGATGGCGACGGAGAAACTGGCCGAGGGAATCCGCGCGTTTGCCGCGGATGCGGTGAAGCTGGAGGCGTTGATTACGGCTTGAGGGGGCGGGCGCCGGGCTGGCTCAGCGCGCTGGGGGACTGGCCGGCTCAGGCCGACGCCGCCCCGGCGCCATCCCACAGCAAGGGCAAGACCACCCCTGCCGGCCCGCGCAGCACGATGTCAGCGGTCTGGTCCAGCGCCGACGGCTCGGGATTGACCACGATGACTTGCGCGCCGTTATCCTTGGCCGCGCCAGGCATGCCGGCAGCCGGATAGACCAGGCCGGAAGTGCCCACCACCAGGCAGAGGTCGCAGTTCTCTGCCGCATGCTCGGCGCGATAGCGCGCCACGCGCGGGAGTTCCTCGCCAAACCACACCACGCCGGGGCGCATCATGGCGCCGCAGAGGGAACACCGCGGCGGCATCCCGGGAACGGCGGTCGCCGGATCGCAACGGCCGCAGCCGTCCAGCCATTTGTCGGCGAACAGGTTGCCGTGCAACTCGATCACGTCGACGCTGCCGGCGCGCTGGTGCAGGCCGTCCACGTTTTGGGTGACCAATGTGACGGCCTTTTGCGCCGCCAGTGCAACGAGGGCAATATGCGCCGGGTTCGGATGCGTTGCCGCCACCAGCTGGCGCCGGTGCAGGTACCACTCCCATACCAGCGCCGGCTGGCGCCGGTAGGCGTCTTCCTGCGCCAGCTCCTCGGGATTGAAGCGCGACCACAGGCCAGTCATGGCATCGCGGAAGGTGGGCACGCCGGATTCGGCGGAAACGCCAGCCCCGGTCAGCACCATGATGTTGCCGGCCGCGGCGATCAGGCGCCGCGAGGCCGACAGTGCCTGCGCGTCGATGTCCGCCGTCATGCCGTCAGCGCGGCAGGCGGCGCTGGCGCACCGCTTCATACAGGCACACGCCGCTGGCCACGGAGACATTCAGGCTTTCCACGCCGCCGGCCATCGGAATGCCGACCAGTTCGTCGCAGGTTTCGCGCGTAAGACGGCGCATGCCTTCGCCTTCGGCGCCCATCACGAGTGCCATCGGACCTTTGAGGTCGACGTCATAGAGGGTCTTTTCGGTGCCGTCGGCGGTGCCGATCACCCAGATGCCACGTTCCTGCAACTCGCGCAGCGTGCGCGCCAGGTTGGTGACGGTGATGTAGGGCACGGTTTCCGCCGCGCCGCTGGCCACTTTGGCCACCGTGGTGTTCAGGCCCACGCTGCGGTCCTTGGGGGCGATCACGGCATGCGCGCCGGCGCCATCGGCCACGCGCAGGCAAGCGCCCAGGTTGTGCGGATCGGTCACGCCGTCCAGCACCAGCAGCAAGGGCGTGCCCTCGATGCCGTCCAGCAGTTCGTCGAGATTGAGGGCCAGCGCCACGTCTTCGGCGCGGGCGACCACGCCCTGGTGGCGGTCGGTGCCGGCCATGCCGCGCAGGCGCTCGGCGTCCACCGGGTGCAGGCGGACCTTAAGGCTTTCGGCAAGGCGGATGAAGTCCTGCATGCGGCGGTCACGCCGCGCGGATTCTACGTAGACATCGGTGACGCCGGCGGCGTCCTGGCGCAGGCGCGCGGTGACGGCGTGAAAGCCGATCAGGAGTTTTTGTTTAGCCATGGCGGGATTGTACATTCCCGCCGGGGCTTGCCCGGCTCGGATGCCGGTGCCGGGCCGGCCATTGCCGCCCCGGCACCTGGCCGACCATCAGCGCTTGCGCGCGGCGCGGCCGCTCTTGCCGGCCGGCTTTGCGCCGGCCTTGTGCGCCGGGCCGAGGTGCTGCGGCTTGGGCTTGGCGGCGCGCTTGGCCGGCTTGCCGCTTGCCTTGGCGCCCTGCCCCACATGCGTCTTGACCGGCGTCATGACGGCCTCGAACACCGATTGCTCTTCGATCACGCGATCCAGCGTCTCGTCGAACGATTCCTCCGGCTTGGAACTGCCGCCCAGCAGGGCTGCCAGCTGGCGGCCCTTCTTGCGTGCCGGCACGGCATGCGCGGCAGGCACTCGGGGCGCTGCCTCGGTGCTCGGGACGCGGCCGCGCAGGGTCTTGGCCGACGGCTCCTGCACCAGGCGGAAATCGATCTTGCGGGCATCGAGATCCACGCGCGAGACCTGCACGCGGACGCGGTCGGTCAGGCGGTAGCGGATGCCGGTACGCTCGCCGCGCAGTTCATTGCGCGCCTCGTCGTACTGGAAGTAATCGCTGCCCAGCTCGGTGACATGGACCAGGCCTTCCACATACAGCTCATCGAGCTGCACGAAGATGCCGAACGAGGTGACCGAGCTGACGGTACCGGAATACTCGCTGCCGAGCTTGTCGCGCATGAAATAGCACTTGAGCCAGGCTTCCACATCGCGCGAGGCCTCGTCGGCGCGGCGTTCGTTGGCCGAGCAGTGCAGGCCGAGCTCGTCCCAGATGGCTTCGTTGCGCTTGGCGCGCGCGGCGGTCTGCTCCGCCTTGGCCGCGGCATCCTTGGCCTGCAGGCGGCGCGCCTTGGGTGCAATCGCGGTGTTCAGCGCGGTGCCCGGCGCAAAAGCCGGCACGTACTTGGTGTGCGCCAGCACGGCCTTGATCGCGCGGTGCACCAGCAAGTCCGGGTAGCGGCGGATCGGGCTGGTGAAGTGGGCGTAGGCCTCGTAGGACAGGCCGAAGTGGCCGATATTGTCCGGGCTGTAGACCGCCTGCTGCATCGAGCGCAGCAGCATGGTCTGCAGCATCGGCGCATCGGGACGGCTCTTGATCTTGTCCATCACTTCGGCGTAATCGGCCGCCTGCGGCTTGTCGCCGCCCGCCAGCGAGAGTCCGGCCGAGCGCAGGAACTCGCGCAGGTTCTTCAGCTTTTCCTCGCTCGGGCCGGCGTGGATCCGGTACAGCGCGGGATGCTTGAAGCGTTCGAGGAAGTCGGCCGCGCACACGTTGGCGGTCAGCATGCATTCCTCGATCAGGCGGTGGGCATCGTTGCGGGTGCGCGGCAGGATCTGCTCGATCTTGCCCTGCGCATTGCAGACGATATAGGTCTCGGTGGTATCGAAGTCGATCGCGCCACGCTCGCGCCGTGCCTTCAGCAGGACCTGGTACAGCTCGTACAGGTTCTGCAGGTGCGGCACCAGGTCGGCACGCTTGTGCGCCTCCGGACCCTTGGTGTTGGACAGCACCGACCAGACCTCGTTATAGGTCAGGCGCGCCGACGAATGCATCACGGCGGGATAGAACTGGTAGCCCTTGAGCTCGCCCTTGGCGGTGATCACCGCGTCGCAGACCATGCACAGGCGGTCGACCTGCGGGTTCAGCGAGCACAGCCCGTTGGAGATTTTCTCCGGCAGCATCGGGATCACGCGGCGCGGGAAGTACACCGAGGTGGCGCGGTCCAGCGCATCGGCATCCAGCGGCGTGCCCGGGCGCACGTAGTGCGACACATCGGCAATCGCCACCACCAGGCGCCAGCCCTTGGCGCGGCCGATCTTGACGGGTTCGCAGTAGACCGCGTCGTCGAAGTCGCGCGCGTCTTCGCCGTCGATCGTCACCAGCGGCACGTCGCGCAGGTCGATGCGGTGTTCCAGGTCGGATTCGCGCACTTCGTCAGGCAGCGCGGACGCTTCCCTGGCGCAGGCATCCGAGAAGGCATGCGGCACGCCGTACTTGCGCACGGCGATCTCGATTTCCATGCCGGGATCGTCGAAGTCGCCCAGCACTTCCACCACGCGGCCTACCGGCTGCACGTAGCGATCGGGGTAGTCGATGATCTCCACGCTGACCACCTGGCCGACCTGCGCCTTGCCCTGGGCCTTGGGCGGAATCAGGATGTCCTGGCTGATGCGCTTGTCTTCCGGCGCCACCACCAGCACGCCGCCTTCGCTCAGCAGGCGGCCGATCACGTAGCGGTTGGCGCGCTCGATGATCTCGACGATCTGGCCTTCCGGCCGGCCGCGCCGGTCGTAGCCGATCACGCGCACCTGGGCACGGTCGTTGTGCATGGCCTTCTGCAGCTCGCGCTCCGGCAGGAAGATGTCGTCATCGCCATCGTCGCGGATCAGGAAGCCGAAACCGTCGCGGTGGCCTTGCACACGGCCGACCACGAAATTGGGCTGGTTGGCGAGCTCGTAGCGGCCCTTGCGGTTAAGTTCGATCTGCCCGTCGCGCTCCATGGCCGCGAGGCGCTTCTGGAAGCCGTCGTGTTCCTTGCGCGTGACGGCGAGTGACTTGGCGATATCGCCAGCCGACAACGGCGACCCGGACGTCCTCAGGACGCCGAGGATTTCTTCCCGACTAGGGATCGGATAGTTATTCTGATTCAATTTTTTCTAGAAATAATTTGACAAACGATTTGCGGTCGCTATAATGAGCGCTTCGGTTGTTTCGACGCCCGCCCAGGTGGCGAAATTGGTAGACGCACTAGGTTCAGGTCCTAGCGGTGGCAACACTGTGGAGGTTCGAGTCCTCTCCTGGGCACCAGATCAAACGGGAAACCCGCAGCGCTTTCGAGCCCTGCGGGTTTTTTGTTTTCCGGCGTCTGAACTGACAACTTGCACTCCCGATTCGATATTGGCGCGACTGCGCGACTAAATAAATAAATAGCGGCAACACAGGCCGCTCCGGGCCTGGAACCCGCTCTCGCCTGCTGAGGCGGATTCACTGCGGCGGATTCACTCACGCGGCCTGGCGCTCACATGAACTGCCAGGGCGCGACCCGGACGGCGCCGACTGCTGCGCTGCGGGTGAGTGTATCAGTTTCAGTGGCGATCCCGGCATACTTCCGCCTGCACGGAGCCGGAATGTCGTGTTTTTTGACGTTTCCGGCGCAAATCACAGGGATATTGCAGGCGCGCGCCTGATCGGCCCGGCATGGCAATCCAGTCGTCACCTGACGATCAGGTTGACAATGCTGTCGTCACCCTTCGGTGAAGCAGCCTGACCCAAGCAACCACGCAAGGAGTTGAGCATGAAGATCGCAATCATCGGCGCCACCGGGCGCGTCGGTACCCGCCTTATCGACGAAGCGCTGCGCCGTGGCCATACCGTCACCGCCATCGCGCGTCAGGCCGAAAAACTGTCCGCGCGGGAGGGACTGAGCACCCGCAACGCCGACGTGGCCGACACCCAGGCCCTGGCCAGCGCCCTCGCCGGCCATGACGTAGCAATCAGCGCCGTGCGCTTCCTGCAAGCCAGCACCGAGCAGATTGTTGGTGCGGTGAAGGCGGCGCGCGTACCGCGCCTGCTGGTGGTGGGCGGTGCCGGCAGCCTCTATGTGGCCCCCGGCCTGCAACTGGTCGATACACCGCAGTTCCCCGAGGCATACAAGGCAGAGGCGCTGGCAGGACGTGCATTCCTGAACGCCTTGCGCGCCGAAACCGACCTGGACTGGACCTTCCTCTCCCCCGCCGCGCTCTTTGAGCCGGGCACCCGCACCGGCAGCTACCGCGTGGGCGAGGAAACGCTGCTGTCCGACGCTAACGGCAAGAGCGGGATCTCGATGGAGGACTACGCCATCGCCCTGCTGGACGAAGTGGAAAAGCCGGCGCACTCGCGCCAGCGCTACACGGTCGCTTACTGAGCGGCGAAAAGAATCAGGGCGGATGATCGCCGCCCTGCTTCGCTCCCGTGCGCGGATCAGCCCTGGGTGCTGCCGCCGCCGGCGCCATGCTTGCCGCGCTTGAGCCAGGCCGCCAGGTTATGCGGACGCAGTGTGTCGTACTCTTCGAACGGCTGGTGAATCCAGGGATTCGTTGGCAGGTAGGTGACGTGGTAATCCGGCTTGACCTTCGAGCAGGCCTTGTACCACAGCACCGACGAACGGACTTCCGTGACGGCGGGATAGCGCTCTTGCAGATGGCGGCCCACGCGCTCCAGCGTGACGCCGGAATCCACCAGGTCGTCGACCAGCAGGATCTTGCCGGAGAGGTCGCCCCGGGTCATGGTGATGTACTGCGCGATATCGAGATCGCCCTGCTGGGTGCCGGCGGCTTCGCGGTAGCTGCTGGTGGACAGGATGGCGAGGGGCACGTCGAAAATGCGTGACATCTGGTCGCCCACGCGCAGGCCGCCACGGGCCAGGCACAGGATCTTGTCGAACTTCCAGCCCGACTCATGGACGTTCAGCGCAAGGCGCGCGATCAGGCTGTGGTATTCGTCCCAGGAGACCCACAGGTTCTCTTCGTCATTCGATGGCAGGGGCATGATTTATTCCTGGCTCTTCGGCTTGAGGTCTGTCGACCGATAAAGATTCGGCCCGCTTGCGCGGGCCGATTTGCTCTTGTGCTGCTGCGGTACTGTACCGGCGGCCTTTCAGCCGCCCGGCACCCTTTCGGGCGCGAACGGCGTCAGGCCACGTACGGGTGACGCAGCAGGATGGTTTCGTCGCGGTCCGGACCGGTCGAGATCATGTCGATCGGGATGCCAACCACTTCCTCGACACGCTTGAGGTAGGTGCGTGCCTGTTCCGGCAGCGCATCCCAGCTCTTCACGCCGAACGTCGATTCGTTCCAGCCCGGGAATTCCTCGTACACCGGCACGCAACGTGCCACGGCGTCGGAACCACGCGGCAGGATGTCGACGGTCTTGCCGTCGAGCTCGTAGCCCACGCACAGGTTCAGGGTTTCGAGGCCATCCAGCACGTCGAGCTTGGTCATGCACAGGCCCGACACGCCGTTGATCTGCACCGAGCGCTTGAGCGCGGCGGCATCGAGCCAGCCGGTGCGGCGCGGACGGCCGGTCACCGAGCCGAATTCCTTGCCGACATTGGCCAGGCGCACGCCCACCGGGTCCTGGCGCTTGGGGTTGTCGTTGTCGTACAGTTCGCTGGGGAACGGGCCTGCGCCCACGCGGGTGCAATAGGCCTTGGTGATACCCAGGATGTAGTTCAGGCGGCCCGGGCCAACGCCGGCACCCGCGGCGGCGGCACCGGCCACGCAGTTGCTGGAGGTGACGAACGGATAGGTGCCGTGGTCGACGTCGAGCAGCGTGCCTTGCGCGCCTTCGAACATCAGGTTGCCGCCGGCGGCGTTGACCGCGTACAGCTCGGCCGACACGTCGGCCACCATCGGGGCCAGGCGCGGCGCGTAGGCCAGCATGTCGTCCAGGGTCTGCTGGTAGTCGACCGCTTCCGCGCCCAGGTACTGGGTCAGCATGAAGTTATGCAGGTCGAGGTTCTCGCGCAGCTTCTCGGCGAAGCACTTGGGATCGAACAGGTCCTGCACGCGCAGCGCGCGGCGGGCCACCTTGTCTTCATACGCCGGGCCGATGCCACGGCCGGTGGTGCCGATCCTGTCGGCGCCGCGGCGCACTTCGCGGGCCTTGTCGATGGCAACGTGGTACGGCAGGATCAGCGTGGCCGCTTCGGAAATGCGCAGGCGGTTCTGCACCTGCAGGCCGGCCGTTTCCAGTTCCTCGATCTCACGGAAGAGCGCCTCCGGCGACAGCACCACGCCGTTGCCGATGTAGCAGATCGTGCCGGCCCGCATGATGCCCGAGGGGATCAGGCGCAGGATGGTCTTCTTGCCGCCGATGATGAGCGTATGGCCAGCGTTGTGGCCGCCCTGGAACCGSACCACGCCCTTTGCATGATCGGTAAGCCAATCGACGATTTTCCCTTTGCCTTCGTCACCCCATTGGGTGCCGATCACGACGACATTGCGTCCCTGGCTTACTACTGAAGCGGACATGTTGATTTTGGTCTGTGGGTTAAAAACGTATTTTACTCTCGTTGCAGGTCAACTCCCCGATTTTGGGGAGATCGGCCTGCAACGCGGGGGAATTCCGCGGCCTGGCGCCAGCGCTCAGGCCCCGGCGATGCGCGGGATTACCGTCCAGCCGCCGTCCTGGCGTACCAGTTGGCGGTCGCAGTTGAACTCGTCGAGCTGGTGCGTATGGCCCGGCAGGGACTGGATCACGATCTCGCCAGCCTCGCGCAGCGCGGTGATTGCCGCGCGCAGGGCGGGATCCGCATCCCACGGGGCAAAGATGGCGAAGGCGCGCACTTCCAGCGGCGACAGCGAGGCAACCTCGCGCAAATCCAGCGAGAAGCCGGTTGCAGGCCGGGCGCGGCCAAACGCTTCGCCCACCCGGTCGTAGCGGCCGCCTCGCGCCACGTAGTTGGGCAGTCCGGCCACATAGGCAGTAAACATCACGCCGCTGTGATAGTGATAGCCGCGCAGGTCGGACAAATCGATATTGACGCTTGCCCCGCGCACTTCCGCGGCCAGCGCGGCCAGTTCATCCAGCGCACGGCCGATCGCCGGGCTCGCCGGCAGCGTGGCGCGGGCGCGTTCGATCACCTCGACGCCACCGTACAGCGTCGGCAAGGCCAGCAGCGCGTCGCGCTCGGCCTGCGGCATGCCTTCGGTCAGTTCGCGCAGCGCCGGGACATCCTTGGTCTCCAGGGCGGCAAACAGCGCATCCTCGATCTTGCGGCTCGACGGCAGGCCGTCCAGCAGCGCTTCCAGGATGCCCGCATGGCACAGGTCGAGGCGGATTTCGGTCAGGCCGGCCACCTGCAGGGCAGCCAGCATCAGGGCCTGGATCTCCACGTCGGCTTCGAGGCCGGCGTGGCCGTAGATTTCCGCGCCAACCTGGATCGGTTCGCGGGTCGCGCGAAAACCGGCCGGGCGGGCATGCAGCACGTTACCGGCATAGCACAGCCGGGTCACGCCGGAGCGATTCAGCAGGTGGGCATCGATGCGGGCCACCTGCGGCGTGATGTCGGCGCGCAGTCCCATGGTGCGGCCGGAGAGCTGGTCGACCAGCTTGAGCGTGCGCAGGTCCAGGTCGTGCCCGGTGCCGGTGAGCAGCGATTCCAGGTATTCCAGCATCGGCGGCATGACCAGCTCGTACCCGTAGGTGCGGAACAGGTCCAGCATGCGGCGGCGCAGTTCCTCGATCTTGCGGGCCTCCGACGGCAGCACGTCGGCAATGTTTTCAGGCAGGAGCCAGTGATTGGACATGGTAAATCTCTTCACTTCACACAGTTGCAGGGCGGCCCGGGACCACCCATTGAATTACGTTCCCGCCTCGCGGCGGCAGCCCGGCCAAGCCGGGCGCGAGTCACCTGGCGTCGCCAATGAGACCGCTGCGACGCCCACCCAAGGCATCATCCGCCACCCCTCCAGCCGGACAAAACCCCGGCAAGCCGGGGTTTTGTCGTAGCGCCTGGCAGCCGTGGCGGCCCAGCTTAGCGACGGTTCGCCGGAGGCGCCGCCGCCGGCGCCGCTGCGCCGCCCGACGAGCGCATATAGCGGAAGAAGTCGGAATTGGGCTCCAGCACCAGGACGTCGCGCTTGTCGCGGAACGTATTGCGGTAGGCCTCCATACTGCGCCAGAACTGGGCAAATTGCGGATCGCGGCCAAAGGATTCCGCGTAGATCTGCGAGGCACGGGCATCGCCCTCGCCCTTGATCTTCTGCGCATCGCGGTAGGCCTCGGCCAGCACGACTTCGCGCTGGCGATCGGCATCGGCGCGGATCTTCTCGCCTTCGGCCGCGCCGGTGGAGCGCAGTTCGTTGGCCACGCGCTTGCGCTCGGCCTCCATGCGGCGGTACACCGATTCGCTGATCGCGGGCAGCAGGTCGACGCGCTTCAGGCGCACGTCGATGATCTCCACGCCCACGGAATGGGCGTAGTCGGCCATGGCGGCGCGGATGTTCTGCATGACCTTCTCCCGCTCACCCGCCACGACATCGGCTACCGTGCGCTTGCCGAATTCCTCGCGGGCGACAGAGTCGATACGCTGGGTCATGCGGTCTTGCGCGCCACGGATATTGCCGTTGAACGCAACGAAGAACTTGCGCGGATCGGTGATGCGCCATTTGACAAACCAGTCCACCACCATGCTCTTCTTCTCGGCGGTCAGGAAACGCTCCGAAGCGGCCACATCGATGGTCAGCAGGCGGCGGTCCATGAAGATCACGTTCTGCAGCGGCGGCGGCAACTTGAAGTGCAGCCCGGGCTCGTTCACCACCTGCTTGATCTGGCCAAAGGCGAACACCACGGCGTACTGCCGCTGGTCCACCACGAACACCATCGACGAGCCGATCGCCAGCACGATGAAGAGGCCGATTACCATGGAAATCATTCGGTTCATGTCGGGGCTCCTCAGCGCGAATCGCGGTCACGGTTGCGCAACAACTCGCGCGACCGGCTATCGCTGCCTGCATCCGGCGCGGCAGGCGCGCTGCCGCCGGCCGCGGG
>NZ_JBFTQG010000023.1:0-100186 GCF_056398885.1 Cupriavidus sp. 01T418
TGATGGCGTATCTGGGCCTGGTGCCAAGCGAGCATTCCAGCGGCAAGCGCGAACGACGAGGCGGCATCACCAAGGCCGGCAACAGCCATGTGCGGCGGGTGTTGGTCGAGGCGGCCTGGACTTATCGTCATCCGGCGCGTAAGACGGCCGTTCTCCAACGGCGCGCAGAACGCACCAGCGCACAGGTCCAGGAGATTGCATGGAGTGCGCAGAAACGCTTGTGCCAGCGCTTTCGTCATCTGACTACGCGCGGGAAACTGCCAGTGCAGGTTTGTACGGCGATTGCACGCGAACTGACGGGATTTATTTGGGCGATCGGCCAGCAGGCAGAGGTTGGGCGGGCTTAACCGAGCCGACACAGCACCAGTGTGTTTGGGCCAGGTCCGGCAGCGGTGGAGAACCCTCGCGGCCACTAGGAGGCAACTGGAAACAGCACAACCCTCGACGCTAGACACGCTAGACGGAGGCAGCTCCTCGACGAATCGTTTGTCATGCGGTAACCAACCCGCGCATATCAGAATGATCAACCGTCGAAGAACCGCCGGGCCTGGCCCAAACACACTGGACGTAACCAACCAAGAACAAAAGAATTCAGCATTTGACAGGTCAATACATATCAGTGGCCTGAGCGGAACCGGAGATCCAATTTTCTGCCGGATGTGGAGTCTGCTGGGGACACCGTGCGTAGGCGATGCAGGATTCGGCGCGAAGCGACTACACCAAATGTGGCTGCCTGACGTGGGCATCCAACCAGCCAGGAGAAGCGGCTTCGTGCCGCTGCGGCGATCACACCAGATATCAGGACAATGTTTGTAAGCAAGAGCAGGGCAAAGGCAATGGGAACTCTAATGGATTGGTTGGGCTGAGGCGAAATCTGGGTGCTTCCTGGCAAGCCACCTCAGGACGAAGACTGACATTCACAATCGCAGGAAGTAACTTCACGGTAGCGTGGTCGAAATAACCAGCGAACCATTTCGCTGGCCCAAGAGCCTACGCATGAAAATCCAGTAGAGTAAGGAGTCTGATCGCAAGCTCGCCTCGTACGGTGGGACCCAGCGGCACGCCGCTTGCGACCACGTTTAAGACCGTCACCCCCGCACCTATCCCTGCTGCCATGACCAAGCCCTCACGGTCCTCGACTGTCAAGCATTCTGTTGATCACCCTGAGTCGCCCACGCTCGCGCCACGCGGCTTCGTCCAGGTTCGCGGCGCACGGGAGCACAACCTGAAGAATGTCGACGTCGACATTCCCCGCGATGCATTGGTGGTGTTTACCGGCGTGTCCGGTTCCGGCAAGTCGTCGCTCGCGTTCGGCACGCTGTACGCGGAAGCGCAGCGGCGTTATTTCGAGTCGGTCGCGCCCTACGCGCGGCGGCTGATCGAGCAGGTCGGCGCGCCCGACATCGATGCGATCGAAGGCCTGCCGCCGGCGGTCGCCTTGCAGCAGCAGCGCGGCACGCCGAGCGCGCGTTCGTCAGTGGGCAGCGTGACGACGCTGTCGAGCCTCGTCCGGATGATGTACTCGCGAACCGGCAGCTACCCGCCGAAGCAGCCAATGCTGTATGCGGAGGACTTCTCGCCGAATACGGTACAGGGCGCCTGCCCGACCTGCCACGGGCTCGGCCGCGTATATAGCGTGACCGAACGCTCGCTGGTGCCCGACGACTCGCTCACGATTCGCGAGCGCGCGATCGCGGCATGGCCGCCCGCTTGGCACGGCCAGAATCTGCGCGACATCCTCGTCACGCTCGGTTACGACGTCGACACGCCGTGGCGCGATCTGCCGAAGAAAGACCGCGACTGGATTCTGTTCACCGACGAACAGCCCACGGTGCCGGTCTATGCCGGCTTCACGCCGAAGGAGACGCGCGCCGCCCTCAGGCGCAAGGCAGAGCCCAGCTACCAGGGCACGTTCACCGGCGCGCGCCGGTACGTGCTACATACCTTCGCAAATACGCAGAGCGCGTTGATGAAGAAACGCGTGTCGCAGTTCATGATCGGCGGCGAATGTCCGTCGTGTCACGGTAAGCGTCTGAAGGCGGAAGCACTCTCGGTGACATTCGCCGGTATGGATATCGGCGAGCTGTCACAACTCCCCATCGCTCGGCTCGCCGCGTTGCTCGAACCCGTCTCGCGCGGCCAGTGGCCGTCTTCCAGCACATCTCCCGACGGCGCGATTCTCGACAGGAACAGGCGGCGCAAGGCGACCGCCAGACGCGTCGCGGCCGGCGGACAGGCTCACCAGGCGGCGCCTGACGTGCGCCGTACGCCTAACCTGTCCGACGAGAAGCGTGTGGCAGCGCAGCGGCTCGCGATCGAACTGCTCGAACGTCTGAAAACCTTGATCGACCTCGGTCTCGGCTATCTTGCGCTGGACCGTGCGACGCCAACGCTGTCCTCCGGAGAACTGCAACGGCTGCGGCTCGCGACGCAGTTGTCGTCACAACTATTCGGCGTTGTTTACGTGCTCGACGAGCCGTCTGCCGGACTGCATCCCGCGGACGGCGATGCGTTGCTCGAAGCGTTACAGCGCCTGAAGGCTGCGGGCAATTCGCTGTTCGTGGTCGAGCACGACATTGGCGTGATGCGGCGCGCCGACTGGCTCGTCGACGTGGGCCCGGATGCCGGCGAGGCGGGCGGACATGTGATCTACAGCGGACCACCCGCTGGCCTTGCAGATGTCGAAAGCTCGCGCACACGCCGCTACCTGTTTGCGCAGGGCGAGTTAGAGGCGCAGGCGAGCGAGGCTGCGACCCGTCCGCGCCGCGAGTCCCGCGGCTGGCTGCGGCTCGAAGACGTGACGCGCAACAATCTGCACAATCTTGCTGCGGATTTTCCACTGGGTTGCCTGACCACGGTAACGGGCATCTCGGGATCCGGCAAGTCCAGCCTTGTGAGCCAGGCGCTGACGGAGCTTGTGGCGGAACATCTCGGGCGCGCAGCCGATCTTGCCGAAGACGACGAAGTCGACCCGCTCTTTGCCGCCCCGCCCGTCACGACCGACGGGCGGATCACAGCCGGCATGGACAAAATCAAACGTCTCGTGCGCGTCGACCAGAAGCCGATTGGTCGTACGCCGCGCTCGAATCTCGCGACCTATTGCGGTTTGTTCGACGCTGTGCGCAAGCTGTTCGCCGCGACTCCCGCTGCACGCAAGCATCGCTACAGCGCCGGCCGGTTCTCGTTCAACGTCGCGCAGGGGCGCTGTCCGACGTGCGAGGGCGAAGGCTTCGTGATGGTCGAGCTGCTGTTTTTACCCAGCGTCTACGCGCCCTGCTCGACCTGTCACGGGAGCCGCTACAACCCGCAGACGCTCGAGATTCGCTGGCGCGAGCGCAATATTGCCGAGGTGCTGGCGATGACCGTGGACACCGCATGCGACTTCTTCGTCGACGAGGCGCAGGTGATGCGCTCACTGACTGTGCTCCGTGATATCGGCCTCGGCTATCTACGGCTTGGTCAGCCGGCCACCGAGCTCTCCGGAGGCGAAGCGCAACGCATCAAACTTGCGACCGAGCTGCAGCGTGCGCAACGCGGGGATATGCTCTACATCCTCGACGAGCCGACGACCGGTCTGCATCCAGCCGACACCGATCGCCTGATGGTGCATCTGCATGGGCTCGTCGATGCCGGCAATACTGTGGTGCTGGTCGAGCACGACATGCGTGTCGCGGCGCAAAGCGACTGGATCCTCGACATCGGCCCGGGTGCGGGAGAAAGCGGCGGGAGGATCGTTGTGAGTGGCGTGCCGGAGACGGTGGCGCTCGCCGTGGACAGTCGTACCGCGAGCTATCTGCGGGCCGTGATATTTCGTTGATCTGGTGGGTCGGCGGGGCACGCCGAGAACGCTTTGATGGGACCGCGTTCGGTAGAGTAGAGATGTGGCGCTGTGACGGTAGGTCCAGGCATCGATGTTTCCGCCCCTTTTCGTTTGGCGGTGCCCTAGTAGCCTCTCCGTAGCTCCGTTTCCACACCCCGCTCATCGGTAGGGTCGAGAACTGGCGCGCGCACCGGTAGGCGCCGGTGGTGATTCCACCGCTTTCGCAATGGCCCGCAATCCGGCAACCATGATCACGTTTCCAGCTCCCGCCACGTCAAACGCAGCATGCGGTTTTCCCGCACTACGCTTTCCTGTTTGCTTCATATCAGGTTTATGGGACCTATCATGCCGGCGACGCTTTCGTCGGTGGCCCACGGCGAACACGGTAGCCGTTGAACAGCTTCAGTTCGTCGTAGAGCCAGCGCCTACTCCACCTCGTCCAGCCGAAGCCCCGGCGATTCCGAGGAGCCGTCGCGTGACAACACGCAGGGGGATGTCGAAGGCATGAGGGGGCATGGCTTCTTTATCCATGCCACGGTACCAAGCAGAATGGGGCAAACTAGTTGCCCCACCTTTTGCCGCAACGCCTTCAGGCTTTCCGAGAATCACAATGGGCGGCAATTCACGAACGGCCACTGAGTAAAAGCGATGTCTCAATGGCCGATCATATGCCGAGTCTGTCTATTCGGCGACGACGTCTGCCGCCTTCGCGACAGCTCCCCACTTGTCGGTTTCGCTCTTGATATAACCTGCAAATTCCTCAGGCCTTGTCGCCACCACTTCGGCACCCAGCGTCGCCAGCTTGCTCTTCACCTCCGGCATGGCAAGTACCTTCATCAGCGCTACGTTCAGTTGCTTGACGATATCTGGCGACGTTCCGGCAGGCGCCACAAGACCACCCCATGAGGAAGCATCGAATCCCTTAAGCACCGATTCATCAATTGTTGGCGCATTCGGAAACGCCGGCACGCGCTTCTTGCTTGCCACGGCAATCAACTTGAGCTTGCCCCCAGTCACGTACGGGCGTGCAGCGACGGCCGTGGTGAACATCATGGAAACCTGGCCGGCCATCACATCGGTCATTGCCGGGCCGTCGCCCTTATAGGGCACGTGCATCACGTCCAGCTTCAAACCAGACTTAAACATCTCTCCGACCAGGTGGTTGGAGGACCCATTGCCGGCCGAGGCAAATGTGTACTTCCCCGGATTAGCCTTGACTTCTGCAACCAGCCCCTTGATATCCGTCGCTTTGACCTTAGGCCCCGCCACCAGGACGATGGGCACGGTGGTGGTCTGCCCAATTGGCGCGAAGCTCTTGTTGACGTCGTAGTTGAGATGCGGGTAGATGGTCTGGCTGATGGCATTGGGCCCGACGTTGGCCATCAAGAGCGTATAACCATCCGCCGGCGACTTGGCCACGAGCTCAGCCGCGATATTGCCGTTTGCGCCCGGCCGGTTTTCCACAATAAATGTGCCGCCGGTGACTTCCTTCAGCTTTTCACTCAACACGCGTGCAGTCGTATCGGACGCGCCCCCCGGCGGGTATGGCACGACGATACGTACAGGCTTGTCCGGGTAAGCCGCCACGGCTACGCCTGAGGCCAGCACCGATGCGGCAATGGCGACACGCCAAGCAGTTTTAATCAGTGTTTTCATGAATGTCTCCTCCTGGTCTTGTTTATCGAGGATGGATGGGAATCAGTACCGCGCCTCTCGCGAGCGGCTTTACCGTCTTGCTATAGATGCTCAGCCAGCCTTGCTCCGAAGCTCCCTGGATTGGTGTTGCCTCGGCACGGCGTGATGCCATCTCGTTCTCATCGATGAGCAGATTGATCTGCCGACCGGGAATATCGATCTCGATGTCGTCGCCATCCTTGACGAGCGCCAAGGGACCGCCCGCAGCAGCTTCAGGACAAACTTGACCGACCGCGACGCCCCGATTCAGGCCTGATAGCTGACCATCCGTCACTACGGCGACTTTGCCGTTGAAGCCCGCACCTTCGACCGCCGCGACAAACGACGATGCCAAGGCCACGCCGGGGCCGCCAATCGGCCCCATGCCACGCAGGCAGGCTACTGTGCCTTCCGTGATCCGCCCGTCTGCCAGCGCGGTGATAGCTTCTTCCTGCGAATGAAACACCATAGCTCTGCCACGGAAGCTTTCCGCCTTCTCGGCGGCATTTCCCAGCTTGAGAATACTCCCCTCGGGGGCAAGCGAACCCTTCAGGATCACCAACGATGGCTTCGTGGAGATGGGGTTATCCAACGTGCGAAGGATGGATGGCGATGGCGCCTCGTACTCATCGAGAATTGCCTTCCACGTCTTACCCGAAACCGTCAGACACTCCTGTTCAATCTTGGACGTTAGCCGCTTGATCGTCGCAAGGGTGCCTCCTGCCGCCTCAAGCTCCTCTGTGCGGTGCGGACCGTTGGGCTTGACCGTCGCCAGCAGTGGCACTTCGCGCCCGAGCCGATCGAACAGATCGTAGAGATCCACTTGCGTTCCGGCCTCTTCGGCAACGGCTTGCAGGTGGCGCAGCACATTGATCGATGTCGACAGCGCCAACGCGACCCGCACCGCGTTGCGGAAGGCAGCAGGGGTCAGGATGCTGCGCGGGGTCAATCCTTCATTGACCATCTCGACGATGCGTGCACCGGCAGCCCGCGCCTGGTCGACCATCGCGGGCGAGTTTGCCAGCACCGGGCTGGCCCCCGGTAGCGTCAGGCCCAATGCCTCGCAGACAATGTGCATGGAGTTCGCCGTTCCAAGACCAGCGCAAACCCCGGGACTGCGTACGGCACGCTTGCACATGCCATCCAGGTCTTCAAAGGAAAGCTGCCCCGTCACGTGCATGCCAACCTTCTCGAAGACGTCTTCGATATCGACATGCTCACCCTTGTACTGACCGCTTGCCTGGTAGCCGCAGATCACCACGAGTGTCGGAATGTTCAGCCGTGCTGCGGCCATCATCTGTCCTGGCGTTGTCTTGTCGCAGGAAGCCAGGCAGACCATGCCGTCGAGTTGTGCGCCCTCGACCTGAACTTCAATGTCGTTCACGATCAAGTCGCGTGACGGGAGGATGTAGCGGCCCTGCTTGCCCGCGCTGGTGATGAAGTCGCTGGGTGCCGCAGTACGAACCTCGAAGGGCACTCCCCCTGCCGCGCGAATGGCAGCCTTCACGTAAGCGGAAACGCCGTCAAGATGGCTGAAACAGCTCGACAGTTCCGACGAGGTGTTGACCACCGCAATCTTCGGCTTGTCCAGGTCTGCGTCGCTCAGTCCCAGGGCTTGCCATTGGGCCTTGCGCAGAGCCCATCGGGTGGTCCCTGGGGCGAAATTGCTACGGTATTCCGGGGAATTCATTGCAAGGCTCCAAGAAAGGCACCATTGTTTTCCAGCACCTGCTGGATATCGGAAACCGGCACACGATGGACGCTGTTACCGCGCGCCACCGCCGTTGCAGCGGTGTGGCCGGCCGCCTCACCCATGGCGAAGCATTGCGCGGTCACGCGAATCGAAGCTTGCGCCCCGTGGGTGGCAGATGCGCACCGGCCAGCCACCATCAGGTTGTCAAAGCCTTCCAGCAAAAGCGAACGCAGGGGAATCTGGAAGTACTTGCCCGGTGACAGCCAAATCCATTTGGTGGCCCTACCCGCGGCATGATCCTCCATCGGCCATGCGCAGCATGCGATCGCGTCGTCAAAGCGCGCTCCCTCCAGGACATCCTGATCGGTGAGGACATAGCTGCCGACGGTTCGCCGACTTTCACGGATACCGATAACCGCTCCCGTATCCATGACGAAGGCAGATTCGAATCCCGGCACATATTTCCGGAATGCGTTCAGGTACGTGCAGACTTGCTCCCGCCCTGCAATCTCCGCCCGTGACATGACGCTGAGGTCGAATGGATTGGGCGATTTCCCGTCCACCGCTACTTTCGTGATGTTCAGATGCGCGAGCCCGGGGCGCTCCGCGAACACACCGCCCGCGGTGCGAGGAAGCTCGTAGCCGTCGGCGACGGCCTGTTCGAGCCGTTCACGAAGCGCGGGACGGCTCAACCTGGCCAGCGCGTCGGTGTCTACCCCACCGAACCGCACCATGGTGGTCGGAAACTGAAGATCGCCTTCCGAGATTTCGCAGGGGGCGCCGGCGAAGTTCACTAGGTCGGCATCGCCAGAGCAGTCCACGAACGCCTTTGCACGGATGGCAAGTCGTCCTTCCTTGGTCTCGATGAGCACGGCGTCGATCTCGCGATCGTTCATGGCGACGCCGACCACCATCGCATGGAACAGGACCTCGACCTTTGCTTCCTGGACGAGCTGGTCGAGGGCGACCTTCATGGCGAACAGGTCGTAAGGCAACGATGCCGTCTCCAGCCACCGGGTCGGCTCTCCGAGCCCCTCGAGTGACCGCAGTCGTTCCATAACTTCGTTGCAAAAGCCGCCCACGATCTGCTGAATCTTTGTGTCGGTAACCGCGTATAGGCCGCAGATGCTACCCAGGCTCACCGAAGTCAGTGTGCCGCCCAAGAAGCCCTCGCGCTCCAGAAGCAGCACTTTGGCACCCGCCCGCGCCGCCGCGACGGCGGCCGCCACCCCGGCAGCCCCGCCACCAACGATACAGACGTCGGCGGCGCGAAACACAGATGTGGACCGAGCCGGCTCGGATACCGTACCGAATGAATACGTAGTCATTCTGTCTCCGAAAAAAGCGCGGTGTCGGATCCATATGGACTCGGCCCACGCTGACGTTCTCATGGTTACGTAGTCATTATATGTAGAAACGGGAAAATGCCAAGCTCACGATGTTGTGCGTCGCAATATAAGATCATTAGGGAGCACAAATGTATGCGGCGCCAACTCCGGCGAAGTCATACGACGTTGTAGGCGATCTACCACCTGTTCGACCATAGCGGGCAAGGGCTGCTGGACTGTACTCAGGCTGATGCACTCCCATCGCGCCATGGGAATGTCGTCATAGCCGACGATCCAAATGTCGTTCGGAACCCGCTTGCCACTGCGTCTTGCGGCATCCAGAACTCCAATCGCAACGATGTCATTAGTGCAGAAAACGGCATCAACGTCCTGGCGATCTACAAGCAATGTTTGCATCGCCCGAAAGCCGAACTCATAGCCAAAGTCCGCAGCATCAGCCCGTACAAAGGCGTTGCCATGACTCAACTCGCCGAGGCCTTCCAAAAAGCCCCGCTCTCGTTCTCGAATCGTGCTCGCTTTGGAGCTTTTGCTTGACGAGGCGGAAATCAGACCGATGCATTTTCTGCCCGCGGACACAAAATAGTCTGCAACCCGCCGTCCTCCGGCATAGTTGTCGCTCACGATAGTGTCGAACAAGTCTGTTCCGACAGAGCGATTAATCAGGATGATCGGCTTCTCGGCCGCGACCCGGCTCAGCATCTCCCTGGATTCGTCCAGGGCAGCGGCGAAGATGACCCCGTCGGTCGCGCTTTCAGCTAACGCACGCACCGTTGCCTCATCCATCTTCCCTTCAAGCTCCCAGACCGTTGTCCGGAAGCCCCGACTAGCGAGCCGCTCAACAAGGAGTTGGAGCAGCAGCGGGTACAACGGATTCGACAGGCTCGCGATGACGACGGCAACCGTGCCGCTGCGACGCGTCTTCATCTGTCGCGCTGCGGCGCTGGGCGAATATTCGTGCTCCTGTATGACCTTCAAGACTCGCGCCTTCGTCTCTGGCTTCACCGACGGCAAATCTTGGAGCACACGGGAAACAGTGGTCTGAGAAACCCCTGCCAGGTTGGCAATGTCGATGCTGGTAAGTCTTTTGCTCATGGTAAGGTCGGAATTGCGCGCGTTACGGTATATGCCCCGGATTCTAAACGAACACTCCGAAGGCGCCATGACTCCGACGCCACACGCGCCTACCCGTACACGACATCTACGTAAGCATCCTGGAAGTGCAGCGGGACATACTCACCAACGCCATAAACTGCCCCGTCGTGACCCGCCGTACCGCTTCTAGTTTGAATTCGAGCGTGTACTCCGTTTGGCGGGGGCAAGTTCATATCGCCTTTAGCCATTGCGGCAGTCCTCATGACATCCGCGTGATTTCCTCGAGCAGCGCCGTTTCCATTGCCTCGATCGGCACTGTGGCGCACCCCGTGTACAACTCGATCTGGGCACAGGCTTGATGCAGCATCATGCGTGTGCCATCGATAGTGCGGCAGCCGAGTTCGGCCGCATCACAGATCAGCTTGCTGCGTACCGGCATGAACGCCGCATCCATCACGATCAGATGAGCGCAAGCTGTCCAGCGATAGGATTGACATGGGGTGCACGAAAGCCTGCCGCAGTGGCGTTGGCCAGGATGTCGAAATCTGCGGCACGAAGATCCGCTAGTGTGCCCCCCGACGGACAGTGCGAGCGATGCTGCCAGTTCTTCGCCGCGCACAGCGGTACGGTTCCGCAGCAGGCGCTCGGTGCAGTGCAGCCTGCCAAGCGATTACTAGACAGCGCATGTAGCCGGGAAGCTGGCAATCGCCATTGGCGCTTCTCGGCCAGTTTCCGTCATCGGCATTCCATGCCATGCGGCCATTCGAGCGACCGTTCCCGTTGAGATGACATTCGAACCCCTCCACTGCCGATCGATGCTTTCAGAATGTGTCAAGCGCCGTTCGGGAGGTAGGGGCACAGGCACCTGGCCCGCAATTGACAGATCTTGTCACAGGCTTCCGCACATATTCGTTCCGAAGGCTCTCTCTCTTCTTCCGAGCGACAGTCTCTTCGACGAGGGGCGCGTCGCCAGTCCATCGGCACACCGGTGAAGGCCCGGTCCGACATGCGGAGTTCATAGTTCGGAACTGCTAGGTAAGGTATTAAGGCTTTCCACGAGTCCGCCGGTACAATCTGGCCCATCACACTACAAGGCACGCCGGAAGGGGTCGGTAGAGATGGAACTACAAGCTGTAGAAGTTCTAGGATTCAAACGCCTGGAGAAAATTGAACTGCTCACGCCTTCGATGACCGTTTTGGTCGGAGGAAACAATTCCGGTAAATCTTCGCTTCTTCAGGCTATCCATTTCGCCATTACAGTTCTGCAATCGGCGCGCCTTTCTGCCGATGGAGGAAAGCCGATGAATACCCTCGGCTTTGATCAGTTCATCTACAAGCCAACTGGTGACCTAATCAAACTTCATTATGGTGGTCCGATTACCTCGAAAACCGGGCCGGAGTTTACATTCACCTATACCGATGCTGGTGCGAATGAGCATCAAGAGTTCAAGTTAAAGCTGCGTCGAGGAAAGAACGCAAACATCGCCATCACATTTGAGGATGAAAGCACTTTTTTCATTCGCGCTGCTAACATTTCTAAAAGCCGAGCATATTGCTGCCGTCTATGGCATTCCTCAAGCTGATGCCGAAGGAATATTGAATAACGTTCTTGCTGCGAATAGTGCTGTATTTGCGGCTGAATTTGCGCAGAAGAGAAGCAGCCTAAAAGATACTGCGTTGAAAAAGATGGATGGTGTTCGATCTGCCACCGATATGCTGGCTGAGGGAGTAAAGTCCGAGCACGTCAAAGGCAAGCGACTCCTGTCACTCGTCCTAGGCGCTATTCAACAGGCAGGACATAACCCGATGCATCTTACGGGTACCGTGTCTCCAGCGCTCGTTCATGCTCCTCTTCGCGACAAGATCGCTGCGATCAAAGCACACGTTGCCGCTGCTGGCCCCGTCCCTGTTGCCTAGCAGGCTGTTGAATTTGGCCCCCGAGTAAACGGGGATTTGACGCCAGACGTTATGGATATCGTGTTCATAAACTCGGGCGGCGGAAGCGATGCGTGGAATGGATGAGATGCAAGAGACGTTGTTCACAACGGTCAAGTTGGAAGACTTCGTCCCCGCCGATCATCCATTGCGGGCAATCCGGCTGCTAGTCAATGATGCGCTGAAGAACCTCAACGGGCTGTTTAGCACCATCTATGCCGATAGCGGACGTGCCTCGATCGCGCCGGAGAAGTTGCTGCGTGCACTGCTGTTGCAAGTGTTCTACTCGGTGCGCAGCGAGCGCATGTTGATGGAGCAAATGCGCTACAACATGCTGTTTCGTTGGTTCGTTGGCCTGGCGATGGAAGACGACGTGTGGAACCGCTCGGTCTTTTCGAAGAACCGTGACCGTTTGCTTGAACACAAGGTAATCGAGAGCTTCTTCACGAAGGTGATGCGGGTGGCCGACCGGCATAACCTCCTGTCCAAGGACCATTTCTCGGTCGACGGCACGTTAATTCAGGCATGGGCCAGCCACAAGAGCTTTCGCCCCAAGGACGACACGGATGACACCCCGCCCGCAGGCGGCGGCCGCAATGCCGAGGCCGACTGAAAGGGTAAGCGGCGCAGCAATGCAACCCACGAATCGAGCACCGACCCGGATGCGCGGCTGTACAAGAAGAGTGCCCAGAGCCCGGCCATGCTCAGCTATCAGGGGCACATTCTGATGGAGAACCGCTCCGGCCTGGTGGTCGGCGCGGTTGTGAGCCACGCTGATGGCTTTGCCGAACGTGCCAGCGCATTGCGCTTGCTCGACTGCATGCCTGGCAATCATGCCAAGACGGTCGGTGCGGACAAGGCTTACGACACGCACGACTTTGTTCAAGACTGCCGAGCTCGCAGGGTGACGCCCCATGTGGCACGCAATGACGCGCGAGCTGGCGGCAGCGCAATCGATGGCCGTACCTCGCGGCACGAGGGATACCGAGTGAGCCAGGTCATCCGCAAACGCATCGAAGAGCACTTTGGCTGGGGAAAGACGGTCGGACGGCTTCGACAAACTGTATATCGTGGCCTCGAACGCGTGGACCAACACTTCAAGCTGACGATGATCGCCAGCAATCTAACCCGAATTGCACGATTACTGGGTGCGGTGCCGCGAGGAGCGGTGCAATGAGCCGCCAAAGCGGGGCCGCCGCACGGCGCCATGCTGGCGCGCCCCGGAATTGGGGCACCCAATTGCATGGCATGGTAGGAATTCAGCGGCCATTTGCATGTCGAGTCGTGTTTAACTGCGCTGCGCCCTTCGTGGCGGAGTGCTTTTCAACAGCCCGACTATCTGTCAGATCGAGTCCTAGCTAATACACTTTATTGTTCTAGCGTTAGCGCCTTTATTGTTTCCTGACAAACACCAACAACACCGCCCACGTCTCCTACCCCTGCAGATACTTGAACAAATTCATCCCCTGGATTTGCATGAACGACTGTTGTGCCGCCTGCAGCGCGGTCTGCTTCTGGTAGTACTGGGTGATGGCCGATGCATAGTCCAGGTCCTGCAAGCCGGAGAGCGTCTGCGTGTAGTTCAGGCCGCGGTTCGAACCAATGGTATCGAGCGCGTCAAGCTCCTGCATACGGGAGCCAACCGAGGATTGCACCGTGCTGACGTTGTCCAGCGAGTTGCTCATCTTGCGGTTGGCCGTGGCGAGGGAGTTGGCCAGCGCGGCCCGGTCGGCGTCGGTCGCCACGGGCCTCTTCAGCGCAGTGATCACGTTCTGCAGGTTGGCAAAGATGTCTGTGCCCGCCTGCTGGGCAGGTTGAAGGCTGATGCTGTCCCCGTTCTGCGGCGTGCCGCTGACGCTGATCGAGATCCCGCCAATCTGGATCCCGGCGCCGTCCACATAGTTCACCGGCGCCCCGACAGCGGCCGGGGGGACGGCGCTCTGGTCCATCACCTGGTACTGCATCGTGCCCGTGGCGTTGCTGAAATCGATCGAAAGGTTGTGGCCATACAGCGGATTGGTAGGGTCCGTGACCGTGACCGCGCTGTATATCGCCGTTCCGGTATTCGCGGCGGGCGCCGAAGCCACATAGGTGGCCGTACCCTGCACGCTCTGGAACACCGAGCGGCCATCGTCGCCGGCAGCCATCTGCCGTGCCGCGTCGACCTGCAGCAGTTGCTGGCTGGTATCGCCGTTGTACTGGACCGCACCGCCGGCATTCGTGGCGAACGGTGGCGTCGCGGACTGGTAGCCGGCGAACAGGTAGACGCCATTGCCGTCGTTGGCGTTGGCCAGGCCCAGCAACTGGTGATAGTTGTCCTGCAGCTCTGTCGCGATGGAGGCGCGGTCGGCGTCGCTCAACGATCCGCCGCCTGCCTGCACTACCAATGTCTGGATATTCTGGATGGCGGTGACCACGCTCGTTAGCGTGCTGGACTCCATCGACAGATTGATATTGGCCTGCTTGCGCGACGTGGCGTACTGGTCATTGACCGCGCCGGCCTGCGCCACCTGCAGCGCCCGGGTGGCGGCAACGGGGTCGTCGGACGGGGTCAGGATGCGACGGCCGGTGCCAAGCTGCTGCTGCACATGCAGCAGCGAGCCTTGCTGGTTGTTCATCGAGGCCAGGCCTTGCTGATACAGCATCGAGCTTGAAACGCGCATGTCTGTTCCTTTGGATTCCGTTTCGTCAGTTCAGTCAGTTCGTTCAGTTGATGCCAATGATGGAGTCAAACAGCGTCGAAGCGGTCTGGAGCACCCGGGCATTGGCCTGGTAGAGCTGCTGGAAACGCAGCATCGAAACGGTCTCCTCATCCATGTTCACCCCGGAAACGGCTTGCTGCGCGTTCATGGCCTGGGTGGAAATGGCATCCTGGGACGTCGACGCGATGCTGATCGACTGGGCCTTGCTGCCTACGTCATTGACCAGCTGTGAATAGGCGTCGTTGAAGTTGGAGATGCCGCCGATGGTCTTGGCGGTCTGCAGCTTCGCCATGGCCAGCGCGTTGCTATTGTCCGACACGCCCGCCAGATTCGGCGTCAGCGTGAAGGAGTCGCCGGCATTCGGGGTGCCGGCCAGGGTTACGGTGATGCCATTGAAGGTGTAGTCGGTTCCGCTACCGCCGGGATTCGGGGCGGCGGTCGGCGTCACCGGGTTGCCGGCGGCATCGGTGAACACGTAAGTGGTGCCGTTGTACGTCGCGGTAATTGCCGACGCCGGCATGCTGAAGCCACTTGCCACGTTGGTGACCTTGGCGGTGCCGGTACCGGTATTGGCCGGCGCCGGGGTGGTAAGCATCGGACCGGCAGCGGCGATCTTGGCCGGATCGGTGATCGCCATGTCCATCGAGGCCGCCACATTGCGGGTCGGCTGGATCTGGAAGGAGTCGTTGGCCGCCATCGGCGCACTGACCTGGATGTCCAGGCCATCCGCCGACAGCGTCATCGGATAGGTGGCGGCAGCGCCCGGCGCGGTCGCTACCGTCTGGTTGTCCGACTTGCGCACGAGGTTGTAGTTGGTACCGTCGTAGCTCAGCGCGTAGTCGCTGGTGGTCAGGGCCCCTGTATTGCTGATGGTCGCCGTCACCTGCGCAGCGCCGGTATTGTTGGTGTTGGCGATCGCGACGGGAGAGCCGAGCTTGAACAGGTCGCCGCCGATCTGGCCGGTCAGGTCGACCCCCAGGCCCTGCTGCGTGTTGTACGCCTGGCCCAACGCCAGAGACAGACGGCCGATCGCATTCTGCGCGCTGTCGAGCGTCTGCGATCGATATTGCAGCAGGCCGCCAATGGAGCCGCCCGTGATCGTGCTGTCGGACATCTCGACAGTGTTGCCGTTGGCCAGGGTGTATGCGATTGATGTTCTGGAGGGGTCTGCCGCAGACGGCACTGCCTTCAGGGCGAAGGCATTGCTGCCCATCACCAGCGCCTGGCCGTTGCCGAACGTCACGTTGTAGATGCCGCCATCCTGCACCACGACCTTCGCGCCGGTCAGCTGGGTCAGCTGAGATGCCACCTGGTCACGCTGGTCAAGCAGGTCATTGGGCGGCAGCCCACCCGACGCCGCCGTGGCCTGGGTGATCTGGCTGTTGAGCTGGGCGAGCTGCTGCGCGTAAGCGTTAACTTCGGTCACCGAGCTCTGCAGCTGGCTGTTGACGCCCTGTTGCAGTTGCTGGAAGTAGTTGTTGACCGAGCGCATCTGACCGGCCAGTGTCTGACCCGCGTTCAGCAGTGCCTGCCGTGCGGACGGATCTGCCGGGGTATTGGACATGCCCTGCACCGCGGCGAAGAAGCTCTGCATCACCGGCGCAATGCCACCCTTCTGGTCGGCCAGCAGATTGTCGATCTGGCTGATCTGGTCGGAGTAGGTCGACAGTTGCGCATTGGTGCCCAGGGCATTGCGCAACTGGGTGTTCAGGAAGTCGCTAAAGACACGCACCACCGAGGTCGCGTTCGAGCCCTGGCCATAGTACCCGCCGGCGCCAAGCTGGCCGGCCGCCGACGCAATCAGCGTGTTCTGCCGCGAATACCCCGTTGTGGCAGCGTTGCTGATATTGTGACTAACGGTCGTCAGCGCGTTCTGCGCCGTGTTCAGACCAGAAAGACCGATAGAGAAGAGAGACATGCTCGAACCTCGCAACTGTTGGCTGCCACAGACCAGGCCCGGCGAATCGCACATCTGGCTGTCCAAAGGCTGCCGATGCCGGTTCGCCGCTGCCGGATTCGACGGCGGTGAATAAGTTAGATAACGGCAGATTTGCCACACGACTTTAGTGCGCTGCCGAGTATTTTCGTACTGGCCGGGCCGGTATTGCCAGGGCGCGGCACAGACACTGCCCGGCGCTCGGCCGCCAGGCACCTCACTGCAATGGGTTCAGACGGGAACCTTGCGCATGATGCGCACCAGCTTCTCGCCGTAGGCGGGATCGGTGGCATAGCCCGCGCGCTGAAGGCCGCGCGCCGCTTCGTCCGGCGTCGCTGCCGTCAGGACCGGGGCATAGCGCGGGTTGTTGCTCAGCAGGCGGCCGTAGTCGGCGAAGGCTTCGTCATAGGAGCCGTAGGCACGAAAGCGTGCGCGCACCTTCTGTGGCTGGCCGTCGACGTATTCGGTGGTGGTGACTTCCGCGACCTGGCCCTTCCAGCCGGGCCCGGCCTTGATGCCGAAGACGTTGAAAGTGGTGCCGCCATCCGGATTGGCGATCTCGCGCCGGCCCCAGCCGGATTCGAGCGCCGCCTGGCCCAGGATCAGCCGCGCGGGAACGCCGGTGGCGCGCGCCGCGGACTGCGCCGGGCCCGACATGCGCGAGATGAAGGCGCTGATATGGGCCGGCGTATCCTCGGGCAAGGCGCCGTTGCCGCCCTGCCAGGCACCCGGATCCTGCGCCTGGTACTGGCGCAGGCCCGCGGTGGGGTTCCAGTTGGCGCCGGCCACCACGCTGCCGGCGCGCGGCGTATCCGCGTCGCCGTTGCGCATATCGAGTACGCGCGCCAGGCCGGGCGCGGCTTCGTCCATGCCGGCCTGCAGTCCGGAGGCAGCCCTGGCCGCGGCCGAACCCGCGCCGCCGGCCAGCTCTGGCGGAAGCCCGCTGCCGTTGGCGCGCGCGAGCTGGCGCATCATGACGTCGGCCAGCCCGATCCCGCGTGACGACAGCTGCTGCGACAACTGCTGGTCCATCATGGACATGTACAGCTTGGTCTGCTCGTTGTCGAACATGCCATCCTGCGGGGTCGCATCGCGCATGCTCTTGAGCATCATCTGCGTGAACACGGCTTCGAACTGGCGCGCGGCGGTGCGCAACGTACTATCGCTGGCGCCGGTGCGCGCGTTCTGCTTGAGCGCCTCGAAGCCCTGGGTGTCGAGCGCGAAGCGTTGCGACAGGTCGGCCTGGGCCGCCATTTGACTGGAGGACATGATCAGATGATCTCCAGTTCAGCCCGCAGCGCCCCAGCCGCGCGCATGGCTTCCAGGATGGTCTGCAGGTCCGCCGGGGTGGCGCCGAGGGCATTCAGGCCCTTGACCACCGCCGCCAGCGAAGCGCCGGCCTTGACCATCTGCAGCGCGCCGCCTTCCTGCTTCAGATTGATCTGCGACACGGGCGCCACCACGGTCTGGCCGCCGCTGAAGGGCGCAGGCTGGCTGATCACCGGCTGGGTATTGATCACCACCGACAGATTGCCGTGCGCGATGGCACAGTCATCGACGGTGACGGCCTGGTTCATCACGATGGAGCCGGTACGCGCATTGAGGATGACCTTGGCGGCCGCCCTGGCGCGCGTGACATCGATATTCTCCAGGCGCGCCATGAAGCCCACTCGCGCGCCCGGCGCAGCCGGAGTGCGTACCTGCACCACGCGGCCGTCGAGCGCGGTGGCAACGCCGCCGCCCATGTTGCGGTTGATGGCTTCGACCACCCGTTCCATGGTGCCGTAGTCGGTATCGCGCAGTTCGATATTCAGCACGCCGCCTTCGGGCTGGAACGACGGCACCGCGCGCTCGACGATGGCGCCGTTGGCAATGCGCCCCACCGCCAGCTGGTTGACCTGCACCTTGCTGCCGTTGGCCGACGCGCCCGCGCCGCCCACCAGCATATTGCCCTGCGCCAGCGCATAGACCTGGCCGTCCGCGCCCTTGAGCGGCGTCATTAGCAAGGTGCCGCCGCGCAGGCTCTTGGCATTGCCCATCGACGAAACCACCACGTCGAGCGGGCTGCCGGGCTGGGCGAACGGCGGCAAGGTGGCGGTAACCATCACCGCCGCCACGTTCTTGAGCTGCATGTTCTTGCCGGCGGGCAGCGTGATTCCCAGCTGCGACAGCATATTGGTCAGACTCTGGATGGTGAACGGCGTCTGCGTGGTCTGGTCGCCGGTATTGTCCAGCCCGACCACGAGGCCGTAGCCCACCAGGGGATTGTCCCGCACCCCCTGGAAGCTGGCGAGATTCTTCAGCCGCTCAGCATGGGCCGCGCCCGCCAGCAAGCCCAGCGTCAGCGCAAGAATGAAGGCGCGGACAAAGCGGCAGCGCAAGACGGGAAGCGAGGACTGGAGCATGTTGCGATCAGTACGGTGAGACATTGAGGAAGAAACGCTGGAGCCAGCCCATGTTCTGCGTCTCGTCGATATAGCCCTTGGCGGTGTATTCGATGCGGGCATCGGCCACCTGCGTGGAGGAAACGCCGTTGTCCCCGGTGATCGTGCGCGGGTTGACCACGCCGGAGAAGCGGATGAATTCGGCACCCTGGTTGATCGCCAGCTGCTTCTCGCCCGACACCACCAGGTTGCCGTTGGGCAGCACTTCCAGCACGGTCACGGTGATGGTGCCGTTGAAGGTATTGGCCGCCGATGCGCCACCGCTGGCCTTGAGGGCATTGGCGCCGCTCATGGTGGCGTTCTGGCTGCTGCTGAACAGGCCAGCCAGCGCCTTGGGCACGGTATCGAACGCCAGCGCACTGTTTGAAGTGCGCGAGGCATTGGTGCCGGAGTTCTTGCTGGCGTTGACATTCTCGCTGATCACGATGGTGAGGATGTCGCCCACATTGCGCGGCCGGCGGTCCTCGAACAGCGGATTGCCCGCGTACGAGGACTGGTAGATGGATCCGCTGGCCCGCCCTGGCGCGCGCGGTTCGGCACGCGCGGTGGTCGGGAGCTGGACCAGCGGCTCGCGCGGCGCCAGCGCACAGCCGGTCGCGAGGCAGCACAGGGCGAGCGCGCCCAGGCGAGTCGGCGAGGCAACCATGATCATCCGCCGAGCTGGGCCAGGCGCTGCAGCATCTGGTCGGACGTCTGCACCGCCTTGCTGTTGATTTCGTAGGCACGTTGCGTCTGGATCATGCTGACCAGTTCTTCCACCACGTTGACATTCGACGTTTCAACGTAGTTCTGCTGCAGCGTGCCGGAGCCGTTCAGTCCCGGCACGGTGGTGTTGGGCGCGCCCGACGCATCCGTCTGCGCGTACAGGTTCTCACCCATGCTCTCCAGCCCGGTCGGGTTCATGAAGGTCGCCAGTTGCAGCTGGCCAACCTGCACGTTGGTGCTGGCGCCGGGCTGGGTCACGGAGACCGTGCCGTCACGCCCAACGGTCAGCGAGGTGGAATTGGGCGGAATCGTGATGACAGGCTGGATCACGAAACCGCTGGACGTCACCAGCTGGCCGTTCTGGTCCATCTGGAAGGAGCCGTCACGGGTGTAGGCAGTGGTGCCGTCCGGCATCGTCACCTGGAAGAAGCCCTGGCCGTTGATGGCCACATCCTTGGCGTTGCCGGTCTGCTGCAGATTGCCCTGGATATGCAGACGCTCGGTGGCTACGGGGCGCACGCCGGTGCCTAGCTGCATGCCCGAGGGCAGGGTGGTCTGGTCGGACGACAGCGCGCCCGGCTGGCGCACGGTCTGGTACATCAGTTCCTCGAACACGGCGCGGCTGCGCTTGAAGCCGTTGGTGGAAACGTTGGCCAGGTTGTTCGAGATCACGTCCATCTGCGTCTGCTGCGCATCGAGGCCGGTCTTGGCAATCCAGAGTGAGCGGATCATGGTTGTCCTTGCAAGGCCGCCGCGCTACGCGGCAGCACATCAAATCAGGTTCAGTTGGTCGACAGCAGCGCATTGGCGCGCTGGTCGTTGGTATCGGCGCCCTGGATCATCTTCATCTGCATCTCGAAGCGACGGGCATTGGCGATCATGTCCACCATGGCCTCCACCGGGTTCACGTTGCTGCCTTCGAGCGCACCGGAGACAACCCGCATGGTGGTGTCTGCCGGTAGCGGCTGCGCCCCCGAGCGCGGGTGGAAGAGTCCGTCGTCGCCGCGCACGATGGACTCGGGCGTCGGGTTCACCAGCTTGAGCTTGCCGACCTGCGCCAGGCCGGCGGCTGCCTCGCCCGGCCCGCGCGCAGTGATGGTGCCGTCGCTGCCGATGGTCACGCTGGAGCCCGGCGGCACGCCGATCGGCCCGCCGTCACCCATCACCGGCAAGCCGCCCGAGGTCTGCAACTGGCCGTCGGCCGAGACCTGAAGGGAGCCTGCGCGCGTATAGGCCTCGGAGCCATCGGGCGCCTGCACCGCGAGCCAGCCGTTGCCCTGCATGGCCACATCGAGCGGGCGCTCGGTGTAGGTCAGCGGGCCAGCCTTGAAGTCCGCGCCCGGCGTGGACGCCAGCGCGAATGCTCGCGTTGGCGACTCCTGCCCCACCACCGGCACCGCGCGAAACAGATTGATCTGCGCGCGAAAGGCCGGCGTGGACGCGTTGGCCAGGTTGTTTGACACCGCGGCCTGCTGGTCGAGTGTCTGCTTGGCGCCCGACAGGGCGGTGTAGATCATGCGGTCCATGGCGGGCCCTCAGTTGCAGCGCATCGTGCCGACGGCGCCGGTCACAGCGCCGGTCATAGGTTAACCAGGGTCTGCATGACCGTATCCTGCGCCTTGATGGTCTGCGCGTTGGCCTGGTAGTTGCGCTGTGCCACGATCAGGTTGACCAGCTGGCCCGACAGGTCCACGTTGGAGCCCTCCACCGCGTTGGACTTGAGCTGGCCGAGGCTGCCACCGGGTGCGGCAATCAGTTCCTGGCCCGACGCGCCGGTCGCGGCCCATACGTTGTTGCCCTCGGGCTGCAGGCCCTGCACGTTGCCGAAGCCAGCCAGCACGACCTGGCCCAGGCTCTGCGTCTGCTGGTTCGAATAGCTGCCGAGGATGGTGCCGTCCGGTTGCATGGCGAAGCCCAGCAGGCTGCCCGACGTATAACCGTTCTGGACGAGCGACTTGGTATCGTTGGCGGCGCCGAACTGGGTCGTGCCGGACAGGTCGAGCGTGGAGGTCACTGCCGCCGCGCCATTGGCCGCCGGCAGGGTGAAGCTGGCCAGCGCGGCGGGCGTCGGCGAAGTCAGCAGGCCGCTGGAGCTGAATTGCATGGCGATCGGGGCGGGCGCGCCGGCCGGGCCGCTAACCACGTTGCCCGCTGCATCGGTAATGTTCAAATGCCAGTCGGAGCCACCGGCAGCGGTGCCGGGGCCGGCAGCCTGCTTGCTGAAGTAGGCGGTCAACTGCTGCGCGTTGCCCAGCGAGTCGTAGACCGTGATACCGGTGCTGTAGTTGAACATGCTCGCCGTCGGCAAGGCGCCCGGGGCGCTCGCGAAGGCGGTGGCCGGTACGGTGCTGCCCGAGTCCAGGTTGAACTGCGCGCTGGTTGTGGTGGTCGCCCTGGGCTGCATCTGGGCATTGGAAATCACCAGCGGCTGCGGCCTCACGCCGCCACCGCCGACCACGCCTGCCGGGTAGCCGGTCAGCTTCAGGCCCTGCGCGTTGGTCAGGCTGCCATCGGCCTGCTTCTGGAACTGGCCATTGCGCGAGTAGAAGACCGAGCCGTCGGCGCTGACCATGCGGTAGAAGCCCATGCCATTGGTAATCGCCACATCGAGCGAGCTGCCGCTCGCCTCGATATTGCCCTGGCTGAACGACTGCACCACCGAGTTCACGCTGGTACCCAGGCCGATCTTGGTCCCGGCGTAGACGTCGGCGAACTGCGCGGTGGATTGCTTGTAGCCAACGGTGTTGGCGTTGGCGATATTGTTGCCAATCACATCCAGATTGGCGGCTGCGGCGTTAATGCCGCTTACCCCTTGACCGAAACCCATGATTTTCCCCTTGTTACTTTGGTTCGTGAAGAGCCGGCGAGCCTTGCGTCAGCCCGGGTGATTAAAGGATGCGGCGAACATCATTGACGTTCGCTGTGGACCCACTGCCCAACCCCACCAGCACACCGGTCGAATCGCCGCTGATGCTCTGCACCACGCCGTAGACGAGGGCCACGGGCTTGACGTCCGTGCCATTGGCGGTAGCCGTCACCTTGAAGGTGTAGGTGCCGTCGGCCACCGCGGCACCGGCATCGTTCCTGCCGTCCCAGGTGATGTCCTGCACGCCGGCGGACTGGCCTTGCAGGTTGATCGTGCGTACCGTGTTGCCGGCCTGGTCGAGCACGCTCACGGATACGGAATCCGCGGCCGAAGGCAGGTCGACGCCGATCTTCGAGGGAACACCGCTCGCAACGCTCACGCTGCTGCCCGGCACCATCACCGTGCGGCCGATCAGTGCCGCCGAATCCATCGCGCGCCCCGCGCTGACCTGGCTCAGCAGCGAGTTCAGCGTGGCGTTCATGGTCTGCATGGAGCTCACCTGGCTGATCTGCGCGAGCTGCGAGGTCAGTTGCGAGTTATCCATGGGGTTGAGCGGATCCTGGTTGTTCATCTGCGTCACCAGCATCGTCAGGAAGCTGTTCTGTAGATCGGACGCGCTGGCGCTGCCGCCCTTCAGCGCATCGTTGATCCCTGCCGGGGTGGTGTTGCCGTTGACGGAAGAAGTCGTGGTCATTTTCGTATTCCGGGTTACTGACCGATGGTCAGCGTCTTGAGCATCATGTTCTTGGCTGTGTTCAGCACTTCCACGTTGGCCTGGTAGGAGCGCGAGGCCGAGATCATGTTGACCATCTCCTCCACCGGGTTGACGTTGGGCATCGTTACGTAGCCATTTGCATTGGCAAGCGGATGCGTAGGGTTGTAGACCATGCGCGGCGGCGATGCGTCTTCCACCACCCCCTCCACCTGCACGCCGCCGACATCGCTCTGGCCCGGTGTTGGCGCGAGTCCGAATACGACTTGCTTGGCACGGTACGGCTGGCCGTTCGGCGTCACCGCGCTGTCCGCATTGGCCAGGTTGGAGGCCGTCACGTTCATGCGCTGCGATTGCGCGGCCATGGCCGAGCCGGCAACCTCGAAGATATTCAGTGATGACATGGTGTGCTCATTGCTGGACGGCCGACAGCATGGTCTTGATCTTTGCGCTCATGATGGTGAGGCCAGATTCGAAGTGCACCGCGTTGTCGGCAAAAGCGATGCGCTCGGTGTCCATTTCCACGGTATTGCCATCCATGCTCGACTGCATCGGGATGCGATAGGCGAGATCCAGGTTGTCGGCGGAAGGCGCCTGGCCCGGCAGGTGGCGCGTGGAGGTAGTCGTCAGCGTCACCCCCTCGGCCTGCTTGCCGCGATCCACGGTCTGCGCCAGCGTGCTGGAGAAATCAAAGTCACGTGCCTTGTAGCCCGGAGTGTCTGCGTGCGCGATATTGGAGGCAATCACCGATTGCCGCTGGGTCCGCAAGCTCAGTGCTTCCTGCTGGAAGCGCAATGCCGCATCGAGTCTGTCAATCATGTCTGTGTCTCGCTGGAAGGAGAGAACAACGAAGGTCGACCTTCTTCAGGTGTGCCATCTTAGGGTCGCTGCCGTCATGCCAATCGCATGAATAGAGCAAAAAAACCCGCGCATTTCGCCCCGAGCGGGAACGCGTACTTGCCTACAATGGGATCCGTTCTCACACACGTGGCTGGCGCATTCGCGGCGCGAACCGCGTAGCTTCCTTGCTGGATGCCCAAATGAATTCTCGTTTCCGGGCCGCTGCGGCGCGCGTCCTGCTTTGCGCGCTCACCGCCGGCGGCATGCTGGCCGGCAGCGCCCTGGCGGCGCAGCCCGCGCCCTTTCCCGAAGACCCGGTGCGGGTAGCGGTTGAGCAGTTTCTTGCACAACAGACGGCCGGACTGCCCGGCAAGGCAAGCATCCAGATCGTGCCGCCCTCAGGCGGCCGGGCGCCGGACTGCCCCTCCCCCGAACCGTTCCTGCCGCCTGGCAGTTCGGCCTGGGGCCGCGTGTCGGTGGGCGTGCGTTGCGGCGGTGAACGCCCATGGACCCGCTATTTGCAGGCGCGCGTGTCCGTCGTAGCCGACTACTATGTGGCGGCGCGTGCCCTCATGCCCGGCGAATCGATCGACGCTTCCGCGCTTGAGGTGCGCCAGGGCGACCTGTCCACCCTGCCGCGCGCCGTGGTGACGGACCCGGCCCAGGTCAATGGCGCGGTCGCGGCCAACCGCATCGCGGCGGGTTCGCCGATCCGGACGGACCTGCTGAAGAAATCGATCGCGGTGCGGCAGGGGCAGAATGTGACGGTGACGGTGGAAGGCGATTCCTTCCAGCTCAGCAGCGAGGGCAAGGTAATGGCCGATGCCGCCGTCGGCAGCAACGTGCAGGTACGGCTCAAGAACGGACAGGTGGTCAGTGCGCTGGTGCGCAGCGGTGATACGGTGGTGCTGCAACAATAGGCAGGATGGGGACGGCAGGCGAGATGCGCATGCGGCAAGACCGCTGGCAGGTGCGCCCAGGACCGGGGCGGCCCGGGGCGGCCTGGGGCGGCCATACGGCCCGTGAGACAATGCCGGCCCGAACGCCAGACTTGTTCTCCCTAAAGTTTTGCCTGAATCATCCGATAAGCCAGAGGAACCCAGCAAGGAATCACCGTGAAGATCAATCAGACCACCTCGTCGAGGCCAAGCGATGCCACCGACGGCGCCGTCCGTACCGCCGCCGGTGCTCCCCAAGCGGCCGCAGCCCCGGTCACGGCCGACGTGCTCATGAGCCCCCTGGCTACCCAGGTGCGTGACATCGGCTCGCGCCTGGTCCAGGATCAGGACAATGACATCGATGCCGCCAAGGTCGACGAAATCCGCCAGGCAATCACCGAAGGCCGCATCAAGATTGACCCCAGCAAGATAGCCGACGGGCTGCTCGCATCGCTGCGCGAGCTGAACGGCGGGGCGTAACCCGCTGGTGGCAGACTGCCTTCCGGCCGCCGCCAGCGATAACCGGGCCGCAAGGCCAGCCACAGACCACAGACGATAGGCAAAAACCATGAGCCAGTCCCTGATTCAGAACCTGGGCCGGGAAACCGAGCTGGTGCGGGAATTCTCCGCTGTGCTCGGCGAGGAAAGAAAGCTGCTCAAGACGGGAGACTACCAGGCCCTTGCCGCTGCGCTCGAGCGCAAGGTCGAACTGGCTGGCTTGCTCGGCGCGCTCACCACCGCGCGTGAAGCGCAGATGGGTGCACTCGGGATCCGCATCGCTGCCGGCGGGCAACTGGTCGGCAGGCATGTCGACCCGGGCACCGAAGCCGCATGGAGGTCCCTGGTGCTCGCGGCGCGCACAGCGCGCGACGCCAATGAATTCAATGGAGCCGTGGTGGAAGCCCTGCGCGGCTATACCGACGAAGCCATCCAGGTCCTGCGCCAGCGCGGCGACACGGCCACGGTGTACGGGCGCGACGGACGCACCCAGACCGGCCCGCAGGGCGTCAGCCTGGCCAGCGGCTGAACTGGTTTGCATGGTTTGCGGATGTGGCCCCAGCGGGCGGGAGAGGGGAGCCAACCGACGGTTGGTCAGCTCTCGCGGGTCACCTCGCGGGTCACCTGAAGCTGACCGTAACCTGATTCGACTGCCCGATCAAGACCGGCGCCAATGCCCCTCTGCCAGGCACTTGAAACGCAAACACAAAGCCCTTGGCCGCATCATCCCCGCTGAACGCCTCGGTAAGCCCTTCCGTCCCCGGCAACAACACACACCGCTGGGCATTGCACAAATAGGCCTGCAACCCGTTCGGCGGCGTACTCGCAAAGCTATAGCGCCACCGCACGGTGGTAATCGCGCCCTCCGCCTGCTGCAAATAGCCGCCAGGCGTAATCGGCGCAGAGACCGTGCGCAACCCTCTGCCATACAGCGCAGGCCCGTTCACCGAGGCCGTCCAGGAATGCAGCGCCGTACCGCCGGGCGCCGCCCAGGCCGGACAGCAGGCCGCGGCAATCATCGCGGCAGCAACTCGCTGGCGCCAACCGCTCATAGCAAGCCGCGCAACTGCGAACGAAGCCGCGTAATCGCCTGGCTGCGAATCTGGCAAACCCGCGACTCCGTCACCTCCAGCACCGCGCCGATCTCGCGCAGGTTGAGCTCCTGGTCATAGCACAGCGACAGCACCAGCTTTTCGCGCTCAGGCAAGCGCTCGATGGCACGGATCAGCGCCTCGCGCATGCCGCTTTCCATCAGCAGGGTGAGGGGGTTGCCTTCGTCGCTGACGCTCAGATGCCGGTCCAGGAAGTCTTCTTCGCCGGAGCGCTCGAAGTCCTCGTAGTGCAGCAGCTGGCAGCCATAGACTTCATTGAGCAGCGTCTGGTATTCGTCCAGCGGCAGCTCAAGCGCCTGGGCCACTTCGGAGTCCAGCGGCGCGCGGCCCAGCGTTTGCTCCAGGCCGCGCACCGTGCGTTCGATGCGCCGGGTGTACTGGCGAAGGCTGCGCGACTGCCAGTCGTTGGCGCGCACCTCGTCGAGCATGGCGCCGCGGATGCGCTGGCTGGCATAGGTCTCGAAACGCGCCCCGTGGGTGTCTTCGTAGCGCTTGGCGGCGTCGAGCAGGCCAATCATGCCAGCCTGGATCAAGTCACCGAGCTGCACGCTGGCGGGCAGCTTGGCTGCCAGTTGCAAGGCGATGCGACGCACCAGGGACGCATGCGCCGTCACGGTGTCGGTCTGTTCGAGCTTTCCCTGAATCGTGTACATGGTGGAATTCTCGTGAGTCCTGGCTGCGGGCCCCGGCGTTTAAGCCAGGGCCGTGGCTGACGGCGTCAGCGGAGCCGTCGGGGTTGAACGGGGATCGGTGGGCAATGGCCAGTTGGCAATGCCTGTGGCAATGCGGCGTAGCGCTGCGGTGGCGGGCGCGGCGGGAAAGGACTCGACCACGCAGCGGCCCAGCGCCGCGCTGCGTTCCACCAGCGGGTCGTACGGCAGGCTGCCCGCGGGGCTCGCCTCGACGCCGAGATACTGGCTGGCGGTGCGTGCCAGGTTGCCCAGCACGGCACTGGCGGCGGCGTCCGTGGCGGCAGCGTTGATCACCAGGTGGAAGCGCCGGCATGCGTACAGGTGATTGAGCCGCTTGATGCAGGCATAGGCGGCCTTGATCGAGGCCGGCTCCGCGCGCAGCACCACAATGAGGTTGTGCGCCGTGCCGGCCACCTGCGACAGGCCGCCGTCCGCGTCGCTGCGGGCATCGTTGAGCACGGTACGGAAACCATTCAGCGCCTGCAGCCCGCCACTGGCCTGTGGACTGCCGGGCAGTACCGCGATGGCGCCGGCCGGGCGCTTGCCCAGCGCGGCTTCCAGCGTCACCGCGCCGCCCAGCACGGCGGCCAGGGTGCCTTCCGGCATGGCGCCGGCAAGGCGGGTGGCGCGCGCGCCGAAGCGGTCTTCATCGATGAGCAGCACGCGCTCGCCTTGCATGGCGAGTGCGTTGGCCAGCCCCAGGGCCACCGTGGTGGCGCCGGCACCGGCATCGCTCGCGACCACCGCGATGCGGCGCGTGGCGCGGGGCGCCAGCATGCGCCGCAGGCTTTCTGCCTGGTCGGAGGCGAGTGAAGTCACGTCTTATTCTCCCTGTGCCAGCGTCTGCAACACGCGGCTGCCATGCAGGCTCGCTTCGAGCATGTCGCCGGCTTCGCCCATGTGGAACGTCTCGGCAGCGGCCTCGGTGGTATCGGATAGCATGGCGCGGCCGCTGCGGGCGGGGTAGTTTTCCAGCACGTCGAGCAGCGCCAGCAGACGGCCGATGCCTTCCACCAGCACGACGGAGCCGGGCGTCTGGCGCGCAGGCGCGCGGCCGGTCAGCCTTGCCAGGAACGGCGCGACGGTGTCATCGCACCCGTGCTCCAGCCGCAGCGCGGCGACAGCCATCTGCAAGGCGAGCAGCCGTGCGCAGGCTTGCACCTCGGCCAGCGAGGATGCATTGCCGCCGTCCTGCCCGCCCTGGCCCAGGTGATCCAGTGCATGGCGCAGCGTGCGCAGTTGCGCTTCGCCGGCCTCGGCCCAGCGCGCCCAGCGGGCCAGTTGCGCACCCTCGGCAGACAGCGCCGGGTCGCACAGCAGGTAGTGCACGGCAAGCGTCTGGCCGTTCTCGCGATCGACCACGCGCGATACCAGCAGGCCGGCCTCGATGCCGCTCTCGGCGCCGCGTGCGCCGCGTGCCTGGCCCTCGAGCACACGCACCGGCGCTTGCGCGATCCACTGCACGGCATCGCGGCCGCGGTAATCCATGTCTTCCACGACGTGGAAGGTCAGCGTTTCCGCCAGCGCATCGAGCTTCATGGCCGCGCCACCGCTGACCACGCGCGTGGTCTTGCGCGCAGCGGCAAGCCAGCGCTCGCCGGCCTGCTGCCAGCGCGCCAGCGTGGCGGCGGCGGGCATGGCGTCCAGCAGATTGACCACGGTACGGGCGGCGGCAATGGCAGCGCACAGGGTGGCCGCGTCGGCCTCCCATCCGCCCTGCCCGCCCTGCTGCGCTGGGCCGGTGCGGCCGGCCGGTGCGGTGCCCGCCGCGAGCGGCAGGCCATCGCGGTCCGCCAGCCATAGCGTGTGCTGCCAGGGGCGCGGGGCGCGGCGCCCTGCCGCCGGCGCGGCAACCGTCGCACTCAGCGACAGCACGAAGCGATCGCAATGACGGCTCAGGTCGCGGCAGGCGGCCTCGCGCACCTGCTGCGCCATCAGGCGCGGCGAAGGCGCGCTCTCGGCGCGTTGCTGCCACAGCGAGCGGACCAGTTCGAAACCGTAGCTGCCGGCATTCAGCTGGTCGACGCAGTCGCCCACTGCGTTGGCGCTGTCGGTCAGCGAGCGCAGCATGCCGTCGGCCCCGCCGGGGCCGGCCACGCGGGTGGCATCGCTGTCTTCCTGCGCCGGCATGGCGCGCCGCGCGGCTTCCGCGTCGGCGAATACGGAGCCGCGGCGCGGCGTCTGGAACGCGCGCTCGACCAGGGCCGCGCCGTTGGCGAACTCCAGGTGCTCTGGCACCCGCTGGCCGGTAGAGGCGTAGTACACCGGCAGGCGGTGCCGGATCACCACGTCAAGCACGGAGCCCAGGTGCGTGGCTTCGTCCAGCTTGCTGACGATGCAGCCGTCGATACCGCCGTCGGGCGTGGCGTCGTGGCGGTAGGCGTGCACGACTTCGTTGAGCGTGTCGCCGTGGCTGGCGCCGTTGAGCAGCAGGATGCGCTGCACCGGCGCCTGCACGCCAGCCAGCATGGCGATCTGCCCGGACAGGTTGCGGTCGCGCTGGCTCATGCCGACGGTGTCGATGATGACCAGGTGCTTTTCGGTCAGTGCCGCCAGCGCGAAACGCAGGTCGGCCGCGTCCTTCACCGCGTGCACGGGCACGCCGAGGATGTCGCCGTAGATGCGCAGTTGTTCGTGCGCGCCGATACGGAAGGTGTCGGTGGTCAGCAGGGCCAGTCGTTCCGGGCCGTGCTGGAGCACGAAGCGCGCGGCCAGCTTGGCCGTGGTGGTGGTCTTGCCCACGCCGGTGGGGCCGACCAGCGCCAGCACGCCGCCTTGGGCAAACAGCGCATCTTCGTCGTTCAGTACCGGCACCTTGCGCGCCAGTTCCTGGCGGATCCAGCTCATGGCGGCGGGGCGGTCATGGCCCGGCGGCAGGTGGCAAAGCAGCGATCGCGCGAGTTGTCCGGAGAAGCCAGCCGTCACCAGCCAGGTGAACAGCGAGTCGCGCAGCGGATCGCTGCCCATCGACGGCAGGCCGTGGGTGCCCTCGCTGGAGAACTGCCGCTCCATCATGGCGCGCATGGTCCGCAGCTCGCCGCGCAGGTCGCCAAGGGCGCCGTCGACGGCCACCACGGCGGGCTGTGGCGTGAATACCGGCGCGCGGCTGGAGATGGCGCCGAGATCGGTGTCGCGCATGGCGACGATCTCGACGCCGCCTTCGACGGTGCGGTTGGACAGCACCACGGCATCCGGTCCCATCGCCTCGCGCACCTGGCGCAGGGCCTCGCGGCCATTGGCCGCCACGAATTTAGCTACGCTCATCTTGCGAAACCCCTCACGCTGCGCCACCGATCATGGCGGTGATCCTGATATTTCTGTTGTCCGGCACCTCGGCATGCGAGAGCACCTTGAGCTGGGGCATGGTCCGGCGCAGGAAGCGCGCCAGCAGCGGGCGCAGCGGGTGCGGCACCAGCAGCACTGGATCCAGCCCCAGGTGCTCCTGCCTGGTCACCGCGCCCTGCGTCTGCTGCAGCAGGGCGTCGGCCAGGCCGGGCTCGATGCCGCCGCCGTTGGAGAGCGCTTGCGACAGCACGCGTTCCAGCCCGGCGTCGAGGCCGATGACCTGGAGGTCAGCGCCGTTGGGGAACCATTGCTGGGTAATGGCACGCCCCAGCGCCACGCGCACCAGCGACGTGAGTTCGTTGGGATCGCTGACCTTCGGTGCGTACTCGGCCACCACATCCAGCACGGTGCGCATGTCGCGGATCGGCACGCTTTCGTCCAGCAGGTTTTGCAGGATCTTTTGCAGTGCGGTGAGCGTGATGACCTTGGGCACCAGGTCTTCGGTCAGCTTGGGCGATTCCTTGGCGATGCGGTCCAGCAGCGCCTGCACTTCCTGGCGGCCAAGCAGTTCGGCCGCGTGCATGTGGATCAGGTGGTTGAGATGCGTGGCCACTACCGTGCTGGCGTCCACCACGGTGTAGCCGTAGATCTGCGCCTGCTCCTTGAGGCCGCCCTCGATCCACACCGCCGGCAGGCCGAAGGCCGGGTCCTGGCTGGGCGTGCCTGGCAGCGAGCCGGAGACCTGCCCGGGGTTGATCGCCATCCACTGCCCGGGCGCCGCTTCGCCGCGGCCGATCTCCACGCCCTTGAGCGTGATGCGATAGGCGTTGGGCTTGAGCTCCAGGTTGTCGCGGATATGCACCACCGGCACCAGGAAGCCGATCTCCTGCGCCACCTTCTTGCGGATGCTCTTGATGCGGCCGAGCAGTTCGCCGTTCTGCGCGCGGTCCACCAGCGGGATCAGGCGATAGCCCACTTCCATGCCGAGCGGATCCACGAGGGTGACGTCGTCCCAGCTGGCTTCGGTCGACTCGGGGGCCACCGCAGGGGCGCGGTCTTCGCGCTTCTTCTCCTGCGCCTGCGCCAGGTCGCGCCGTGACACGTAGCGGCCGAACCACACCAGCGCGCCGGCAAACGCCAGGAAGGCGAAGTGCGGCATGCCCGGGATGATGCCCATCAAGCCGATGATGGCACCGGTCAGATAGAGCACGCGCGGGTTGGAGAACAGCTGGCCGGTCAGCTGCTGGCCCACGTCCTGCTCGTTGGAGACCCGCGACACGATCACACCGGCGGCGGTGGAGATCACCAGCGCCGGAATCTGCGCCACCAGGCCGTCGCCGATGGTCAGCAGCGTGTAGTTGCGCACGGCGGTGGAAAAGTCCAGGTCATGCTGCAGCATGCCCACCACCATCCCGGCGCCGACATTGATGAACATGATCAGCAGGCCGGCCACCGCATCGCCGCGTACGAACTTGCTGGCACCGTCCATGGCGCCGTAGAAATCCGATTCCTGCGAAACTTCGGCGCGGCGCTTCTTGGCGCCGTCTTCGTTGATCAGGCCCGCGTTGAGGTCGGCGTCGATCGCCATCTGCTTGCCGGGCATGGCATCGAGCATGAAGCGCGCGCCAACTTCGGCGATACGCCCCGCGCCCTTGGTGATGACCATGAAGTTGATCACCACCAGGATGGCGAACACCACGATGCCCACGGCGAAGTTCCCGCCCACCAGGAAGTGGCCGAAGGCCTCGATCACCTTGCCAGCGGCATCCGGCCCGGTGTGCCCTTCCAACAGCACCACGCGGCTCGAGGCCACGTTGAGCGACAGGCGCAGCAGCGTGGTGAACAGCAGCACGGCCGGAAACGCGGCGAAATCCAGCGCCTTGCGCGTGTACATGCCCACCAGCAGCACCATGATCGACAGGGCGATATTGAAGGTGAACAGCAGGTCCAGGATAAAGGGCGGCAGCGGCAGGATCATCATGCCGAGGATCATGATGATCAGCAGCGGGCCCGCCAGGGCCTTCATCTGGGCGCCTCCCTGCCCCCCGGGCAGGTTGAACAGCGAGGTCAATGCGTTCATGCTTGGCTTTCCGGTACGGCAAACTCGTCAGGCACCAGCAGCTCGGAGGGTGCCTCCGGGTGCGGGCCGCTGCTGTGGTGCCAGTGCTTCAGTTGATAGACCCAGGCCAGGACTTCGGCCACGGAGGTGTACAGGCCGGCAGGAATTTCCTGGCCCAGCTCTACGTGACGGTGCAGCGCGCGCGCCAGCGGCGGCGCGGACAGCAACGGCACGCCGTTCTCGACAGCGATTTCGCGGATGCGCGCGGCGATCGCCTCGCTGCCCTTGGCCACCACGCGCGGCGCATTCATGCGGCCTTCTTCATAGCGCAGCGCCACCGCGAAGTGCGTGGGGTTGGTGACCACCACGTCCGCCTTGGGCACCTCGGACATCATGCGGCGCTTGGCCATGGCACGCTGCTGCTGACGGATGCGCGCCTTGATATGCGGGTCGCCATCGCTGTCCTTGTTCTCCTGCTTGACCTCTTCCTTGGTCATGCGCAGCTTCTTGTAGAAGGTCCAGTACTGCCAGGGCACGTCGAGCGCCGCCACCAGCACCAGCGAACCTGCCACCATCGCGCAGCCGCTCAGCACCATCTCCAGCATGCGCAGCAACGCTTCGTGGATCGGCGCGCTCATCAGCGCGACAGCCTCGGGCACCCGGCGCCACAGCACCCAGGCGGCCACGCTGCCAACCAGCAACGCCTTGGCAATGGCCTTGGTCAGTTCCACCAGCGAGTGCGAGGAGAACAGCCGGCCCAGCCCCTTGAGCGGCGAGAGACGGGAAAAATCGGGAGCGAATGACTTGGCGGAGAACAGCCAGCCGCCCAGCAGCATGGGAGCGGCCAGTGCCGCCACGCCAAAGAACAGCAGCAGCGGCAGGAAGGCCAGCAGGCCTTCCCAGACCGACAAGCCGAAGTGCGACATCATGCGCGAGGTATCGAAGGCGACGGCCGGCTCGAAAGCCAGGCCGGCATGCAACAAGGTATCGAGCTTGTTGGCGAGCCCGCCCCCCAGCGTCCACAGGCCCACCACGCCGCTCATCAGCATGATCAGCGTGGCGAGCTCGCGCGAGCGCACGACCTGCCCTTCCTCGCGCGCCTTCTCCAGGCGCCGCGATGAGGCAGGTTCGGTTTTCTCGAGATCGCTTTCTTCGGACATGGCCGCTCCGTTACGAAGCGGCATGCGGGCCGTTCGTCAGGGATGATTATCGGAGCCGGGCCTTGCGCGCATAAGGTGGAATAGGGCGGGGATTCTGGCGCTGTTTGCGGGATGGCGCCGCGCGGCCGGGGGCGCAGCGCTACCCTGCGCCATGGCGGCGGAGGTTGCCGGTCATGCGACGGCAACAGCAGGCAGGCTGCCGCGGCGCCGCGAAAGGGGCGCCGCGGCAGCCTGGGCAGGACGGTCAGAACCCCAGGCTGGCCAGGAGATCGTCCACCTGCGACTGGTCGGAGACCACATCGGCCTTGCCTTCCGGGTTGACCTGCGGGCCGTTCATCAACGCACCCGGCGCTTCCACCCGGCGGTCGGCAGGCACGTTATCAATCAGCACCTGCAGCAGTTCCTGCTCCAGGGAATGGATCATGTCCATCATCTTCTTGATGACCTGGCCGGTCAGGTCCTGGAAGTCCTGCGCCATCATGATGTCGAGCAGGTGGCTGCCGGTGGCGCGGGCCTGCTGCGGCACATCCGTCAGGAAGGCACGGGTGTCAAGTACCAGCTCGCGTGCATCGCCAAGCTCCACCGGCTTGTCGAACCAGGCTTCCCAGCGCTTGTCGAGCGCCTCGGCCTGCTTCTCCATGCCGGCCTGGATCGGCTGCGCCAGTTCCACCGCGGTCAGCGTGCGCTCGGCAGCCTGCTCGGTCATGGAGGCGATATAGCTGAGCCGGTCGCGCGCATCGGGAATGGCCTGTGCGGCGCGCTCGATTTCCTTGTCGAGCCCCAATTCGCGCATATTGTCGCGCAGCATCCGTGTCAGGGCGCCGATGCGCTGGAACAGCTGCTCGGCAGATTCGTTGCTGAGAGTCGGAGTCGTCGACATATCGCCCACCTTATGCCCCTTCCTTCGCCAGCTTCTCGAAGATCTTGGTGATCTTCTCGTCGAGCGTCGCTGCCGTGAACGGCTTGACCACATAGCCGTTCGCGCCGGCTTGTGCCGCGGCGATGATGTTTTCCTTCTTGGCCTCGGCCGTCACCATCAATACCGGCAACTTGGCCAGCGCGCCTTCGGCGCGGATCGCCTGCAGCATGCTCAGGCCATCCATGTTCGGCATGTTCCAGTCGGAAATGATGAACTGGAAGCCACCGCCCTTGGCCTTCTCCAGGCCGGCGGCGCCGTCCTCGGCTTCCTCGACGTTGGCAAAGCCCAGTTCCTTAAGCAGGTTGCGGATGATTCGACGCATGGTGGGGAAGTCATCGACCACCAGGATCTTCATGTTCTTGTCCACTCTAACGGCTCCAATACAGTTGTGGAAAGTTGCTTCAACACTTGCAATACAAGCGATACAAACGATGCAAGCGAAACGTGCGCCCGCCCCTGCGCCCTGCAGCCGGGCAAGCGCTTGTGCCCCGTCAAACCCGCTGCGCCCGCGCCCCGAAGGTGGCCAGGCGCGCCATCACGCGCTGGCTCATTGCGTGCAGCGGCACTACCTCATGCACCCCGCCGGCGGCAATCGCTTCCTTGGGCATGCCGAACACGATGCAACTGCTTTCGTCCTGGGCCAGGTTGTAGGCGCCGGCCTCGCGCATGCGCAGCATGCCTTGCGCCCCGTCCTTGCCCATGCCGGTCAGCATCACGCCGATGGCGTTCTTGCCGCCATGCTTGGCCGCGGAGTCGAACAGCACTTCTACCGACGGCCGGTGGCGGTTCACCGCCGGCTCCTGCGACAGGTGGGCCACATAGTTGGCCCCGCTGCGCGCGAGCAGCAGATGCGAGTCTCCCGGCGCGATGTAGGCGTAGCCAGGCAGCACGCGCTCGCCGTGCTCCGCCTCCTTGACGGTGATCCGGCACAGGCCGTCCAGGCGCTGCGCGAACGAACGCGTGAAGCCAGCGGGCATATGCTGGACGACCAGCACCGCCGGACAATCCGGTGGCATCGGCATCAGGAATTCCTTGATGGCCTCGGTGCCGCCTGTGGAGGCGCCGACAATGATCAGTTTCTCCGTGGACAGCAGCGGGCTGCGCAGCATCGGCGCCGCCGGTGCCGCGGCTTCGCTGCCGGCCGGCGCGGCGCTGCGGATGCGCGCGCGCGAAGCGGCGCGAATCTTGTCGGCGATGGTATCCGTGTAATCCATCAGGCCGTCGCGGATGCCGAGCTTGGGCTTGGTGACGAAATCCACCGCACCAAGCTCCAGCGCGCGCATCGTGATTTCCGAGCCGCGCTCGGTCAGCGATGACACCATCAGCACCGRCATCGGCCGCAGCCGCATCAGCCGCTCAAGGAAATCCAGCCCGTCCATGCGCGGCATTTCCACGTCGAGCGTGAGCACATCGGGGTTCAGGCGCTTGATCAGGTCGCGCGCCACCAGCGGATCGGGGGCGGTACCCACCACCTCCATATCGCTCTGGCTATTGATGATCTCCGTCATCAGGCTGCGTATCAGCGCGGAATCGTCCACGCACAATACCTTGATCTTGGCCGCTGTCATGTATTGAGTAGATCCTTGTCGGTTCAGGAGGCGGCAGCCGATGGCGTGCGCCGTGGAAACAGTTCAGCGCTGCCCTTCTCAGGCGCGGTCCCGGAGCTGGCGATGGCGCGCGCCAGGGCGCGTTCGTTGCGCTCGACCACCACCTGATCATCCTGGCGCGTGAGCCGGCGCACCAGCGCCAGCCCGGTAAGAGGGAAATAGCTGACGCGGCGCGCATGCGGGCCGCGCAGGTCCTGGGCCGCCAGGTGGATTTCCTCGGTCTTCAGGTACCTGAGCACGAACTCGGCGTTGCGATCGCCGATATTGAGCGTGGTCATGTTGGCCAGCACCGCGCCGCCGCCGAACACCTTGGCTTCGAGCCGCTCGCGGCGCGCACCCATCTTCAGCAATTCGTTGATGAGGACTTCCAGCGCGTAGCAGCCGTAGCGCATCGATGCGGACAGCAGCCGGTCCGCGCCCACGCCATCGTCGTCCGGCAGCATGAAGTGGTTCATGCCCCCGACCCCGGCCGTCTCGTCGCGAATGCAGGCCGCCACGCACGAGCCCAGCACGGTCGTGAGCACCACGTCCTCGCGCGTCACGTAATACTCGTTGGGCAACAGCTTGATGGCCTGCTTGCCAAACTCGCGGTCGAAGTAGCTGCGCGTGGCGATCGCTTCGGGCAGATGGGGGGTGCGCATCAGGAGCCCCCCAGCCTGGCCGACTGCGGCGCCAGCTCATAGACCGTCTGCCCGCGCAACTGGAATGCGCGCGTCACGTAGGAGAAATTCTCCGAGTGGCCCGCGAACAGCAGCCCGTGCGGCTTGAGCAGCGGCACGAAGCGCTCCAGGATGCGGCCCTGGGTGGGCTTGTCGAAATAGATCATCACGTTGCGGCAGAAGATCGCGTCGAACTTCTCGCGGATACCCCAGTCCGGCGCCAGCAGGTTGAGTGGCTCGAAACTGATGGTACTTGCCAGGTCCGGCTTGACCTTGACCGCGCCGGCGCGCTGGCCGGTACCCTTGAGGAAGAAGCGCTTGAGCCGCTCGGGCGAGAGTTTGCCCACCTGCTCGGCCGTATAGACACCGGTGCGGGCCTTGGCCAGCACCTGCGTGTCGATATCGGTGGCCAGCACGGTGGCGGCGTGCTCGCCCAGCGCTTCGGCCAGCGTGATGGCGATGGAGTAAGGCTCCTCGCCGGTCGACGCGGCCGAGCACCACACGGAGTACGGCCGCCCGGTCTTCCTGGCATGCTCCGCCAGCAAGGGGAAATGATGCGCCTCGCGGAAGAACGATGTCAGGTTGGTGGTGAGCGCATTGGTAAAGAACTCCCACTCGTCGGAGCACTCATCGGCATCGAGCATGGCCAGGTAGCTGCCGAAATCGACGAGTTGCAGCATGCGCAGGCGCCGCGTCAGCCGGCTGTACACCATCTCCCGCTTGTGGCTGCCGAGCGAGATGCCCGCGCGGCGATGGATCATGGCGCGGATCTTCTCGAAGTCGCGCTCGGTCAGCAGGAAGTCACGCGGCTCGTCGCGCCGCATGGAAGCAGGCCGCGCTGATTGCGGGCCGGCGGCGAAGGCGGTTGGGCGAGGCTGCGTCATGTGTTGCAAGGGCGGTGGCCGTGGTGATGCTATTGCTTGCTGGCGTGCTATGGCGTGCTGTGGAGCGGGATCAGGCGAGCTCTGCTTCGACCAGTTCCATCCCGGGGCTGGTCATCAGCTTCTCGATGTCGATCAGGATCAGCATGCGCCCGTCGACGGTGCCGAGGCCGGTCAGGTGATCGTTCGAGACCGAGACGCCGAACTCGGGCGCCGGCTTGATGGCTTCACCGGTCAGGGTCAGCACATCCGAAACGCCATCCACCACGATGCCGACGACGCGTCCGGCGATATTGAGGATGATGACCACGGTCTGGTGGTCATAGCGCACGTTGCCGAGCCGGAACTTCAAGCGCAGGTCGACGATCGGTACGATCACACCGCGCAGATTGGTCACGCCCTTGATGAAGTCGGGCGCATTCGCCAGGCGGGTCACCGCGTCGTAGCCGCGGATCTCCTGCACCTTGAGAATGTCGATGCCGTATTCTTCGCTCCCCAGCGTAAAAACCAGGAATTCCTGCCCCGAGGCTTCGCTCCCGGGGGTATCGATGTGTCCGATGCCGGCCATGATGTCTTGTTCTCCTGAGCGTTAAGCAAGCGCCGGGTCTTGGCGGCGCACTCCGGTGCGCTGCAGCGCACCGACGTCCACGATCAGTGCCACGCTGCCGTCGCCGAGGATGGTGGCGGCGGAAATGCAGGGCACCTTGCGGTAGTTGGTTTCGAGATTCTTCAGCACGACCTGGTGCTGGCCGATCAGCTGGTCCACCAGCATGGCGAAGCGCTTGCCTTCGGCCTGCAGGATCACGGCGATGCCTTGGGTCGGTTCATGCACGGCATCGGCCACGTTGAACACGCGGTGCAGCTCCAGCAAAGGCAGGTACTCGCCGCGCACATGCATGACGCGGTCGTTGTTGGCCGCCGTGTGCACGTCTTCCGGCTTGGGCTGCAGCGATTCCATCACGCAGTTCAGCGGCAGGATGAAGGTTTCGGCGCCCACCTTGACGGACATGCCGTCCAGGATCGCCAGCGTCAGCGGCAGCACGATGCGGGTGGTGGTGCCCTGGCCCGGACGCGAGGTAACCTCGACGTGGCCGCCCATCTCCTGGATATTCCGCTTGACCACGTCCATGCCCACGCCGCGGCCGGACAGGTCGGTCACCGCTTCGGCGGTGGAGAAGCCCGGCGCGAAGATCAGTTGCCAGACTTCCTCGTCACTGATGTTCTCCGACACCGGCAGGCCATTCTGCAGCGCCTTGGCGAGGATCTTGTCGCGACGCAAGCCGCCGCCATCGTCGCTGACTTCAATGACGATGTTGCCGCCATGATGCTGTGCCGACAGGATCAGCTGCCCGGTGGGCTCCTTGCCCGCGGCAACGCGCTTGTCCGGCGTTTCGATGCCGTGGTCCAGGCTGTTGCGCACCAGGTGGGTCAGCGGGTCGATGATGCGCTCGATCAGGCTTTTGTCCAGCTCGGTGGCCTTGCCGAAGGTGACCAGATCGATCTGCTTGCCCAGCTTGGCCGCCAGGTCGCGCACCAGGCGCGGGAAGCGCGAGAACACATAGTCCATCGGCATCATGCGGATCGACATCACGGCTTCCTGCAGGTCGCGCGCATTGCGCTCGAGCTGGCCCATGCCGGAGAACAGGCGGTCGAACAGCACCGGATCGAGCGCCGAGGCCGTCTGCGCCAGCATCGATTGCGTAATGACCAGTTCGCCCACCAGGTTGATGATCTGGTCGACCTTCTCGGTCGGCACGCGGATGGAGCCGGACTCCTGCGCGTGCACGGCGGCAGCGGGCTGCGCCTTGGCTTTTTCCTTGGCGGGGGCCGGCGCCGCGGGCGCTGCCGCCGCGGCGGCTACGGGAGCCGGAGCCGGTGCTGCAACCGCTGCCGGGGCGGGTGCCGGGGCAGCCGCCGCAGCCGGCGCGTCCGCCGCTTCCACCACGATCTGGTCGCCGTCGACGACGAAGCAGCACACGGCGATGATGTCGTCGGCACTGCACTGGCTCTGCAGCCACACGGTGAGATCGCCGCCCTCTTCCTGCTGGCCGGTGATCTCGCCCAGGTTGGCGAGTTCCTCGCGCAACAGCGCCTGGTCCGACGGCGACACCTTGAGCAGCGTCACCTTCAACGCACCGCCCGCGGCAGGCGTGGGGGCCGGCACGGCGGCTGCCGCCGGAGCCGGCGCAGGCGCCGCCGCTGGCGCACCGTCCGCAGCCTCCAGCGCCAGTTGCTGAAGAACGGCGCAGATACGCGCCAGCGTTTCCGGATCGGGTTCAGTACCGTTACGGTAGGCGTTGAGCTGATCTTGCAACACGTCCTTGGTTTCCAGAAAAGTGTCGATGATGGTCCGGGACAATGCCAGTTCCCGCCGCCGCGTACGGTCGAGCAGGTTCTCCAGCAGGTGCGTGGTTTCGGTCAGGGCGGCGAAGCCGAAGGTGGCGGCGCCGCCCTTGATAGAGTGGGCTGCGCGAAAAATCGCATTCAGCTCTTCCGCATCGGGGGATTCGAGATCCAGCCCGAGCAGCAGCTGCTCCATTTCCACGAGGAGCTCTTCAGCTTCTTCAAAGAAGGTCTGGTAGAACTGTGTGATATCGATATCGACAGACATAACCGTCCTGGCTCACTGAGATTTGCTGCGAAGCCCGCTGCCGGCATGGCAGGCGGTCTTCATTGAACGCTGCCCGGCCTGGCCGGGGCGGCGACGGCGTTGCCCTGCGCAGCCGCGGCCGAAGCCGACGGTGCGGTTGCGGGGGCGGAGGCGGCCGCCAGGCCTGCCTGCATTTCCTTGCCGGCTTCGCCGGCCTTTGCCGCCACCGTCACCTCGGCGGCACTGGCATTCTCGGCCTCGATCCTGGCCTGCGCGCGCTGGTTCAGCACCACGATGCTGATGCGGCGGTTGACCGGGGCCAGCTCATCGTTCTTGTCCAGCGGCATGGTCGCGGCCAGGCCGATCACCCGCAGCACCTTGCCTTCATTCATGCCGCCGGCAATCAGCTCGCGCCGCGAAGCATTGGAACGGTCCGAGGACAGTTCCCAGTTGCTGTACGTGCGCTCGCCATTGGAATAGTTGGCGGCATCGGTATGCCCCGACAGGCTGACCTTGTTGGGCAACTCGTTGAGCACCGGGCCGATCTCGCGCAGGATGGTGCGCATATATGGCTCGACCGCAGCGCTGCCGGTGCGGAACATCGGGCGGTTCTGCGTATCCAGGATCTGGATGCGCAAGCCTTCGCTGGTGATATCGAGCAGCAATTGCGGGCGGAACTGGCGCAGCACCGGGTTGTTTTCGATGATCTGCTCGAGCCGCTTCTTGAGCGCGCGCAGGCGCTCGGCTTCCTGGCGTTCCTTGGCCTTCTGCACGGCGTCGTCAGGCGTCTTCCTGACTTCCGCGTCCTGGCGGGTGATATCGAGACCGCCCCCCGGGATCACGCTGGAGGACAGGCTGCTCTTGTTGCCGCCCGCAATCGCCACCTTCAGCGGCGTGCGAAAGTACTCCGCCAGCTGTTGCAGATCCTTGGGGGGCTGGGCCTTGATCAGCCAGAGCACCAGGAACAGCGCCATCATCGCGGTCATGAAGTCCGCGTACGCGATCTTCCACGAACCGCCATGATGCGCGCCGACGCTTCGCTTGATGCGCCTGACGACTATGGGATGCGAACCGTGCTCACTGCTCATCGCTGTCGCTCCTCTTCGTCAGGTAATGCTCTTGACTTCGCGGACGTGGTCGTCCAGCTCGAGGAAGGAAGGCCGCTCCGTCGAGTACAGCACCTTGCGGCCGAATTCAACGGCAACCAGCGGCGCATACCCATTGAGCGAGGCGAGCAGCGTGACCTTGATGCACTCGTACATCTTCACGGTCTCGTTCACCTGATGCTCGACGCGCGACGCCAGCGGCGAGACGAAGCCATAGGCCAGCAAGATGCCGAGGAAGGTACCGACCATGGCGTGCGCGATCAGCGCGCCCAGCTCGGCCGGTGGCAGGTCCGCCGAAGCCAGCGCATGCACCACGCCCATCACCGCGGCGACGATGCCGAAGGCGGGCAGGCCGTCGCCGACGCGGTTCAGCGCGTGCGCCGGCACCTCGGCCTCGTGGCGGAAGGTCTCGATCTCGTGATCCATCAGGGTCTCGATCTCGAAGGCGTTCATATTGCCGTTGACCATCATGCGCAGGTAGTCGGTCAGGAACTCCATCATCCCCGGGTCGGCGAGGATGCGCGGATACTGGCTGAACACGCTGCTGGCAGCGGGATCCGCGATTTCCTTTTCCAGGAACAGGATGCCTTCGCGGCGCGCCTTGGACAGCAGGACATAGAGCAGCGCCATCACTTCCATGTACAGCGCCTTGCTGTACTTGCTGCTGCGGAACAGCGTCGGCAGCACCCGCAGGGTGGCCTTGATCGCCTTGCCATTGTTGGCGCTGAGAAAAGCGCCAACTGCCGCACCACCGATGATGACAAGCTCTGCCGGTTGATAAAGCGCGCCCATATGGCCGCCGGTCATGGCATATCCACCAAGCACCGACGCCAATACGACAACAAAGCCAATTACAACTAGCACGATTGATTCCCCGTCAGAAAAACACGCGTCAGGCACGCACAAGGGTCGCCTTGGCGGGAAAGGCGGCTTCACCGCCTGCCCCGGCAAGACTCACCAACCACGCAATCTGCCCTCGGACCCGAGACCTGGAAATTCAGGGACACGGAGACCTGGAGGCCATAAGACCTTGAGACCTTGCGACTCCGGGACCCGGAGCCCCGGAGCCATGCAGTCCTGTGACTTATGACTTAACGACGCCAGACGGCAAGACTTGAAGACTTATTGACCCAGCATGGATGATCTTCCAGTGCGGGGATCGGCAATCCGGCGAACAAGCTTGGGTTTCCTCCCGAATTCCCACGATGGCCAGGCCTGAACGCGGGTACGCTTGGCGGATTGCCACGGGCGCACGGCGGCAGGATTCCCACCGGCAGCCCGGGCATGGGCCCGGGCTATCCGCTTGGCAACGTCTTGGCCGAATCGCTTCAGTCAGGCAACCACTTGCGCGGGAGCGACGTCCTTCGAGAGCTTCTTCGCCTTGCCGGCACGTGAGGGAGGTCGGCACAGGCTGCATACGAAATTCGCATGCGGCTCGTACGCGTGCGCAACGAACTGCCCGCCGCAGCACGTACAGCTGGAAAGCTGCAGCATGTTGCTCTCGAAAAACCTTACTAACGTCCAGGCGCGGGTGAAACTTAAGACAATTTCGCTTTCGAGCAGCGATACGTGCTCAAGATAGAGCCGATAGGCCGCCACCACGGCGCGGATGCCAGCCGTCTCGCCCTGCTGGACCATGAACTGATAGGCCGAGAAGAACAGCGAGGAATGGATGTTTGGCAACCAGGTGGTGAACCAGTCGGTCGAGAAAGGGAGCATGCCCTTGGGCGGCGAGGCGCCGCGCAGCTCCTTGTAGAGGCGGATCAACCGATCGCGCGAGAGCGTGGTCTCGGCTTCAAGCACCTGCAGGCGCGCACCCAGGCCGATCAGCTCGATGGCGAGCTGGGTCTGGTTGGCATCCTGCAGGACGCTCTTGCGATTGGGAACCGGAGCGGCCGTGGTACTCCGGGGTGACGGGGCCTGCAGGAGCGCGGTCAATTGAGCGACTCCACGGGCTGCCGTGCGAGCAGGATCGCAGCATGGATCTGCTGCATATCATGGCTCTTGGCCGTATGGGTGAGTGTCGACAGCAAAGTATGGTCATCGAACCGAAAACGGCACAGGACCATGTTTGAAGCTGCCAGCTTGACCAGCTGGGCCGGTGTCAACTTGGCGAGAATATCGGCAATTTCCTTGCTGACACCAAGCCTGAACATGGCTTCCAGATGGTTTTCGCGCACCAGGCGTTGCGCGAGCAGCAGATAGGCGAGATTGACCTCCCTGATCTCCTGGAGAACTTCACTGCTTTCCAATTTTTCCCCGCTACCAAAAACCCTTCGACCGCTTGTCCGGCGCTTACCCGTAGCCGAAGGCTGAAGGCGACCAGATCGTTTGAGTGCGTGTGCGACGGGGTACTGCATACAACAAGAGAACTACGCTTGGTCAGACTTATCCGAAACGTTACAGGTGTTACAGAGTGTAAGTGCAACTGTGAGAGTTATATCGGCAATTGGACCGCACTGCCAATCCCCTCTTACGTTGGGGTACAGTAATGTCGCATGAAACATACATGGGACACAAAGTTTGTAGCAAGTCACGTTGCTGTCATCTGATTCGCATCAAAACTGTTACTAGTCTGTAACAGAGGAAAAGCTCCAAACCTGCCTCCCGGATCGCCCGCCCGGGCAACGCACTAGTCGCATTCCACTATTGACGGACGTGGCGTTACTGCACTAGCACACGACGCAGCCATGCGGCGACCCTTGCGAAGAGGTCATCGGGGTCCTCTCGAAACAGATGCGGGGAGGTTTGCTCCACCTGCTCCAGGACGCGTGCAGCCTCTTCGGCACTCACGGAGCCGTAGTCCATGGCCAGCCCCATCGTCGCGCGCAGCTCGCCCAGCCGCGAGCGCGCCGTGCCCGCGATGCGTTCCGTCTGCACCATGTACATCAGGTCGTAGACCCGGCGCCGCAGGCTTTCCGCCACACGCCAGGCCGGCGTCTGCATCTGCTCCTCGAGTGCACGGATGTCCACCGCCGAGGTCGCCAACTGGGACGCCAGGCTGTCCGTGAAGGACGGGTCCGCCCCGGCCTCCGCCAGGATCTGCCGGGACCATTCGCGGGCGTGCGCAAGCCGTTCCTGGGGCGTCCATTCGTAACGTGTCGCCAGGCCGTAGCCAAAGCGCTGCGCGTCGCGCATCAGGGTCGCCATGGCGTTGGGCAACTGCTTGTTGAACACACGCTTGGCCCATGCGTATTCCCCGCCCGACAACAGCCGCGTGACGGCGCGCTCGGTGAGCGGGCCATCATGCTGAAGCAGGCGCGCGCGCAGGAAATCGTCAAAGCTGGGCGGCGTGAATTCGCTGTCCAGCCCGGTGGAGAGCTTGACGAATTGCTCGAACTCCGTTTGCAGCTTGGCCGCGGTATCCGCGGGAAGCGCCAGGGTGATATCGGTAGTCATGATGTGCGGTGCTGAGCAACGCCTGGGCGATGCCGAGGGTGGGCCACTGCCGGCCGGGGCCGGCGGCGTGGACCCTGCCCTGTTGTCAGAAGGCGCTCCAGTCGCCACTGTCGGACGTGGCAAGCGCAGCGGGACGGGCAGCGCGGGCGGGGACGGGCGTGCGCGCTTCATGGGTCCCCTCGCGGCTCTGCTCGCGCCCACCCTTGTCCACCAGCGCCGGCTCGGCGGCCTGGGCCGCTTCCGGGCGGGCGGCACGCGTGGACGGTTCGCTCCGTGCCGGCCTGGCCGCGGCAATCGCTTTGGGACGCGCGGCTTCGGCGCGCGAACCGGCGAAGGCATCGGTCTCGGCCAGCCGGAAGCCGGCCACCGCGTTCTGCAGGTGCGTGGCCTGGTCCTCCAGCGAACCGGCCGCGGCCGCGGCCTGCTCCACCAGCGCCGCATTCTGCTGTGTCACCTCGTCCATCTGGCTCACGGCCTTGTTCACCTGCTCGATGCCCGAGCTTTGCTCGGCGGACGCCGCGCTGATTTCGCCCATGATGTCCGTCACGCGCTTGACTGCCTGCACGATCTCCCCCATGGTCTGCCCGGCCTGGCCCACCAGCGCCGAGCCGTTGTCCACCCGCGCCACCGTATCGCCGATCAGGCCCTTGATTTCCTTGGCCGCGTTCGCGCTGCGCTGCGCCAGGCTGCGCACCTCGCCCGCCACGACGGCAAAGCCCCGGCCCTGTTCGCCGGCGCGCGCGGCTTCCACCGCTGCGTTCAGCGCCAGGATATTGGTCTGGAAGGCAATGCCTTCGATCACGCCGATGATGTCGACAATCTTCTTCGAAGCCCCGTTGATATCATCCATCGTCTGCACCACGCGGCCAACCACTTCGCCACCCTTGACGGCAGTCTCCGACGCGTTCGCCGCCAGCCCGCTGGCCTGCCGCGCGTTGTCCGCGTTCTGGCGTACCGTGCTGGTCAGCTGTTCCATGCTCGACGCGGTTTCTTCCAGCGACGCTGCCTGCTGCTCGGTGCGTTGCGACAGGTCGCTGTTGCCCGCGGCGATCTCCCGCGAAGCGGAGGCGATCGACTCCGCCGATTCCTTGAAATTGCGCAGCATGGTGGACAGTTGCTGCTGCATCTGTTTCATGGCGTGCAGCAGGCTGCCCTTATCCCCATTGCGCAGATTCACTTCGCCTGAGAAATCGCCCCCGGCAATGCGCGCAGCGATGGCCGCGGCGTAGCCCGGCTCGCCGCCCAACTGCCGCGCCAGCGTACGAGCGAGGAAGGCGCCGAGCAGCACCGAGACGGCCAGGCCGCCCAGCACCAGGCTCAGCATCCACAGGCGCGAAGCCGTATAGACGCCGCGTGCCTCCTCCATGTTGGCCAGCGCGCGATCGTCGCGGCGCTTGACCATCTTGGCCATCACGTCCTCCAGCGCGCGGCTGTCCTTGATCAGCTCGGCGCTCTCGGCAAATACCTGGCTCTCGAACTGGGAGGTATCGAGCGGCTGTTTACCCACCAGCGCCACATACTTGGCCAAGCGGTCCCGGTAGGCCGGCAGCAACGTATCGTATTGCTTGATCAGGACTACGCCCTCGGACTGCGTGAACGCCCGGCGTGCGCGCTGCATGCTCTCGTCCACCATGCCCAGCGATTTCTCGATCTGGTCCTTCTCGGTGGCACGCTCCCCCATGGTCGATGCCGACAGCAGGGCGATCTGGGCGCGGCTGCCATAGAGCAGGCTGATATTGGCGGACTGCACCGCCTTGAGCGCCTGCAAGTCATCGTTATAGATCTTGCCGGTCCAGTCAGCCATGCGTCCCATATTGACGACGCCCAGCAGACCCATTACCGCGCCGATAAGCGACACGACCAGAAAGCCAACGACCAGCTTGGTCGTGACGCGCAGCCGATTGAACCATTGCATGCAGACTCCCTCTTTTTCTGATTGACTTGACCGGGCGCCCCATTTGTCCGTGCCGGCGGATTGCCGGGAATGCGGATGACAGGTGCTGCCTCTTTTTGCCAGAGCAGCGCTTCAGGCTGACTGCTTCAACGTATTGCCTTGACTTGATGCCTTGCCTACCCGTGCCGGCCGCGCTTCCGGCCGCATGGTGACGCGGAAGGTGGCCACCGCATCGCGCAGGCGCCCGGCCTGGTCTTCCAGCGAACCGGCCGCGGCCGCGGCCTGCTCCACCAGTGCCGCGTTCTGCTGCGTCGCCTCGTCCATCTGGCTTACGGCCTGGTTCACCTGCTCGATGCCCGAGCTTTGCTCGGCGGACGCCGCGCTGATCTCGCCCATGATGTCCGTCACGCGCTTGACTGCCTGCACGATCTCGCCCATGGTCTGCCCGGCCTGGCCCACCAGCGCCGAGCCGTTTTCCACCCGCGCCACCGTATCGCCGATCAGGCCCTTGATTTCCTTGGCCGCGTTCGCGCTGCGCTGCGCCAGGCTGCGCACCTCGCCCGCCACGACGGCAAAGCCCCGGCCTTGTTCGCCGGCGCGCGCGGCTTCCACCGCTGCGTTCAGCGCCAGGATATTGGTCTGGAAGGCAATGCCTTCGATCACGCCGATGATATCGACAATCTTCTTCGAAGCCCCGTTGATATCGTCCATCGTCTGCACCACGCGGCCAACCGCTTCGCCACCCTTGACGGCGGTCTCCGACGCATTCGCCGCCAGGCCGCTGGCCTGCCGCGCGTTGTCCGCGTTCTGGCGTACCGTGCTGGTCAGCTGTTCCATGCTCGACGCGGTTTCTTCCAGCGACGCTGCCTGCTGCTCGGTGCGTTGCGACAGGTCGCTGTTGCCCGCGGCGACCTGGCGCGTGGCCGTGGAGATGCTGGACATGCCGTCCTGGATCTCGCTGACCACCGACAGCAAGCTGCGCTGCATGGTGCGCATGGCACGCGCCAGCGCGCCGATCTCGTCGCTCGCGCGGTAGTCCAGGCGCGTGGTGAGGTCGCCGGCACCCATGCGCAGCGCGAAGTCGAGCATGGCCTGCACCGGCCGGTTCACGCGTGCCAGCAGCAGGGTGCCGGTGACGAAGGAAGACGCCACCGCCAGTGCGAATCCACTCCACAACCAGGGCCGCAGCGCGCCCGTGGCCGCGCCGTCCGCCAGCACCTCGAAGGCGGCCAATGCAGCCAGGAACCACGCCAGACCTGCCACTTGCGATATCAGGATGCGCTGCTTCAGCGTGGTCTTGGCCAGGCGCCCCGGCAAACCCGCCAGGCCACGCCGCACGACCGCGCCGTCGCGCACCGCCAGCCCGTGGCCCCCCTCGCGCAGGCGTGCGTAGGCCTTGTCGGCCGCATCGATCTGCGCGCGCTGCGGCATCGCCCGCACGGAGGTGTAGCCCACCAATTGGCCGTCGACGATGGTCGGCGTCACCGTGGCGCTGACCCAGTAGAAATCGCCATCCTTGCGGCGGTTCTTGACGATGCCGACCCAGGAGCGGCCGGCCTGGATCGTCTTCCACAGGTCGGCGAACGCCTCCGGCGGCATGTCCGGATGGCGCACCAGGTTGTGCGGGGCACCCAGCAGTTCCTCGGCCTCGAAGCCGCTTGCCTCGATAAATGTGCGATTGGCAAACGTGATGCGACCCTTCAGGTCGGTCCTGGAGATCAGGTAATCGTCTGCGCGGAGCTTGTACTCTCGGGCGGTGACGGGTTGATTATTTCGCATGGATGGAGGACTGCGTGGATCGGGCTCTGTCTGGTTGCTGCCGCCTCAGGAGGCCGCGGCTGCCTCAAGCGCTGCGAGTTCTTCGGTGTCCAGCAGTTTCTCGATGTCGACCAGGATCAGCATGCGGTCTTCGACCGAGCCGATGCCACGGATGTAGTCGGTGTCGCCGGACAATTGGGGGGCCTGCCGGATCTGGCCTGGGGCCAGCGTGAGCACGTCGGACACGCCGTCGACCACGATGCCGGTGATGCGCTCGTGCAGGTCGACGATGATCACGACGGTGTACTGGTCATAGTTGACCTTGTCCTGGCGGAACTTGATGCGCAGGTCCAGGATCGGCACGATGATGCCGCGCAGGTTGACCACGCCCTTGAGATAGGCGGGCGCATTGGCGATCTGCGTGACGTTTTCATAGCCACGGATCTCCTGCACCTTGAGGATGTCGACGCCGTATTCCTCGCCGCCCAGCCTGAACGCGAGGAATTCTTCTCCCGCGCCGTCTGTCTTGTTTCCGGTTTTCATATTCCTGGCTCCTCGCTGCCATGACCGGCCATCGCACGCAACCAAAGGCACAGCAGGCCGGCCCGGGAATGGGCAGCCTTGCCGTGACCCGGCGAGCGCCGAGGCACGAATATCGTCTACCTCTTAACGGCAGTTCGTCGCGTGCCTGAAGGGTAACAGTGACAAGGCATTACCCTACCTTGGGGGGGTCCAGCAGCGTGCTCACCGCTTCCATCAGCTGATCCGGGTCGAATGGCTTGGCCAGGAAGCCGGAGGCGCCGGCGTCGCGGGCTTGCTCGCGCACCTGGCAGTCGGCCTCGGTGGTCAGCATCAGCATCGGGATGGCCGCATAGGCGGCGGTCTTGCGCAGCGTGCGGATCAGGGTCAGGCCATCCGTGCCGGACATGACCTGGTCGGTCACCAGCATGCCGAACGCCGTATCCATGGCCAGGGCCAGCGCCCCGTCGCCATCGGCGGCCTCGGATACGGTGTAGCCCCCGGCGCGCAGGCAGGCGCCGATCATGCGGCGCAAGGAGGGAGAATCGTCGACGACAAGAATATGAGGCAAAAACATAACGGCTCCATTGACAGCACGATGGTGAGTCCACACGCCCAGGTCCTGGCCCGGTGGACCGATATTCGTTTTCGCCTGGGACGGCGGCAGCGGGCAAACCAGAGCGATTACCCTGTGCGGTCCCATGCCGGGGACGAGGCGGATGCGCGCTGCCGCGCGTCACTCGCGCAGCCGTTGCGAACCGCGCCGCTGCGGGAGATATCGGCAGCGGGGGAAAAAACCGTAGGACGGTTGCGATGATCAGGCGGATTTGCTACTCCCCGGCTCAATCCCCCGCAACCAGCCTGGCGAATGCCCCCGGATCCAACGGATGCGACAACAGATACCCCTGCACCTCGTCGCACTCCATCGCTGCCAGAATATCCAGCTGCGAATTCGACTCCACCCCTTCCGCCACCACCCGCATCCGCAGCTCATGCGCCAGCGCCACCATCGACCCGACAATGGCCCGGCCTTGCGGGTCGGCATCGAGCCCGCCAATCAGGGTCCGGTCGATCTTCAGCGTGCCGACGCGCAGACGCTTGAGATACCCCAGGCTGGAGTATCCGCTGCCAAAATCGTCCAGCGCGACATGAATGCCAAGCGCCTGCAGCTCGGCCAGCGTCTCAAGCGATTTCGCGATGTCCTTCATCGCCGCGGTCTCGGTGATCTCCAGCGTGACGGCCGACGGCGGGATGTCGTACAGGTGGATCTGCCCGAGCAGGTATTGCGGGAAATCGCGGCTGGCAAAGCGCAGACCAGAGACATTGATAGCCATCGGCACGGTCGGGAGGCCCTCGTCCTGCCATTGCCGGATCTGCCGGCACACCGTGGCGATCACCCAGTCGTCCAGCTTGTCGATCTGGCCGGACTGCTCGGCCACCGAGATGAACTCGGCGGGATTGACCTGCCCCAGCGTCGGATGGCGCCAGCGGCATAGCGCCTCGGCGCCGATCACGGTGCGCAGCCGCACATCGAACTTCGGCTGGTACTGCAGCGCGAGGCCGTCGTCCTGGATGGCCAGCCAGAGGTCGCGGCGGATGACCCGCATGCGGCGCGCGCGCTCGCCGGCCGCGGAATTGAACACGCGCACCTGGTTGGAACCGCTCGCGCGCGCTTCGCTCAGGCTCACTCGTGCCGCCTGCATCAGGGCCGCGGAAGTTTGCGCGTCGCGCGGGTAGATGGCGATGCCGATATTCACCCCGATCTGCATCTGCAGGCCGCGCGCGGACACGAAATCCGCGAGCGAGCCCAGCAAGCGCGCGCCCAGTTCACTGGCGCGGTTGTGCTGGATCATCTCGGGCACGCCGACCGCGAACTCGTCGCGCGCCAGGCGCGCCAGGAAATCGTGCGGCTCCAGCGCTGCCTGCGCCAGCGCCCCGGCATCCTGGGCCAGGATATCGTCCGCGCGCACCTCGAAGACTTCGTCGACCTCGCGAAAATCGGCAATATGCACCAGCAGCACGGCGCAGCCGGTTTCCGCCAGCCGTGCCTGCGCGATCGACTGATCGAGCCAGCGCCCGAAGGCGGTGCGGTCGGGCAGATCGGTACTGACGCTGTACTCCCCGACCGTGCCTTGTCCGCGCGCGGCCGCGCGCACGGTCAGGCGGCCCGGGATGCGGCCGCGCCGCCGTATCGGCAAGGCGGTGGTGCCGCCCTTGACGTGGCGATGGTCGTCGAACATCTCCTCCTGCGCTTTAGCATGCGGGCTGGCGAAGCCGGGTGTGTCGGCCAGTTGCCAGGCGCGCAGGTTGGCACGGCGCAACAGGAAGAACCCCAGCGACACCAGGAGCAGCACGGCCACGGCGAGCCAGGCCGGCTGCATGAAATTGCCGGGTTCCACGCATAGCGCGGACGGGCGCAGGGCGTCTCCGCACAGCGTGCTCAGGCGCGCGCCTGCGACCACCAGCACCCCGGCGCCGGCCAGCGCCGCCGCCAACCCGGTGCCGCGCAGCAGGGGGAACTGCCGGCGCAACCAGGGGATGGCAAGCGTGAGCGCAGCAGTCAAGGCAAGCACGGCCACGGTCTGCGAGACCTCGCGCGTGCCGCGCAGGCTGCCGGAAGCCAGCGCGACCCACATCGGCAGGCCGACGGACGCTGGCGACAACAGCAAGACGGCCCATTGCAGCGTCCGGCCGGGTCCGCCCGCCGGCAGCCGGTCCGGCTTGGCTGCGCGTATCCCCAACCCGACCGCGAGGCCGAGGAGGGCAGCGAGCAGCAGAAGACTAGCACTCATGTCAGTTAGGAACCTGCGCAAAAATGGAGGCGACGATGCGGATGATGCGGGCACAAGACCCGCATCATCGCATCACGCGCGCTCCCCTGGTAATGAAAACGGCGGCAAGCGCTTCGCCATGATTCAGAACGCGCTCCAGTCGTCGCCGCCGGCCGCGGTTGTCGCCAGTGCCGGCGCCACCGGACGTGCGGGGCGTGCCAGGCGCTGGACCGGCGTGCGTGCGCGTGCCGGCATGGCCGGCTGGTGCCTGGCCGGCTGGAGCCTGGCCGGCTGGTGCCTGACCGTCGCGGCGACGCGCGGTGCCGGCGCCGGCTTGGCCACGATGTGGCTGCCGGACAGCCGGAACACGGACACCACGCCGTTGAGCTTCTGCGCCTGCTCTTCGAGCGCACCCGCGGCGGCGGCCGCTTCTTCCACCAGCGCGGCATTCTGCTGGGTGACCTGGTCCATCTGCGTGACCGCCTGGTTGACCTGCTCGATGCCGCTGGTCTGCTCCTGCGTGGCCGCGCTGATCTCGTTCATGATATCGGTGACACGCTTGACCGCATTGACGATCTCGCCCATGGTCTGGCCGGCCTCGGCGACCAGCCTGGTGCCGCTTTCGACGCGCTGGCCGGATTCGCTGATGAGCGCCTCGATTTCCTTGGCGGCGGCGGCGGAGCGCTGCGCCAGGGTGCGCACCTCGCCTGCGACCACCGCGAAGCCGCGGCCCTGCTCGCCCGCCCGGGCTGCCTCCACCGCGGCGTTCAGCGCCAGGATATTGGTCTGGAAGGCAATGCCCTCGATCACGCTGATGATTTCCACCACCTTGCGCGACGAGCCGTTGATCTCGTTCATGGTATCGACCACGCGGCCCACCACGTCGCCGCCCTTGAGTGCGATCTGCGAGGCCTCGCTGGCCAGCACGCCGGCCTGGCGCGCGTTGTCGGAGTTCTGGCGCACTGCCGAGGTCAGCTCTTCCATGCTGGCCGCGGTCTCTTCCAGCGAGGAGGCCTGCTCTTCGGTGCGCTGCGACAGATCGAGGTTGCCGGTGGCAATCTGCTGCGTGGCCGAGGCGATCGAATCCGTACCGCCGCGCACCTGGGCGACGATATTCGACAAGCTTTCCTGCGTGACCACCAGCGCTTGCATCATGCGTCCCACCTCGTTGCGCGACACATTGGTGATGCGCGAGGTCAGGTCGCCCGCGGCGATGCGCCCGAACACCGCCAGGGCCTCTTCCACCGGCCGCACGATTGCCTTTTGCAGGGTCGCGGCGCACAGCGCGGCTACCAGCAAGCCAAAGGCGATCAGTGCAAAGCACAATATGCGCATCTGCTCGAAGCGGGCTTGCGAGCCGTTGTAGTTGGATTCACCGCTATGGAACTGGAAAGCTTGCAAGGCATCGTATGCGGAAACCATGCTGCGCTGCAGGTCGGGCATTGCCTTCTTGGCAAGCGCAAGCGCGCCGTCCGCGTTGTTCTCCAGCAGGGCTTTCTGCAAGGGCTGGATGCCCTTTTCCATGAATTCCTGGCGCTTGCGGGCAAATTCCGTCGCAAGCGCCTTTTCTTCGGCGTTCTGCGGCAGCGCCGAGTATCGCTTCCAGGCTGCCTCGCTGCTGTCGACGAACGTCATCGAACGGTCTACCACTGTTTTGCCATCGTCGCCGTCGCCCGGCATCACGCCGCGGTCCAGTGCCAGGCGCATGCGGGTCGTGCCAAGCATGGTTTCACTGAGCGCCTGCGACGAGGCAAGCTGGTTGCCATAGGTTTGCTGGAGCGCGTCGTTGCTGTGCGACATGCCATAGAGGCCCGCAGCGCCAACCAGGATCAGCAGCAGCGACAATATTGCCATTGCGCCGCGCAGCAAGGTCTTGATCTGGATATTGTGATGAAAAAGCATGAAGCATCCGATACGGTAAGGAATGCGCGAGACCTGCTCGGGTCCCGGCCCGGCGGATCGACACTCCCAGCGACCCGCTCAGGGCAGATAACGGCGGTGTCGCGCGATTCCTTGAGCGGGGTGCCGTATCAGCCATGCCCGCCCCCATGGGCGTTTCTGCCCTGCTTCACCAGCCATGCCCAAGCGCCCGTCCCCCAATCGGTTGGCATGCGATAAGACAGATTTTGTTGCAGAAAAATCACTTTCCGCCATGCGCCAATACGGAGATCAGGGTTATTTCCCGGCTCGGAATGCAAAACGGCCGGATCACATCGGCGTAGTGTTTTTTTTGCACCGTCCAAAGCCGCCGTACCGCCGGCAAATACGAAGCCACCGCCGACCGGCGGCCGGTACGAAAGTTCATTAACTGGATCGTGCTTAGGATTTATCAGAATTCTCTCCATCGCAGTTTAAAAGCGTTTGCAGGATCGCTTGGTGCCGTTATAATTCATCCGACTCATCATGCTCACCCAGTAAATCGAGGCTCGTAATGGCGACTTATCAGGAAATTGTTCAGAAAATCAGTGAACTGCAAAAGCAGGCCGAGGAAATCAAGTCTCGTGAGCAGGCTTCCGTCATCGCCGATATTCGCCAGAAAATCGACCAATATGGCCTGACCGCGGACGACCTGGGTTTCGGCACCAAGCCTGTCGCCGGCAAGAAGGCAACGCGCAAGGTGCCGGTGCGCTATCGCGACAGCGCGGGCAATACCTGGACCGGCCGCGGCAAGCGTCCGGGCTGGCTGACCCAGGCCCTGGCCGCCGRCAAGAATATCGAAGACTTCCTGATCAGCTGAATCCGGGCGCAGGCAACGGGCGTCGCGGCCGAGTCTGCCGCGAACCCGCTGCGCCCATGAAAACGGCCGGGCACATGCCCGGCCGTTTTCGTTTTTGCCGCCTTGGTCCTCGCCATGCCGCTTGCCTGGGCACGCAGAAACGGGTACGCCGCGCCTGCCCGGCCAGTCCAATCAGCCGGCAAAACCCAGCGGGTTCATTGACTGCCAGCGCCATGAATCCTCGCACATGCGATCGAGATCGTGCTGCGCGCGCCAGCCGATCAGCGCTTGCGCCAGTGCCGGGTCGGCATAGCACGAGGCAATATCGCCGGGGCGGCGATCCCCGATCTCGTAGGGTATCGGGCGGCCGCTGGCACGCCGGTAAGCCGCAACGACCTCCAGCACGCTGTAGCCCCGGCCTGTGCCGAGATTGACGGTCAGGCACTGTTGCTTGTCACGCAGGTAGACCAGGGCGGCAAGGTGACCAGCCGCAAGATCGCAGACATGGATGTAATCGCGCACGCCCGTGCCGTCGACCGTTGGGTAGTCGCCGCCGTGCACCATCAGCTTCTCGCGGCGCCCGCCGGCGACCTGCGCAACGTAAGGCATCAGGTTGTTCGGCACGCCGGCGGGATCTTCGCCGATCAGGCCGCTTTCATGCGCGCCCACCGGATTGAAATAGCGCAGGTAAGCGATCCGCCAGGCGGGTTCGGACCGTTCCAGGTCGCGCAGGATCTGCTCGCCCATCAGTTTGGTCTGGCCGTAGGGATTGGTGGCCGACAGGGGAAAGTCCTCAAGGATCGGCACCAGATGCGGATTGCCATAAACCGTGGCGGAGGAACTGAACACCAGTTGCCTGACGCCGGCGGCGTTCATCGCCGAGCACAGGGTGAGCACGCCATTGAGATTATTGTCGTAATAATCGAGCGGTTTGCTGACCGATTCGCCCACCGCCTTCAGCGCCGCGAAATGAATCGCCCCGGAGATCCGGTGTTCGGCAAACAAACGGTCCAGCAAAGCACGGTCCCGGACATCGCCCTCGACAAAATGCGGGTGCTGGCCGGTAATCCGCGCCAGGCGCTCGACCACGCTGCGATTGCTGTTGCAGAGATTATCCAGGCCAATCACGTTGTAGCCGGCCTCCAGCAAGGCGACCCAGGTGTGCGATGCGATATAACCGGTGGCGCCCGTGAGCAGCAGAGTTTCAGACATGGCGATTCATCAATCGGTTGTGAAAAGAAATGGAACGGCACCGGGACAGCACGCCGGGTCGAACAAGTGAAGCGCTGGTTTCAGCATGCCCTGACGCGGGGGCGCCATCAGCGCCATCAGGGACCGCCTGCGGCATCAGGCGGCAACGTCAACTGAGGACAGCAGGGCGCCTCTGCCGTGCCGGTGTCAGCGGCCATATTCTACGGTGCGTGCGCCAGCCCGGCGCGAGCCTGCCAGGCCTCGAATGCGGCACGCAGGCGCCAGCCGGATTCCAGGTCGCGCATGCCGAGGCATTGCGCCACCTCGGCCGGGCCGGCGCCGGCCTCGAAGTGCAGCGCGCCGCAGGTATTGCGCAGCGTCTGCGGAGACGCCCGCTCGCTGCGGCCCGCCAGCACGCCGGCTTCATCAAGCAGGATTTCCACGCGTCGGTACAGCGAAGCCGCGTGCAAGTGCCGGCCACTGGGCATGGCGGGGAAGACCAGGTTGCCCAGCGTGCCGCTGGCGCCGCGGATTTCCAGCCACGCCAGCAGCGCTGGCCGCGCGAAGGCAAAGACGGGCGCCTCGTAGGCGCGACCGTTGTCGGGCCGGACCAGGCGTAGCCTGGCAGCGTCCTGCGCGATGCTGTCCGTGCCCAGGCTACGAACTTCGCCCACCTTCAGGCCGGCCCCCAGCAACACCGCCACCAGCGCGGTGTCGCGCGCGCGCTTCCATTGGGTAGGCGACAGCGCGGCGCCATCCTGGCCGGGCGCCTGGACCGCCGGCGCCAGCACCCGCGCAATCAAGGCATCGCGCTCGGCAGGCAACAGGAAGGCAGTGGGATCGTTCTCGCCTTCGGCCAGGTGGGCGCGAACGGCCTGGCTGGCGGGATTGTGCAAGCCCTGCTGGAGCAGCGAGAGATGGTGGAAGACTCGCTCGATCAGGCGCGCATAACGGTAGCGATGGGACTTGTGCAGATCCTGCTCGTCCAGGAACGCCCCGATCTGCTCCGCCGACCACGCCAGCGGCGCCACGCCGCGCTCGCCGGACCAGCGCAAGAACTTGCCCCACATCGCGCGATAGACCACGGCGGTGCCGCGGCGAAAGCCGTGGCTGGCCAGCCAGCCGTCGAAAGCCCGCTCGGGATGCGCCCGCCAGGACTCGAGGTCCGCATCGAAGAGGGCCGCGGATGGCCCGTTGGCGCTCATGTCAGTACTCACTCGCGCTCCTTCGCTGGTTGGCGGCAATGCCGGTATTGTAGACAAATCGCCACAAAAGGCCGAGCCCCGCGGCTGGAGGGATCGCAGGCGAATCATGCGCTTCCCATCCATGAATGCGCCGCAAATGCCACGTTAACACTAAATCCATTGCAATTGCCATCCCGCGCTGCTACCTTTCCATATCACTATGCAACTGGTTGCATATCCATCCCGGAGGAAACACCGTGACTCAAGCAACCTTGTCGGCGGCGGCGCAGGCCTCGCTGGCAATCTGGCACCGCATGATCGCCACGCATTCCATGGCCGACCTGGACAGCATCGTGGCCGATGAGGTGGTGCTTCATTCGCCCGTCGCCCACACACCATACCCAGGGCGTGTCGCCTTGCGCATGGTGCTGGAATCCGTCAACCAGGTATTCCAGGAGTTCCGCTATCACCGCACCTTCGTCGGCGACGACGCGCGCAGCGTGGTACTGGAGTTCAGTGCGACTGTCGAAGGCAAGGCCGTCAAGGCCATCGACATGATCCGCTTCAACGATGCCGGCAAGATCGATGACTTCGAGGTCATGGTTCGTCCGAAGAGCGGCCTGGATGCGCTGGCCGCCGCCATGGGCGCCCGGCTTGCCAGCCAGAAAGCCGTATTGCAGGGCGCCGGCGCCTGATATCCGATATCCACGTATTCCTGTTAACGCTTCCCCTTTCGCTAAAACACCATGTCGCTTCCCGCCATTCTCCAGAATCGCCTTTCGCTGCCGGTTGTCTGCTCGCCGCTGTTCATCATCTCCAACCCCGACCTGGTGGTCGCCCAGTGCAAGGCCGGCGTGGTGGGCTCGTTCCCTGCGCTCAACGCGCGCCCGGGCCCGGTGCTCAACGATTGGCTTGACCGCATCACCACCGAACTGGCCGAGCACGATGCCAAGCATCCGGATCGTCCGTCAGCGCCGTTCGCGGTCAACCAGATCGTGCACAAGTCCAATGACCGGCTCGACCACGACCTGGAACTGTGCGTGCGCTACAAGGTGCCCATCGTCATCACCTCGCTCGGCGCGCGCACCGAGGTCAACGACGCGGTGCACTCCTACGGTGGCATCGTGCTGCACGACATCATCAACAATACCTTCGCGCGCAAGGCCATCGAGAAAGGCGCCGACGGCCTGATCGCGGTCGCCACGGGCGCGGGCGGCCATGCCGGCGTACTGTCGCCGTTCGCGCTGTTGCATGAAATCCGGGAGTGGTTCGACGGCCCGCTGCTGCTGTCGGGCGCCATTGCAAGCGGCGACGGCATCCTCGCGGCGCTGGCCGCTGGCGCCGACCTGGCCTATGTGGGATCGGCCTTTATCGCCACCGAGGAAGCCAACGCGCAGTCCGGCTACAAGCAGATGATCGTCGACAGCAACGCCTCGGACATCGTCTACTCCAACCTCTTCACCGGCGTGCATGGCAACTACCTGCGCCAGAGCATCGTCAACTCCGGGCTCGACCCGGAAGCGCTGCCGGAATCGGATCCGTCCAAGATGAATTTCGGCTCGGGCAGCGCCAAGGCATGGAAGGACATCTGGGGCGCAGGCCAAGGCGTGGGCGCGATCAAGCGCGTGGTGCCGGCGGCCGATCTGGTGCGCCGCTTTGCCGAAGAATATGCACTGGCACGCCGCCGGCTGGGCCTTGCCCCGCAATCGGCGCACGCCACCGGCACGGCGGCGGCCGATCTGGCCTGATCCGGTAAGCACTGGCAATCCGCCGCATCCACGAGGCGGATTGCCCTGCCTGATTGCCCTATTTATCCAGCAGCGGCAATAGCTCTTCCGCCCAGGACACCCAATCTTCCTCGTAGCGGATGCCCCGCTTCAGCAGGGCATGCCGCAACTGCTGCGCACGCACGGGCTGCTCGGCGGAAAAGTCGCGCCGCTCGATCAGGCGGTAGGTATCGAGACGCTCCCGGTGGAGCCCGATCAGGCGCTGCATCTCCGGCGCCAACCCCAGCGGGCCGATAACGGCATCCGCGCGCAGCTTCACCAGGATTTCGTCGCGCAGGTCCAGTCCGGCGGTAGGCGCAAGCACCCAGCGCGCCAGTTCGTCGCGCCCCGGTGGCAGCACGAAATAGACCTTCTTGCGATTGCGCGCATCGCCCTCGCCCTCCTCCTCCGCAATCCAGCCATGCTCGGCCATGCGACCAAGTTCCCGATAGATCTGCTGGTGCGTGGCATGCCAGAAATAGCCGATCGAGCGATCGAAACGGCGTGCCAGCTCGTAGCCGGACGACGGCTTTTCCAATAGGGAAGTCAGGAGTGCGTGCTGAACGGACATGCGGGAAGGGTTACGTGGAAGCCAGTCGCCCCGGCAGCGAATTCTCCCTGCCGGCGTGGCTTTGATGGCGAGCGCCTATGGTAACGCAAAGCCGTGCCCGCGCACGCGCGGCGAGCCAGGGCAGCCAGGATAACCGACTGCCATACTGCTCGCCCTGCGGCCCTGTTTCAGGGCCGCGGCTTCGCATGCACGGAAGTTACGGCGGTTAATTGCGGGAAAGATGGCAGTTCAGAGACAACGCTGATCCAGATATTAAAAATGCTAAATAGCATTTTCCGGCTGTCTGCAATACATTTGCAGATCTAGTCATTTTGCATGCTTGTTGCCTGTTGCCTGTTTCTTGTTGGCGGTTCTCGGCCTCGGCCCGGCGCATGCTCGTCATTCACCTGGAGTGGTCCATGCAAGGACAAACAGATTTCGCCGAAGACCGGGATGTACAGTGGGAAGCCGATGGTCCGCAGGCATCGGGGCAACCGGCGCAGGCCGCAGCCATGCCGGTGTACTACCGCCTGCCGGACACGCCGGAAGGCCACCATATCAAGGAATACGCCAGCGGCTTGCGCCAGCTGGTGCGCTTTGTCGGTGTCGAAGAACAGGTCGTGAAATACAACGTGGCCTGATTCCCTGCCGGGTCTCTTCCTGCCCGGTCCGGGCGGGCCAGGATCAAGCCCGCGAGCTATCGCGGGCTTTTTGCCATGCGCGCTTGTGAAAAAGCCGGCCCCTCGGGGCCGGCTCCGGCTGCCGGCAACCTGGACGTTGTGTCCGGGCCGGGGCAGGCAATCATGGCCGGTCAGTCAACCGTGGCGCCCGAAGCCTTCACCACCTTGGCCCACTTGGCGGTTTCCGACTTCATGAACGCGGCCAGTTCAGCCGGCTTTTCCGGATGCGGTTCCGCGCCCTGGTCGGCCATCTGCTTCCTCACTTCCGGCATGGCCAGGATCTTCACCACTTCCGCGTTCAGGCGGTCGACGATCGGCTGGGGCGTGCCGCCGGTGGCGTACAGCGCGAACCAGGAAGTCGCTTCATAACCCGGCACGCCGGATTCCGCCACGGTCGGCACGTTCGGCAGCGCGGGCGAGCGCTTGGCCGAGGTCACCGCGATGGCGCGCAGCTTGCCGGCCTTCACGTGCGGATACGACGACGGCATGTTGTCGAACATCAGGCCGATCTGGTTGCCCAGCAGGTCGTTCACCGCCGGGGCGCTGCCCTTGTACGGGATGTGCTGGATATGCAGGCCGGTCATCGAGTTGAACAACTCGCCCGACAGGTGCATCGACGAGCCGCTGCCCGATGATCCGTACGACAGCTTGTCCGGATTGGACTTGACGTAGGCGATCAGTTCCTTGATGTTGTTGACCGGCACCTTGGGGTTCACCACCACGATGTTCGGCACCATGGCCACGCGCGAGATCGGCGCGAAATCCTTGACCGGATCGAACGGCAGCTTCGAGTACAGCGACTGGTTGATGGCGTGGGTACCGATGGTGCCCATGAACAGCGTGTAGCCATCGCCCGGGGCCTTGGCCGCGATCGCTGCACCAATATTGCCACCGGCACCCGGGCGGTTGTCGATCACCACCGGCTGGCCGAGCGCCTTGCCCAGTTGCAGGCCGACGATGCGCGCCAGGATGTCGGTGGTGCCACCGGCAGAGAACGGCACGATCATGGTGATCGGCTTGGTCGGGTAGGTGCCTTGGGCGTAAGCAGCGCCGGTCATGCCGCCGAACGTGGCGGCCAGTGCCACACCGGCCGCCAGCAGGCGACGGCGCGCGCTGTTATGCGGGGTGCGGGCTTGGGAATCGGATTTCATGTTTGCTCCAGGATAATTCGCTGTAAGCCCGCGCTTGTGGCGCGGGTTGTCTTTTCTGGTTATTAACGGACTAATGCTGCGGCGTGATGACGCGGACACGATTTTGCCCTGCTCACACCACGGGACTGCTAAACGGGCGCGACGCCGAGCGTGGTGCCGCCGCACACATAGAGCACCTGGCCGGTCACGAAACCATTTTCCGGCGACAGGAAAAACAGCGAGGCGCGCGCCACGTCTTCCGGCGTACCCATGCGCTTGACCGCGATGCTGGCGAGGATACGCCTGGTCTGCTCGCTGCCTTCAGGGTTGCTCTTGCGGAACAGCTCGGTGGCGATCGGACCGGGCGCCACGGCGTTGACCGTGATGCCGTCGCCGCCGAGCTCCATCGCCAGCGTGCGGGTCATGCCGATCAGGCCGGCCTTGGTGGCGGAATACACCACGCGCTCCGGCTTGCCCAGCGCCGCGCGCGAAGCCATGTTCACGATGCGGCCGAAGCCCGCCGCGCGCATCGCGGGCAGGCAGGCCTGGGTCAGCAGCAGCGTGGCTTGCAGGTGCAGGCCCACCACGTAGTCAAGGTCTTCCACACGCGCCGTGTCGGCTGTGCCCGGGCGCGTGGCGCCGGCATTGTTCACCAGCCGGGTGACGGCAAAGTGCGAGGTCACCTGTTCGGCCACGGCGCGGGTCGCGGCAGCATCGGTCAGGTCGGCCTGGAAAAACGTCATATTGGGATGGGACCAGGTGGGCGCGACATAGTCGACATTGACCACCTGCGTCACGCCATCGGCCAGCAGCATTTCGCTGATGGCGCGGCCGATACCGGAACTGGCGCCGGTAACGAGCGTGGCAACGGGAAGGGACATCTTGTACTCCGCCCGGCGCAACTACGCCGAGTCATGCTGGAAAAGGATGCGACAAGGGCCGGCCAGCCGGTCGGCCCAGTCACACTGCATCAGTGCATCGGGAAACATCAAAGCCTGCACATCCACCGGATACCGACAGCAGCGATTCGGCTGGCCTTGGCAGACAACGCCCGCTGGCCGAAACCCGCGGGCGCCGATGACGCAACGACGATGATCAGACGCGCTCGATCACCATGGCGATGCCCTGGCCCACGCCGATGCACATCGTGCACAGCGCGTAGCGGCCGCCGGTGCGGTGCAGCTGGTACATGGCGGTGGTGACCAGACGGGCGCCGCTCATGCCGAGCGGGTGGCCCAGGGCGATCGCGCCGCCGTTCGGGTTGACGCGTGCATCGTCGTCGGCCACGCCGAGTTCGCGCAGCACGGCCAGGCCTTGCGCGGCGAACGCTTCGTTCAGCTCGATCACGTCCATCTGGTCGATGGTCATGCCCAGTTGCTTGAGCAGTTTCTGCGTGGCCGGTGCCGGGCCGATGCCCATCACGCGCGGCGCCACGCCGGCGGTGGCCATGCCGACGATGCGCGCCTTGGGCGTCAGGCCGTGCTGGCGGGCCGCGGCTTCGCTGGCGAGCAGGATGGCGCATGCGCCGTCGTTCACGCCCGAGGCATTGCCGGCCGTCACGCTGCCGTCGGCGCGCACCACGCCGCGCAGCTTGCCCAGCGCTTCCATGCTGGTGGCACGCGGGTGTTCGTCGCGCTCCACGACCAGCGGATCGCCCTTCTTCTGGGCGATCGTCACGGCGGTGATTTCCTGCGCCAGCGTGCCGTCGGCTTGCGCGCGCGAGGCCTTTTCCTGGCTGCGCAGCGCCATCAGGTCCTGGTCTTCGCGGCTGATCTTGTAGTCGGTGGCTACGTTCTCGGCGGTCTCGGGCATCGAGTCCACGCCGTAGGCCGCGCGCATGGCCGGGTTGATAAAGCGCCAGCCAATGGTGGTGTCGAAAATCTGCGCATCGCGCGAGAAGGCGCTGGTGGCCTTGCCCATCACGAAGGGAGCGCGGCTCATGCTTTCCACGCCGCCGGCGAGCATCAGGCCGGCTTCGCCGGCCTTGATCGCGCGCGCGGCGGTACCGGTGGCGTCCATGCCCGAACCGCACAGGCGGTTGATGGTGGCGCCCGGCACGCTTTGCGGCAAGCCCGCCAGCAGCAGCGACATGCGCGCCACGTTGCGGTTGTCTTCACCGGCCTGGTTGGCGTTGCCGTAGATCACGTCGTCGATGACAGACCAGTCCAGGTTCGGGTTGCGTGCCATCAGGGCCTTGAGCGGCACCGCGCCCAGGTCGTCCGCGCGCACCGCGGACAGGCTGCCGCCGTAGCGGCCGATGGGGGTGCGGATGGCGTCGCAGATAAAGGCTTCGGTCATGGTTCGTCTCTCTTACTCTTGCTTGTACGTGAAAGCGTGAAGCTTGGAAGCGTGCTCGCTTGGGATGGCACCGGCGGCCAAGGCCATCGGTCAGGCCATCGGTCAGGCCGCAATGCCCTGCTTGAGCGGCACGCCGGTCAGGCGTTGCAGTTCGTCGAAGGACAAGCCTTCGACCAGGTCGCGCGCCACCAGCCCGTCGGGCGTGACGTCGATGGTAGCCAGGTCAGTGTAGATGCGCGTGACGCAAGTCATGCCGGTCAGCGGATACGTGCATTCCGCCACGATCTTGCTCTCGCCCTGCTTGGTCTGGTGTTCCATCATCACGAACACTTCCTTGGCACCGATGGCCAGGTCCATGGCGCCGCCCACGGCCGGGATCGATCCGGGCGCGCCGGTATGCCAGTTGGCCAGGTCACCCTTCACCGACACCTGGAAGGCGCCGAGCACGCAGAAGTCGAGGTGGCCGCCGCGCATCATGGCGAAGGAATCGGCATGGTGGAAATACGATCCGCCCGGCTTGATCGTGACCGGCTGCTTGCCGGCGTTGATCAGGTCGCCGTCTTCCTCGCCGGCGGGCGGTGCCTTGCCCATGCCGAGCAGGCCGTTCTCGCTGTGCAGCAGGATTTCGCGGTCGGCGGGCAGGTGATTGCCGACCAGGGTGGGCAGGCCGATGCCGAGATTGACCACGGCACCGTCGGGAATGTCTTTGGCCACGCGGGCGGCCATCTGATCGCGGGTCAGGCGTTGCATATTCTGGATCTCCTTGGCGCTCAGGCGGCAGCCTGGCCGGCGCCGTCGATCTTGACGACGCGCTTGACGAACAACCCCGGTGTCACGATGTGTTCCGGGTCCAGCTCGCCGAGTTCGACGATCTCGCTGACCTGCACGATGGGACATTTGGCAGCCATGGCCATGATCGGGCCAAAGTTGCGCGCGGTCTTGCGGTAGGTCAGGTTGCCCCAGCGGTCGGCGCGCAGCGCCTTGATCAGGGCGAAGTCGGCGTGGATGGGCGTCTCGTAGACGTAGCCCTGGCCGTCGATCATGCGGGTTTCCTTGCCTTCGGCCAGCGGCGTGCCATACGCGGTGCGGGTGAAGAAGCCGCCGATGCCGGCGCCGGCGGCGCGGATGCGCTCGGCCAGGTTGCCCTGGGGCACCAGTTCCAGCTCGATCTTGCCAGCGTGATAGAGCGAATCGAAGACGTACGAATCGGCCTGACGCGGGAAAGAGCAAATGATCTTGCGCACGCGCTCGGCCTTGAGCAGCGCCGCCAGGCCGGTGTCGCCGTTGCCGGCGTTGTTGTTGACGATGGTCAGGTCGCGGGCGCCCTGGGCGATGAGCGCGTCGATGAGCTCCGCCGGCATGCCGGCCATGCCAAAACCGCCAATCAGGATGGTGGCGCCGTCGTGAATGTCGGCCATGGCCGATTCCACCGAGTCGAATAGCTTGTTGATCACTTGCGTTCCAGTTCCGAGAGTCCGGGCGAACTATCCGGAACCGGCCGCCAAGGAGGAAAATCAGGCGGCGCGCAAACGCTGTCTCCGGACAGTTCTGCCGGAAGAGCCGTCCGGCTCGCCTGCCTTCGCAATTCCTTGCAAAGGTGCATTGCCGGACACGAATCCAACAGATTTTGGTTTTTCTTGTTATTCGTTATTCTGATTTTGCTATTTTGTTCTAGCTACGAACTTCAATTCGCATAATGAACAGGTTACACCCCCTCTCCGAAGGTGGTCAAGGCAACGGCAAATCGCCTGTGCGGTTGCCGGACACGATCGTAGGCCAGTTGTAAGCCGCCTGGCGCCGCCACGCCGCGGATGCCTGAAAAGCAGCGCAAAGAGTCCGTAGCTTACGCTCTTCACGCTCCCGCGAGGCGGTCAAGCCCTTGCTTTACGGCAACTGCAGTTCGGCCCGGCTGCCGCCCGCCCCGGGCCGGATTTCCAGCCGCACGTCGATGCGCTCGCGCAATTCGGCCACGTGGGAGATGATGCCTACCAGCCGCCCGGCCTGCTGCAGGTCGATCAGTGTCCTGATGGCAAAATCCAGGCTCTCAGGGTCGAGCGTGCCGAAGCCTTCATCGACAAACAGCGTATCGAGCTGGATCCCGCCCGCGCGCGATTGCACCACGTCGGCCAGCCCCAGCGCGAGCGACAGCGAGGCCAGGAAGCCCTCGCCTCCGGACAGGGTATTGGCCGGGCGCGCCATGCCGGTGTCGTGGTCGAAGACCTCCAGGTCGAGCCCGCCGGCGGTACGCTGGTCGCCCTGCTGGCGCACGCGCTGCAGTTCATAGCGGTTGCGGCTCATGCGCATCAGGCGCAGCGAGGCCGCTTCCAGCACCTCGTCGAGCAAGGTCGCCAGCACGAAGCGCTGGAAGGTGATGCGGCGCGGATTGTTGCCGTTGGCCACTTCGGCCAGGCGTCCGAGCACCGCGTAGCTGCGCTCGATATCCGCGCCCGCGGCGGCCAGCGCGTCCAGGCGCTGCTGGCATTGCAGCAGGTTCTCGCGGCTGCGGTTCAGGTCGGCCTGCTCCCGGACCAGCGCTTCCAGCGCGCTGGAAGCATCCGCCTGGGCCTGCCTGAGTGCCGGCAGGTCGGGCACGGCCAGATCGCGCGCGGCGGCGGCGGCGCGCATGCGGCGGTCCGTGGCGGCGGCCAGGTCGAGGTCGAAGCGGTTGACGCGGGCGTCGAGCTGCTCCACCTGCGAGGCCGGCAAGCGTGCCTCCGCATAGGCCTCGCGCGTGACGAAGCCCGCCTGCCCGAGGGCGCCCGCGAACCCGGCGCCTGCCTGCTGCTCTCGCATCGCATGGCTCGCCAGGCTGGCTTGCGCGGCGGCCTGCGCGGCCTGGGCCGCCGCCAGCCCGGCGCTCGCCTGCTTGTCCGCTGCCTGCGCGGCGGCCTGCGCGGCTTCGCGCGTGGCAAGGTCCTGCCGAGCCTGCGCCAGCGCGCGATTGAGCCGTTCCGGCTCGCGCCATTCGGGCGGCACCTGCGTGCTGGCCGCCTGCCACTCGCCTTGCAGCTTGGCGTGATGCTGGCCGGCGGCCTGCGCCGCCGCATCGGCGGCGCGAATGGACGCATCGGCAGCCGTGAGCGCATCGCGCAGCCGCTCCAGTTCCGCTGCCAGCGGCGCGCACCGGCCAGCCGCTGCTTCGGCGGCCAGTTGGTGCGCGCGCAGCGCCTGGATCGCCTCGGCAAGCTGCAGCTTGGCGGCGGCCGGATCCTGCGCCGCGCCAGCGGGCATTTCCTCGGCGCTCACGGCTTCGCGCAGTTCGTCCAGTTGTTCCGCGCGGTGGGCCAGCGCTTGCTGCCCGGCTTGCGCCTGGCCGGCCATGCTGTGCGCGGCCTGGTCGGCAAGCCGGGCGGCCTCGCGGACGTGGTCGAGCGTCTCGTCGGAGACCGGTGCCTCGATATGCCGGGCCAGTTCAGGATGCGCGGCACTGCCGCATACCGGGCAAGCCTCGCCGTCGTGCAGGCCGGCGGCCAGCCGCGCGGCTTGTCCGGCCCGCCAGGCTTGCTCCGTCTCGCGCAACTGGAGGGCGCTTGCCGCCTGGCGCGCGGCGGCTTGCTGCGCGGCAAGCCGCGCGGTCTCGGCCTGGCGGCGCGCCTGCTCACATTGCGCCAGCGTGGCCGCGTATTTGTCGAGCGTGCCGGCCTGCCGCGCCAGGCCGGCCTGTTTCAGCCGGATCGCCTCCATCCCGCGCGCGCCTTCCTGCGCCTGGGCCAGGCCGGCCTCCGCCTGCCGCAATGCGGTGGTGACTTGCTGCTGCGATTGCAGCGCGGCGGCATGCGCCGCGGCCGTCTGCGCCTGCCGGTTGGCAGCGTGCCGCAGATCCTGCTGCAACGCGCCGAGCCGTTGTGCCTGGGGCAGCATGGCTTCCAGCTCCGCCACCTGCTTTTGCGCCACCTGGCGCTCGCCGGCGCGGGCTGTTTCGGCCGCAAGCGCCGTGGTGGCAGTCACCGCAACAGCGGCACAGTCGCTGGCGCGCGTGGTTGCCGCAGCCAGCGCTTGCCGCGCCTGCAGGTGTTCCTGCGTAGCCTGGCCGAGATGCTGCTCGAACGGCTGGGCCTGCGCGGCGCGGCGGGCGGCCAGCAGACGCTGGCGCTCCGCTTCCACCTCGGGCCGCTGCGCGATCAGCGCGGCATGGGCTGCCTCGGTCTCGCGCTGTTCGCGCAGGCGTGCTTCGGTCTGCTCGCCCTGCCTGTTCGCCAGCGTGGCGAGTTCCAGCACGGTGCGCGCCGCGCCTTCGCGCTGCTTGAGGCCATCCAGACTGACCTGCAAACCCGCCGTCTGCTCGCGCAGGCCATCCACGGATTCGAGTTGATACTGCTGCAGCAAGGCCGTTTGTTCGATCCGCAGCCGCTCGGCCTGCTGGCGGATACCTGCTGCCTGGCCCTTGAGCAGCTCTTCCACTCGCCGGTACAGCTCGGTGCGGAACAGGCGCTCCAGGATGGCCTGGCGGCTCTTGGAATCGGCCGTCAGCAGTTCGCGGAAACGGCCCTGCGGCAGCACGATGACCTGGCGGAACTGGCTGCTGTCGAAGCCCAGCAGGTTGCGCACGTATTCATCGACCTTGTTGGGCTGGCCGGCCTTGCTGGTCCAGCCGCCCTCGCCCATGGCGTCGAGCTGGGCCTTGGGCGTTTCCTTGACGGTGCCCTCGCCGCGCAGCTTCGGCCGCTCCTGCGCGGGCGAACGCGTCACCAGGTAGCGCTGGCCGGCCAGGCTGAATTCGAAGGTCACTTCCGTGCGCAAGCCCGGGTCGGCGTTGGCGCTGCGCATGTCCTGCGCGTTGCGCTCGCCGCCGGAAGTGTCGCCATAGAGCGCGTAGCAGATGGCGTCGAGCAAGGTGGTCTTGCCCGCGCCGGTGGGGCCGTGGATCAGGAAGAACGCCCGGTCCCCAAGCTGGCTGAAGTCGATTTCCTCGCTGGCGGCAAACGGGCCGAAGGCCTGCAGTTTCAGGCGTAGCGGTCTCATGCGGACTCCCTGTCGGCGGCGGCGATGCCTTCAAGCAGTTGTTCCAGCACGCGGCGCTTGTCGTCGTCCAGCTCTTCGTCCGCGACCTCCTTGAAGAAGTTGGCGAACAGTTCGCCGGTATCGAGCTGGCGCAGGCGCTGGCCAGCCGCGCTGGCCTCGCCGGATCGCGCCAGCACGGCACGCTCGATGGCCAGCGCATTGGGATAGGCCTGGCGCAGCCGGGCCATCGGATCGAGCAGGGCGCCGGTATCGGTCAGCACGGCGTGGATATAGTCGGCGCGGTGCGGATCTTCGGCGCCTTGCGCCAGCAGATCGGCCAGTTGCCCTTCGACGATGCGCAGGTCGCGCCGGGGCGATAGCGCGATCGGCTCGATGGTGACCGTGCCATCGCCCGCCAGCTCGATCAGCGAGACCGACTTGGCGTGCGTGACTTCGGACAGCGAGTATTTCAGCAGCGAGCCGGAGTAATGGATGTGCTGGTCAAAGGTCTGCGGCCGGTGCAGGTGGCCAAGCGCGACCAGGTCGAAGCCATCGAACACGCCAGCGGCAACGGCACCGCTGCCGCCCACCGAAAGCGGCCGTTCCGATTCGCTGGCTTCGCCGCCAATCACGAAGGCATGCGCCACCACCACCGAACGCGCATGCGCCGGATGGCTCGCGCGGATCGCCTGCAGGCGTGCCACAAGCGCCGCCTCGTGGCCGGGCAGGTCCACGCCGAAGGCATCGCGCACCGCCGCGGGCTCGGCATAGGGCAAGGCGTAGATCCGCACTTCGCCCGCGGCATCGGACAGCGTCACGCAGGTGGCATCGGGCTCGGCACGGCCAGCCACATGCAAGCCCTGCGCCGTCAGCAGGCGCGCGCCAAAACCAAGCCGCTGCGCGCTGTCGTGATTGCCGGCGATCATCACCACCGGCACGCCCGCGTCCACCACAATGCGCGCCAGCACGTCGTCGAGCAATGCCACCGCCTCGGGCGGCGGCACCGCGCGGTCATAGACGTCGCCGGCAATCAGCACCGCATCGGGCCGCAATTCGCGCACCAGCGCAACAAATTGATCGAGCACCCAGGCCTGGTCTTCGAGCAGGCTGCGCGCGTGGAACACGCGCCCGAGATGCCAGTCGGCAGTGTGAAGAAAACGCAATGTGAATCCCTTTGGTGGATGGCCGGAGTGAGCCGGAGCGAGCCGGGCGTCGTCCACGGCGGACAGCGCGGCAGGCGCCATCATAACGTTGCCGGTTCGCCATTCAGCTTCGGTTCAGCCCGCGCCGCCCACAATTGCCTCCGTGCTGGTGCAAAAACACCGGCTCCGGCACATGAAAGCGGCCAGCTTGCCGCCCCCCGGCGGTACGTTCCAACCCAGCCTGAGCGAGAAACCATGAAACGCATCAAGGTGGAACTGCCCGGCCATATGCAGGGCATCGCGCGCACGCTGCACAGCGAGCCCGCCGCGCTGGTGGCGGAAATGAACCGCATCGTGAGCGCCTGCCAGGGCGGCAGGAAGACCTTCTGAAGGGCAGGCCCGCGCCGGCGGGCGATGTTCGCACGGCCGGCAAGGGACACGCGAAGCCGCTCAATATCGTGGGCGGCTTCTACGAGGACGGCTGGGATATGGAGCGCGACGCGCCCGACGCCGTGCGCAACCGGCCGTTCCGCCACACGGATGCCGCCGCGCGGCTCAGCTCACACGAAAGCCGATCTTCAGCGTGACCTGGAAGTGCGCCACCTTGCCATCGGCAAGATGGCCGCGTGTTTCCACTACCTCGAACCAGTCGATGTTCTTGATGGTCTCGCTCGCCTTGGCAATGGCACTGCGGATCGCCGCATCGCATCCGTCCGGCGACGAACCAACGATCTCGACCAGCTTGTAGGTGTGGTTTGAGGACATGTCCGCTCTCCTTGGCGCAATGGACCCAGGCAATCACCCGAGATTGATCCATTCATCATAGGCAGCGGGCACGGCAAAGCCCAAGCGCGCCCAGCGATCAGCCTCGCATGGCCACCTGCGAGGCTGATCGCTCGCGAAAGAACGCTTCGAAGAACTCCACGCAAACCCGGATCTTGGCCGAGGTGGTCAGGCGAGACGGGTACACCGCCCAGATATTGGCCTCCTGGCTGCATTCGGGCAGGATCTGCTCCAGTTCGCCGGTGGCCAGCATCGGGCCCACATCCCACAGCGAGCGCAACACGATTCCCCGGCCATCGATCGCCCAGCGCACCACGATCTCTCCGTTGTTGGATGACAGCGGCCCGGTGACCTTGACGGTCTGCTCGGTGTTGCCGCTACCGGTGCCGCTACCGTTACGCAGCTTCCACACGCCAAAGGGATGGTCGCGCTCCTTGATCACCAGGCAGTCATGGCTGGCCAGGTCGGCCACCACGCGCGGCCGGCCGCGGCGCGCCAGGTAGGCGGGAGACGCGCACAGCACACGGCGGTTGTCGCCAAGCCGGCGCGCGATATGGTGCGGTGCAATCTCGTCGCCCACGCGGATATCGAGATCGAAGCCTTCGGTGGCCACGTCCACCAAGCGGTCGAATACCTCGAAGCGCACCTGCAACGCGGGGTACAGCATGGATAGTTCCGAGATCGCCTGGGCCACGATACGGCGCCCGAAGCCAAAGCTGGAGCAAACCCGCAGCAGGCCGCGCGGATTGCGGCGGGTGCTGGAGACTTCCTCGTAGAGATGATCGATATCGTCCAGGATGCGCTGCGCCAGCGCATAGACCCGTTCGCCGTCCTCGCTCACCACCACGCGGCGGGTGGTGCGGTGGAAGAGCTTTACCGCAAGCGCCGCTTCAAGCACTTGTATGCGTTTGCTGATATAGGCCGGCGACACGCCAAGCGCCTCCGCGGCGGCAGAGAAGCTGGACTTGCGCGCGACTTCGATAAAGACGCGCAGATCCTCGTTGAGCAGCTCATTCTTCACGAAGTGTGTTTTATCGGTTCACGGATTGATTGATTATATTCCGCGCGGAATTCCTTACCATGGGCCATCCCAATCCCGACCGTGAGCATCCGCCATGACATCAGCCTCTCCCACCCCCTTCCGCATTGCCGTCATCCCTGGCGATGGCATCGGCAATGAGGTCATGCCCGAGGGCCTGCGCGTGCTCGAAGCCGCTGTCGAGCGCTTTTCGCTGGGGCTCGAATTCGTGCGCTTCGACTGGGCGCATTGCGACTACTATCTGCAGACCGGCGCCATGATGCCGGCGGACTGGCGCGAACAGCTGGAAGGGTTCGATGCGATCTACTTCGGCGCCGTGGGCTGGCCCGCCAAGGTGCCCGACCACGTCTCGCTATGGGGCTCGCTGCTGAAGTTCCGCCGCGACTTCGACCAGTACGTGAACCTGCGCCCGGTGCGGCTGTTCGAGGGCGTGCCCTGCCCGCTGGCCAACCGCAAGCCGGGCGACATCGATTTCTTCGTCGTACGCGAAAACACCGAGGGCGAATACACCTCGCTGGGTGGCCGCATGTTCGAGGGCACGGAGCGCGAGGTGGTGTTGCAGGAATCCGTGTTCAGCCGGGTGGGCACCGACCGCGTGCTGCGCTACGCCTTCGAACTGGCCAACTCGCGCGCGCGCCGCCATCTCACCGTGGCAACCAAGTCCAATGGCATCGCGGTGAGCATGCCCTACTGGGACGAGCGCACCGACGCGATGGCGCAGTACTATCCCGACGTGACGGTGGACCGCCAGCACATCGACATCCTCACCGCGCGCTTCGTACTGCAGCCCAACCGCTTCGACGTAGTGGTGGCCTCCAACCTGTTCGGCGATATCCTCTCCGACCTGGGCCCCGCCTGCGCCGGCACCATCGGCCTCGCGCCGTCGGCCAACCTCAACCCCGACCGCAAGTTCCCGTCGCTGTTCGAGCCGGTCCACGGCTCGGCGCCCGACATCTACGGCAAGGCCATCGCCAACCCGATCGCCATGATCTGGTCCGGTGCGTTGATGCTGGATTTCCTCGGCGGGGCCGAGGGCATGGATGCGGCCGGCAGCGCGCGCTACCGCGAGGCGCACGACGCCATCGTGCGGGCGATCGAGACCGTGCTGGCACAGGGTCCGCGCACGCCGGACCTGGGCGGCGACGCACATACCGGGGATGTGGGCGAGACGATCGCGGCGCTGGTCCGCAATGCGGGCGGCTGAGGCTCTCCGGCCACGCCTGTGCGCCGCAGGGCGCGGCGCACAGGCCCTGTTTCGCTTTTCCGGTCGCCTGGACAGCCACGATCACATGCGTGGGCTGCCGGGCCGCGCCCACACCCCCTGCTGCCGTTGACGATTCGTCGCGATATGTTGCCAAACGCGTAAAACGCATGCATGCACCGAGAAAGTGTTTGTCCTTTCCGGTACATACGTTCTACCTTACGAGTGTGCGTGCCTTTCCGGAGACCGCAATGGCAATCCGCTCCACTGCTTCACACAGCACCGCGCAGTTAAGACGACTGGTCGGCCAGTTGCAGGCCGAGGTCGACTCGCTGGATCAACTTGCCATCTTCGACGCCGAGACCCAAACCGCACTGGGCCTGGCCCGCGACCGCCTCACGCAGGGCATCGAGGCGATCGAGGATGCCATCCGGAGCCTGCGCACGCTGCAACAGGTCCGCCCCTCGGCCATGCGCGCCCGAAAGACGACGCCGCGCGCCGCGTGATGCGCGGGCACGCGGCCTGGCCGTCCGGCCTGCTCGGAATTCCTGCACGGCAGGACGCAACACAATCGCGTTGATATCTACATCGGCCAGCTGGCCTGCTGGCAGAACTCGCCCACCGTCTTCGCGCTCTGCGCGTGGCTACCTAACGGGATTGCTGCGCAGCCGATGCAGGCGCGCGATGCTCAACGGTGGCGATGGACGACCGCTTGCGGACCCGATCGAGACCATCAAAGGTGCGACTTCCATGACCGCAATGGCGGATAGAGCCGACATTACGGAGCATTCCATCATCGAAAGCGAGCGACAGATCACAAGCTTTTCGCCTGAGCCGCCCTTTTGTCCCGTTCCGCCGCGTATGCAGGTGCCAGCTTCGCCGCAAGATCGGTACGCTTCAGTTCGACGCCACATGACTGGCAAACCGTCCCGAGACCGGATCCTTCCCGCACGGAATGTGTGTGTATCGGACGGCGACTCTTTTCTCTGGAGGTTTGCACCATTTCTCCCCCCATGCTCGCAGCGTGAGCATCACAGGATGGAAATCCAGCCCCATCTCCGTCAGTACGTATTCGTAGCGGAGCGGCCGCGTGCTATAAGGCCGGCGCTCGATCAGCCCCGCCTCCTCCAGCTTCTTGAGTCGCGCCGCGAGCATCTGCGGCGTTGCCCCCGTTTGAGCCTGGATGTCATCGAAACGGTTCATGCCCATGAACAGTTCTCGTAAGACCAATATCGTCCAACGTTCACCCACGATCGTGCCAGTCAACAAGCGAGGGTTAATCTATGTCCGCATGGTCTGAAGTCGACGACACCGAATGCCCGATCGCTCGCTCACAGAGGCAAGGTATGGCCGTATATCAAGGATATTGCTGACGAAGTCGGACTGCTCGACAACCTTCGCACCATCACCAAGGCTGTACGGGATACCGGTATTCAGGTCGTCATCGTGCCGCACCGCCGGTGGCGGCAGGGCGATTATGAATGCTGGTGCCATCCGAGTCGGAGCCAGCGCAAGATCATGCAGGGCCATCACTTTGCCCACGGTGAGTGGGGAGGCGACTGGCACCCGGAGTTCGCGCCCCAACCCGGTGACATCATCGCGCACGAACATTGGGGCTCGAGCGGTTTTGCCAATACGGATCTCGATTTCCAGCTAAAGCAGCATGGCATCACGCACGTCGTAGTGGTGGGTCTGCTGGCCAACACCTGTATCGAGGCCACCGCGCGATATGCAACGGAACTCGGGTACCACGTGACGCTCGTCAAGGACGCCACGGCGGCGTTCAAGCGCGAAATGATGCACGCTGCCCACGAACTGAACGGGCCGACGTACGTGCACAGCATCGTCGATACACGTGAACTCGTCGAGGCACTGTCAAAGGCCTGAGCAGCCGTGCCGGCTGAACGTCAGCCGTGTCCTTTGCGGCACGACCTTGGCTGACGTTCATCCACTGCCTCGCATCGAATAAGCGAATGAATCCGGATGCCAAATAAATTCCCGACCGCAATGACGCCGGACCTCACCCGGCGTGACGTCTTCCTGATGGCCCTCGGTTGTGCCCTCGCCGTCTCGGCCATCTACTATCACCAGCCGCTGCTGCCGCAGATCGCGTCGACGTTCGGCGTGACGCCGACGCATGGAAACCTCATCGCCACGCTAACGCAGCTCGGGTATGCAATGGGCCTGCTGCTCTTCGTGCCGCTTGCTGACGGTGTTCAGCCACGCAAGCTGGCGTCGCTTGCGATCACCGGCAATGCCGCTGCACTGCTGGCCTGCGCAGCGGCGCCGACGTTCTCCCTGCTCGCGGCATCCAGCTTTCTCGTTGGCGTGACTGCCATTACCGCGCAGATCGTCATTCCCGCCGCGTCGGGCAGGGCGACGCCTGCGATCCGAGGGCGAATCGTCGGCACGTTGCTCGGCGGTCTCTCCTCGGGTGTGCTTCTCGCGCGCACGCTGAGCGGTCTGGTCGGCGCTCACTTCGGCTGGCGCACGATGTTCGTGATTGCATCGACGGTCGATCTGACGCCCCTCGTCGTCGTTAGCAAACTGCCTGTCTCAACCGGGCTGACCGGGCTGACCGCGATGCGCTACCACGACCTGATGCGTTCGCTGGTCGTCCTGATCCGTGAGGAACCTCTGCTGCGCATCTCCGTCGCGATGGGCTTTCTGACGTTCGCAGCCTTCAGCGCGTTCTGGGCCACGCTCGGGGCGTTGCTGGCGCGGCCGCCCTACGAGTTCGGTCCCGCCACCGTCGGCGCATTTGGGCTCGTCGGGTTGCTGGGTCTCGCGGTGTCGCCGCACCTCGGAGCACTCGTCGATCGAATCGGCGCGCGTACGGTGGCTTCTGTCGGCGCCGTCTTCGTTGTCGTGGCGTTCGCACTGGTCGCGGTTGGCGCAAGCAACCTGCTCTGGCTGGTCACCAGCATGGTGCTGCTCGACCTGGGCCACCGTGCCGGCTTCGTCGCCAACCAGGCTCGGATCTACGCGCTGCGTCCTGAAGCCCGCAGCCGCCTGAACACGGTTTTCATGGTGTCGTACTTCCTCGGTGGCGCGGCAGGCGCTGCGCTCGGTGGCTATGGCGCGCACCGCGAAGGCTGGATCGGCCTTGCGGCCCTGGGGGCAGTGCTGTCGCTTGCGGCCATCGCGGTCGGCGCTTTCGCGTACACGAAAGCGAATACGACTCTCGCAGACAGACCGGCATGACCACACGGTGATACAACGCTGCGCGTCTTGCCAAGATCAGTCAGCCGCGTCCCTATTCAGGCTTCGGCCCGCGTGTCGATTTGCGAAATCAATAACCGTAAATAGGAGTGGGAAGCAGCTAATGGTGGGATGGTCAAATTGGCTTTTGCGACACTCAAGTAGTAATCTTCAGTACTGGATATGGAACAAAGGCAAATGCCAGACACGCCATGGCGGCTTGAATTGCCATGATGAAATGTCCAAATGCAGACCCCTTCATACCGAAGTACGCTCTATGCCGGCAGCGTCGAACCAGTCCGGCCACGCCTCTTCGCGAATTGGAGGGCAATGCGGTCAGCCAACGATATGACTTGAGGAGCTGGGCCGATGGGAAGCACCAACGCAGTAGCGGCGGCGGCAGTCGCCTTCGTGGGCAGCCACTTTCTCTTGTCCCATCCGCTGCGCAGGGGTTTGGTCCGCGCAATTGGCGAAGCGGGGTTCCAGGGCGTCTATTCGCTGGTTGCGGCCTTGACGCTCGGCTGGCTGATCCTGGCATACCGAAAGGCGCCCCTGACGGCACCACTATGGCCGGTAGGAAACGGCCTCTGGGCGATTGTGACCGCGGTCATGCTGATCGCGTCGGTCCTCCTGATGGGCTCGCTGATCCGCAACCCGGCGCTTCCCACCGCCGGTCGGCCCCACTCGTTCCCGGACGCAGCGCGCGGCGTGTACGCGGTGACGCGCCACCCGATGATGTGGTCGTTCGCACTTTGGGGGCTGTGCCACGTCGCGGTGTTCCCGGTGGCCAAGAACATCATAGTCGCAGCGGCTATGGTCATCCTCGCGCTCGTCGGCGCCGCGCTGCAGGACCGGAAAAAGGAGCGGCTCCAGCCCGATCGCTGGCCCGCATGGGAGTCGAAGACGAGTTATCTGCCGTTCGCGGCGATCGCCGCTGGCCGTGCGCGGCTCGGCGGGTTCGGCTTGCACGCGCTGTTGGGCGGCCTCGTCGTCTGGCTCGCAGCGACTTGGGCTCATATCCCGCTCGCCGGTTGGGCCGCGGGTATCTGGCACTGGCTGTAGCCGCAGCCCGGGCGGTCATGCCACGGAGCGGTAGCGGGTCGCCAGCCGATAGCCCCAGGCAGTGAACGAGTTGCACCTGCCGCGCTTCGTCGCTCGGGCATCACGCGAGCCGGACGGCCGCTCTCCCCGGTCGCCAACAGTGAGTTGCTTATGCCCTAATGGCTCGAGCGATATGTCGCAAGCTTCGAAAGGTTGCCACAACGGCTCATGGAACACCACTTTCGCCTCAGGCCTTGCGAGTCATCCAAAAATAGCATCGAGCATTTCGGATTTGCGCAGGACTTGACTCGCGCAAGAAGAGGCGAAGACAGCAAAGTCACAGCGTCGCGAGCAATCGTCGAGAGGGCTGCCGGTACAAACTCGTCGGCAGCCCAGCCAAGCTTGCAGGGAATGTTCAGATCACCAATACCCTCTACCGTCAGTTGGGGAGCCAGGTTAGGAAGCCTGGCAAAGGTATTCAGGACGTCTGCGTCCTCTTGCGCAAAACCTTGCCCCTCCATCGACGCGCGAACGAGACGGTAAATCGCCTCCCGCAGGCGTACCGCTTCGTGCAGGTCTTCGGCCGAGCATCTGACATCGGCATTTTGCCTTGTCTCGAAGCCGGCCTCCTGCAGCCATGCCAATAGTGATCCTGGTTCCTCAAGGAGTTCGACCCGTTTGGAGTACCGCTTACGACATGTGGCAACAAAGTCGAGACACCGTCGCCCCCCCACATACGCAAGTGCTTTGTAGCTGGTGTTTTCCACTTTCTTTCCTTGGCTTTCTCATCATCTCGACCGGGATTGTACCAATACGCATGAGTCTTGACACCTGTTCAACTGGTTATACAATGACACCACTTCAACCGGTTTCGAGAGAGAAGCATGAGCGACGACAAGACAGCGGGAGCCATTTCAGAATCAGGTGTGCAATACAAAGTCTGGAGGGAAGGGCCCAGGGGCTTGATAGCCCTCCTTCATGGGTTCCTGGACGATCGCCATACATGGCAAGGGTTCGCCTCGGCCGCCAGCCTGGACGGTTGGACGGTTGTTGCCATGGACTATGCGAAAGGTATAACGACCAACGCTCTCGACGCCTATGCGAGCCGAGTCGCCGGACTGATCGAGCAGCTCCGCGAGCCACTACAACCGGTTGTGGTGGTTGGGCATAGCATGGGCGGTCAGGTTGCCGAACTAGTAGCCGGAATGTCCCGGGTGGACGCTCTAGCGTTAATCCTCCCCGCGCCACTCCGTGGCTACCCACTGACCGCCGATCAGATGCAAGCCTTCCAGGCACTTGCAAGGCAGAAGGATCCGCAAGTGGTTGGGAAAGGACGCGCGGCACGGACATTCGAAGCTGCCCCTGACGCGATGCGAGTTCTTGTGGCATCGGCAGTGAACACGCCTGTCGACGAATCCCTGGTCGAATTGGAGGCTTGGGTGCAAGGACATCGACTGGGGGCAATTCCCTCACGCGTTTACGCCCCGACACTTGTCATTACCTCTGACGACAGATTCTTCTCGCCATCCTTTCTACAAGAAGCAGTGTGCTCTCGATTTGCAAATGTAAGCACGCAGCACGTTGCTGCGGCGGGGCACTGGCCGCACGTTGAACAACCTCGAGCCACCGCCGACGCGGTAGCCGCCTTCATTGCTGAAATCAAGCAGAACCCATCCGCCCCGCAGGTTGTCAGCGCGTCGAACCTCGACAAGACTGCCGAGGAATTCGAGGAATGGTTCTTCAAGCAATACGTTGACGCTTGGATATCCGTCGGTAACGGAACGGTAGAACCTGAGAACATGCTTCAGTTCTGGGGGGCGCCGCTTCATGCCGCAGCCATGGTGCGAACGCAGTGGCTCATGACTGAAAACGATGTACTGGCACAGATCCGTGCGACGCAAGCCCCCCTGAAAGCAAGCGGATACCGGACAACAAAAATACTGGACCGAAGGGTCACCGTATACAACCAGTCCGCAGCCTGTGTCGATGCAATCTGGTCTCGCCTAGGTGCGCAAGATCAGGAACTCCAAAGAGTTGCTACTCATTTCGAAGTGCATCGCACTGCCAACGGCTGGCGCGTCGTCGCAATGGCAAACACGCTGACAGACGCCGAAGAGCTCGCACAAGTCTGGCCAATTCGCTAAATCACTTCTTTTCAAGTTGGAAAATAGATCATGAGCATCGAAAAATTCGTCTCCTTTTCGCGCAAAGGTTCCATTGGTTATGTCACCCTGCATCGCCCTCCCGACAATCGCGCCAACCGTCAACTCGTTGCAGACCTGGGCGGCGCCGTGCGCGAAGCGGCGCTATCCGACGTTCGTGCTCTTGTGGTCGATGCGGAAGGGGAAAATTTCTGCATGGGCGGCGATTTTCGAGAATGGCCAACCTATGACTCCTATCAGAAGCGCAAGGAACGCTGGCAATTCTCTAACGGAATCCTATCCGCTCTCGAAAACCTGACCGTTCCCACGATCGCTTCCGTGCATGGGCGCGCGAATGGATTCGGCTTCGAGCTTGCCCTGCACACGGATTTCGTTATCGCTAGCGAACAGGCAAACTTCCGCTTTACCGAAGCGACAATTGCAGTCTTTCCTCTGGCAGGCGGTGTACAGCGTATTGCGGAGCGGGCGGGGCGGAACGTCGCAAACAGGATTGTCATGCTTTCGGAAAATCTCTCCGCAAGCGAGGCTCACAACCTCAATATTGTTTCCAAGGTCGTGCCTCATGAACGAATCGGCGACGAAACATTCGCCATGGCCAAGCAGCTCGCAGAAGGTCCTACCCGAGCGCACGCGGCCACCAAGGCGGTTCTCGCAGCTTGGGCATCGGGTGGGGTCGGTCACGCGGATCTCCAAATGATTGAGCTTATCCCTGTCGTTCTTGATAGTGAAGATGTACGAGCAGGGATCGATTCTGCAGCAAAGGCATTGGCTACAGGCGGCGTGCGGCCCGCTCTGACGTTTACTGGCAAGTGAGGCAAGCGAGATGCCCTTCGACCTGGACAAACTCTGTGGCGACGATCTCTTTGGGATTCAGTGTCTGCCGTACGGTATTTTCCATCCATCGGACGGCTCCAAGGCACGAATCGGAGCCCGTCTCGGTGACCATGTTCTTGATCTCTCTGGAATTCTTGGAGACGCCTACCTAGGCGCATCTTCACTTAACTCGCTCATGGAACAAGGCCGTGGTACGTGGAGCGAGCTGCGCGGGCGGATCATTGAGTCACTAGAGCGTCCGCGATTCCGCGATTCGGTTGTCAGGAATGCCCACTCACTCAATGACGTTCATCTAGGGATGCCATTCGAAGTAGCAGACTACGTTGACTTCTTCGCAAGTGAGCATCACGCGGTGAACGTTGCGCGACTCTTTCGCCCCGGGATCCCGCCTTTGCACGCTAACTGGAAGAGTCTCCCTGTCGGATATCACGGCCGAGCGGGAACGGTGTACCCATCTGGCGTGCCAGTGAAGCGTCCGTGGGGCCAGTCCGCATCAGAAGGCGGAAAGGCCATATACGGCCCAAGCGGAAAGCTCGATTTTGAATTGGAAGTGGGTTTTGTCGTGGGTCGCACATCGCCCATTGGCCAACCGGTGACAATCGACGAGTTCGATGATTACGTCTTCGGCGTGAACCTCGTGTGCGACTGGTCTGCACGGGATCTGCAAGCGTGGGAAACCTTTCCTCTTGGGCCATTCACCGGCAAGTCATTCTGTACCTCCATCTCGCATTGGGTTGTGCCGCTTGCTGCATTGGAGGGTGCTCGGCGGCCTCTGGTCCCCCAAAATCCACTTCCATCGTCCTACCTCAGGGGAGAGGTGGCTCCATGGGGATTGGATCTGGCATTGGAGGCAGCCCTCAACGGTGATTCCATCACCAAGCCAAATTTTCGCGATATGTACTGGTCACCGGCTCAGATGCTCGCGCATATGACCGTCAACGGCGCGCGAACAAGAGTGGGCGATCTATTTGCGTCCGGCACCGTCAGTGGGGCACAGGAGGACCAATTAGGTTGCTTGCTGGAGATTACAAAAAATGGCAATGCCCCGATAACGCTTAGTAACGGGGAATCAAGGGCCTACCTGGAGGATGGAGACGAGACCATTTTCACTGGACGCGCACTTTTGTCAAATGGATCGATGGTCGGCCTTGGAGAGGTACGCTCCATCGTTGCGTGATATCCAAATAAATATATGAATTCCCAGGAGACATCGGTGAACCATCGCGCACTGCGACTGACGGCGACATGCTTCGCTCTGGTCCTCTCTACACTCAATACTCAGGCAGCGGAGACTAATGCGTCGCCGCTGGTCATCAAGACCGGTTACGCAGCCGGCGGAGCAGCGGACACTGCTGTCAGACGAATCGCTATTCCGTTAAAGCGCATCACCGGGAGAACTATCGTTCCGGAAAATCTCGGCGGTGCCTCAGGTCTGCTTGCGGCGCAGTCGACACTGAGCGCCCCCACTGATGGCAACACTGCCGCTTGCCTTACCGGGGACGATCTTATGGGACTGTCGACGCTAAAGAAGAACGGAAGCGTGGGGGTGGATCAATTCAGACTCATCTATCCGCTGCGGATTTCGGATATGGCTTTGGTATCCACAATGAAGGAAGCTCCCAAGGGGGTTGATGAGCTCATTGCACTGAGCAAGAAACGTGAAAATAATCCTTATTCCTTCGGAAACTGGGGGCCTGGATCTCTTTCTCATATCGCCGCTCTGGATCTCCGTGCACAAACAAAAATGAATGGAATCGACGTGCCGTATAAAGGTGGTGCGTTGATATTGCAGGATATTTTGGCGGGGAATATTGACCTGGCATTTCTGCCTCTTAATGGTCAGATCATAGACTTGGTAAAAGCGGGGAAGCTTCATGTAGTCTTCATTGCCTCCGATCAGCGCAGCGTGCATTTGCCAAACTCTCCTGCGGCAGGAGAAAGCAAGCTCGTGAAGGACTTCCGATACAAAGTTTGGCCGGCCATCTTTGTGTCTCGAAAGACTCCCCAGGACGTTCAGAAGAAACTGCATGATGTCTTTGCCGCAGCCATCCATGACCCAGACTACCAACTTTGGGCCACGTCGACTGGAGCAACGCCCATGAGCCCAATGTCCATGGAAGATACGGATAAATTCGTGCAGGCAGAACTGGCACGGTTCAAAAGAGTTCAGCTTCAGATGAAGGATTAGCCTGGAATTGTCGGCCGGCTTCCAGGTGATGTCGCACCACACGGCGGACCATCGCGAAGCCGTGTTGGTGTCCCTGCAGACTGGTGTTATGTTGACGGTGGCGGATGCCGGTGCTCGACTCTTCAGGAGACACGAAATGACCAGCAAGAACACGATCTGTTTGTGGTACGAACGCGACGCCCTTGACGCCGCAAACTTCTATGCCGAAACATTCCCCGACAGCGCTGTCGGCGCCGTCCTCTACGCGCCGGGCGACTACCCCGACGGCAAGCAGGGCGATGTCCTGACGGTTGAGTTCACCGTCGCTGGCATCCCCTGCCTCGGGCTGAACGGCGGCCCGCATTTCAAGCACAACGAGGCCTTCTCGTTTCAAATCGCGACGGACGACCAGGCCGAAACCGACCGCCTGTGGAACGCGATCGTCGGCAATGGCGGCCAGGAGAGCGCATGCGGCTGGTGCAAGGACCGGTGGGGATTGTCATGGCAGATCACCCCGCGCGCCCTTACCGCGGCGATATCCGACCCCGATCGCGTGGCGGCCAAGCGCGCATTCGAGGCGATGATGACCATGAAAAAGATCGACATCACCGCGATAGAGGCGGCACGGCAGGGCTGACCAGACCAGTGCGGTTAATGTTTGATCGTCGTCAAGGCGACCAGACCGGTCCGTGCAGCCTGGTATCCGCTGGGGCTTTGAAGCCTGTGACTGAGTAGATTGCGCACGGTCACCCTGCTGTCGATCCGGCTCAGGGCGGCCTGGCGACGCCCTTGCCGATGAAGTACGCCACCAGCGTGTCGAACACCAGACGGATGCGCATCGGCACCGGACTGCGGCGCGAGCGATAGATATACAAACCCCAAGGTGCCGGCGCGTGGCGGTCCAGCACGCTGACCAGGCGGCCCGAGCTCAGATGGGGTTGCGCGAGGTAGTCGGGCAACTGGCCGTAGGCGAGTCCGGAGAGGATCGCCTCCATCTCGGTCTCCGGATCGTCGGTAAGAAAGGCCGAAGAGCGCGGGTTGAACTGCTCGCCCTGGGCAAAATACCATGGCCAGGCCCGGCCGCTGCTGCGATCGATCAGGCCGGTGGTGGGCAGCGCGGCCAGCCCGGCCAGGTCGGCCGGCTTGCCCACGCGCGCCACCAGCTCCGGCGTGCCCACCACATGGAAGCCCACCCGCGTCGTCATGCGCGCCACCAGCCGCTGGTCGCGGAACATGCCGAGGCGCAGGCCGATATCGATTTCATCGTCGACCACATCGGCGACCTGGTCCGAGAGCCGGATATCGAGCGTGATGCCCGGATGCGCGAGCGCCACCTGCCGCAGCGCCGCCAGCAGATGCAGCCGGCCGAGCGTGCTTGGTGCGGTGATCCGCACAGTGCCCTTGGGTTCGGAATCGGAGCGGCTGGCCGGATGCGCGAACAGGCCGTCGACCTCGAGCAGCGCCGAGCGCGCGCGCTCCGCCAGCCGCTCGCCGGTGGCGGTGATGCGGATCTGCCGCGTGTTGCGGTGGAACAGCGGCTCGCCCACGGCCTCCTCGAGGTCCTTGACCGCGCGCGTCACCGTTTGCGGCGACGTGCCCAGCCGCGTCGCGGCGGCCTTGAACGAAGCCGACTCCGCCGCCGCGCAAAAAATCCTCAGCATTTCCAGCCGGTTGAGCATGGTGGGTTGCGCCGTGGAAATGCAGGCGCCTGGTGATGATGCAGAGCGCGATTATAGAAGCAGCCGCGGGCGGAATGAGAACCCTCTCATTGACGCATTGGCCCACCCCCCTCGCCCATTGCGCCCCAGTCTGGCAGAATGCCCGACGCCCGCGGCCCGGGCCCGACTATTGTCCGGGCGCCGCACGGCCTGCCTCGCGTCCATGCGGTCGCCCTGCGCGGGCTCAACTGTCCTGAACACCCGCGCCACGCCTGCGGTGTTCACCCTGTCTTAAGGATTCCGTTCCCCGATGAAGAAGCTTTTCCTCTCGCTGGCGCTGTGCCTGACCTCGGGCCTGGCCAGCGCCTCCGGCTTTTCCGAGTGCCCTCAGTTCTTCGCCCGGCACGCGGTACCCAAGCTGCCGGCTTCGCCGGAACTCAAGCTGCGCGCGCTGTGCTACGACGCCTTCGCGGTCATGCACTCCGGGCGCAGCAAGACGCCGCTTTTCGTGGCCGAACGCCTGTCGCGCGCGCAACTGCTCGATGCGAAGGACGAAGAACGCACCAACCGCTTCTTCTCCGATGCGCGCCTGCCGCGGGCTGAGCGGGCGGAGCTGGACGACTACCGGGGCAACGAAGGCCTGGACCGGGGTCACATGTCGCCCGCGGCCGACCAGCCGACCGCGCAGGCCATGGCACAGTCCTTCACGCTGGCTAACGTGGTGCCGCAATCCAGCCAGAACAACCGCAAGGCGTGGGCCTCCATCGAGAAGGCGACGCGCAAGTATGCGATGCGCGCTACAGGCGACGTCTATGTCATCACGGGCCCGGTGTTCGACGGAGACATACGCACCATCGGCAGCGGAAGAGTCTGGGTCCCCACCTATCTCTACAAGCTGGTCTATGACCCGTCGACGAACCGGGCCTGGGCGCACTGGATCGAGAATACGGACACCGCGCGGCCAGGCAAGCCGATCTCCTATGGGGAACTGGTAAAACGAACCGGCATCGAGTTCCTGCCCGGCGTTCAACCCGCAAGCTAGCCTTGCGCCAACGCCGCAGTGGCGTGGCGCACGTGGCCTTGGAGCGTGCTGCGGCGCAGCAGGGATGATAGGGCGGTGAGCCGCCTTGCACGCGAGGATTGGTACAATCTTCATTGCCTCAAATGCAGATTGGTACCGTCTTTATTGTCCCTGTCCAATCATTTTTGCCTCTAGCTGTTGCCACCGATGGAGCAAGCCAGCATGCCGAACAAGAACCAATGGATCCGAGTCGAAACCGAGGGCGGCGCCTTCGATGCGTACCTCGCCTTGCCCCCCGCCGGCAACACCGCCAACGCGCCGGGCATCGTGCTTGTGCAGGAAATCTTTGGCGTCAATGCGCATATTCGCGCGGTAGCGGACCAGTACGCGCTCGACGGTTATGTGGTGCTGGCCCCCGACGTGTTCTGGCGCCAGGCGCCGCGCGTGGAACTGGGCTACGCCGGCGAGGACTGGGCGCGCGCGGTGGAACTGCGCCAGAAGACCGATGTGGAACTGACGATGAAGGATATCGCCGCAACCGCCAAGGCACTACGCGCCCAGCTCGGCGCGGGCGCGAAGATCGCCGCGGTAGGCTACTGCTTCGGCGGCCTGGTGTCCTATCTGAGCGCCGCGCGCGGCCTGGTCGACGCAGCGGTGCCCTACTACGGCGGCGGCATCCAGAACAATCTGCAGGAAGCCGCCAACATCAAGGTGCCGGTCCAGTTCCACTATGGTGCTCTCGACGCGCATATCCCCGCCGAGGCGGTCGAGCAGGTGCGCGCGGCGGTGGCCGGCAACCCGAAAACGGAAATCCACGTCTATGCCCAGGCCGATCACGGCTTCAACTGCTGGGCCCGCGGCTCCTATCACCAGCCCTCCGCGGCGCTCGCGCATGGCCGCGCGCTGACCTTCCTCGCCGGCGCGCTGTAAGCCGGATCGGCGCAGCCGCCCGGCTGCGCCGCCACCACCACACACTGTCAGTAGGGCATCGCCACGCCGTTCTGCACCTTGACCCGGTCGCCGTTGCGCAGGTTGTAGGGCGTCGACTGGGTCAGCGTGAGATAGCCGTTATCGGTGGTGCGCACACGGATTCGATACGCGGGCGGCGCCGTATTGGCACGCTTCTCGACCTCGTTGCCGGCCAGCGCGCCGGCCACGGCGCCACCGATGGTCGCTATCGTATTGCCGCGGCCGCCGCCCACCTGGTGGCCAAGCAAGCCACCGACGGCACCACCGATCAGGGCGCCGGCGACGCCGCCTTGCGGCTGTCCGGGCAACATCTCGATGGATTCGACCTGGCCATATCGAACGCCATAGGCATCGCCGCCGTACACGCCCTGGGTGGGAGCAGCCTGCTGGTAACCCGCTTGCGGATAGCCCTGCTGCGGGTAGCCCTGCTGCGGGTAGCCCTGCTGGGGATAGCCCTGCTGCGGATAGCTCTCCTGCACCGGGGCCTGCTGCGGGTAGCCCGCCTGCGGATAATCCGGCTGGGGGTATGCCGGTTGCGAGGAGCCCTGCTGCGGATAGGCAACAGGATAGGCGTCGCTTGCCTGCATGCTGCTGCCATACGCGCCAGAGTTGCCATAAGTCCCGTAGCCGCCATACCCGCCGCCATAAGGCGCGGTCACGCAACCGGCCAGGGCGCCAGCAGCAAGCAAGGCAAGCGCGCCGGTACGAAGAGGGAAGGAAGGGAAAGGCATCTGGAGCTCCTGCGGATATCGCGAGTTGTGGTGCGCGCGAGTCTAGTGCCGCGGGAGCGCCTCGGGTGTCACTGAGCCTTGTGATTGGTAACCACCTGTAACGGCGTGCCCGTGCCGGGTCAAAAACCCGGGCGGGCTTCTTCAGCCTGGCTCAGGCGCGCTCCGCGCCATCGTCATTGAAGGCCGTGAGACGCGCCACGCGGAAGGTGCCGCGCAGCGATTCCAGCTCGCTCCGGTGCAGCATGGCCAGCCGGTTCAGGAAACGCTCGCCCTTTGCCAGCAAATGGACTTCCACGATCCGGCGGTCGTCCGGGTTGGACTTGCGCTTGACCAGGCCGGCCGCCTCGCAGCGGTTCACCAGCGCCACCACGCCATGCTGCTTGGCTTGCAGGCGCTCCGCCAGTTCGCCGATCGAAGCCCAGTCCTTGCCGGTGCAGCCGCGGATATGGAGCATCAGCAGGTACTGCTGCACGGTCAGGCCTTCGTTGTGCGCGGCGTCTTCGGAAAACCGCAGGAAACGCCGCAGCTGGTAGCGGAAATCGGAAAGCGCTTCGAACTCCTGCTTGGCGAGCGGGGAACGGGATGCTGCAGGCTGGCGGGTCATGGGGTGGCAGCGTCTGGACGCTGGGGGAACTTGGCTCGACGCTCATTATAGGGGTTGGCTCGGGGGGTACCGCCGGCGTTTCCCCCGGCACCGGCGCGGGCCTGCGCGCAATGGCGGCCGCGGTTTCGACCGCCGCCGATGCGGGTATGGCAGAATCTGTGCGTCCGTAGACACTCCTGCCTGCCGACATCACTACTGCCACCGGAACCGAAACCGATGTTCACGGAAATCGCCCTTTTCCTGCTCGATACCGTCTTCACCTTGTTCGGCATGGCGCTGCTGCTGCGCCTGTGGATGCAATGGACACGGCTGCCCACGCGCAATCCCGTCTCGCAAGGCGTATTCCAGGTCACCGACTGGCTGGTGCGGCCTTTGCGCAGGGTGATCCCCGGCCTTGGCGGCATAGACTGGGCCACGCTGATCGGCGCCTGGCTGACCGCCCTGGTGTTCCTGCTGCTGGTGCTGCTGCTTTCCAGCGGCGACCTTCTGACCTATCTGCCGCTGCTGCTGCTGATTGCCGTTCTCAACATGCTGAAATGGGGCATCAGCATGGTGATGTGGGTCACGCTGCTGATGGCGATCCTCTCCTGGGTCAATCCGCATTCACCGGTCACGCCCGCCATCAATCACCTGACGGAGCCGCTGCTGCGCCCGATCCGCCGCGTGCTGCCGCGCCTGGGCGGCTTCGATATCTCGCCGCTGGCGCTCTTCGTGATCGCACAGATCCTGCTGATGGTCATTGCCCGGCTAGGCGCAGGGCTGTTTGGCGCACGTTTCGCCCTCTGACCCAAGCCGGCACCGGGCACGGACAGCCGCCCGGGACAGGGTCTGGGCGGTATTGTCCAAGCCGGCGAACAGTGTTTTGGTGATTGGCGCTTTTTCCTAGGCAGAAGGCCGCCTACATTACGGTCAACGTGGAACACACCACGTCTTGCCAGAAGGAAAAGCCGCATCATGAAGTCCCTCGCACAATCCCGCACCCTCGCCGTCAGTCTCCTCTGCGCCATCGGCCTGTCGATGGCTGCCGCCTCCGCGCACGCCAGCACGCCGGTTTCCGATCTCGCCCGCCTCGACGGCAGCATCGGCCGTACGTTCGACACGTTCACCGACGGTGCCCGCACCGGCCCGCGTGATCCGTTCACGGACGGCGCCCGCACCGGCCCGCGCGACCCGTACACCGACGGTGCCCGCGGCGTGAACGAACCCCGCAGCAGCTTCAGCGACGGCGCCTGAGTGCAACCCGGAATTCACGAGGAATGGAAGAGACAGCAGCTGAAACCGTCAAAAAAGGTAGCCGCAGCATAGTCAGGCGGCAACGGGCCGGCCTGCAAGGCGCCCCTTGCGCATTGACCCCGCAGCCGCGCCAGCCCTCACGGGCCGGGCGCGGCTGACTCGTTTCCGTCCGGCAGTCCGGAGGCCATCATGGCTTCCACCGCCTCCATGAACACGCGCACCTTGCGCGGCTGCAGCCGGCGGTCCGGCAGCAGGGCAAAGACGCGCAGCGGCGGCGGCGGGTAGTCCGGCAGCACCTTCACCAGCCGCCCCTGGGCCACTTCCGCTTCACAATAGATCAGCGACAGGCGCGCAATGCCCAGGCCGGCCAGCGCGCCCTGCAGCCGCAATTCGGCGTTGGCGGTCTGCATGCGCGGCCGGATGGGCACCGCCACACGCTCGCCCTCGCGCATGAACTCCCACATGTCGTCGCCGGGTGTGGTCAGGGTAGGCAGGTTGGCCAGGTCTTCCGGCAGCAACTGCGGGTGCAGGCCCGCGGCCAGCGCAGGCGCCGCGAATAGTCCGCGCTCGACGAGATAGATACGCCGCGCCACCGTCCCGGAGTCGGGCAGGTCGGCATCCACGGCGACAAAAGCCACATCGAACCCATCGCGGATGGGATCGACCATACCTTGCGTGATCTCCACCTTCACGTCGAGCGCCGGATGGGCCGCCAGCGTGCGGCAGATGACGCCGCCGAGCTGGTGCGCGCCGAATTCGTAGGGCGCGGCGATGCGCAGCACGCCTTGCACGCGCTCCTCCCGCGCCAGTGTTTCCTGGCGGATCTCGCGCAGCCGCGCGAACAGCGGGGCCACGTCGCGGTACACCGCGCTGCCGGCATCGGTCAAGCGCATGCGCCGCGTGGTGCGCTGGAGCAACTTGGAGCCGATCGCTGACTCCAGCCGCGCCACGGCCGCCGAGACCCGGGACTTGGGGCAGTCGAGCTGCTCCGCCGCGGCCGTGAAGGTGCCCTGCTCCACCACGCAGCAAAAGGCCTCCCAATCATTCCACTGGATTGTCTCGTTCACCGGGCAATGTTTCCTTTACAAGCTATGTTTCCCAAACGCGCGACATTATGCGGCAGCCTGGGGGCCAGCGCCCGCTCCCATCAGTGCCACTGGCGTACTGCCCGCATTTCCTCTACCCTTTCGGCCTTTCCGTGCGTATTCGGCAACCAGCCGAACTGACCGATGGCCAGCCCTGCCGCTTCCGACAATCCCGATCACCCAGCCACGGACGCTTCCGTGGAGCCCGCCGCCGCGGGCGCGGAGAAGCCGAGCGATACCTATGTGCAGTCTTTCGCACGCGGGCTCTCGGTCATCCGCGCCTTCGACGCGCAGCACCCGGCCCAGACCCTTAGCGAGATCGCGCAGGCCAGTGGCCTGACCCGCGCCGGCGCGCGCCGCATCCTGCTGACGCTGGTCGGCCTGGGCTATGTGCGCGCCGACGGCCGGCTGTTCCGCCTGACGCCGAAAATCCTCGACCTTGGTTTTGCCTACCTGACCTCGATGCCCTTCTGGAACCTGGCCGAGCCGATCATGGAAGCGCTGTCGCAGGAAGTGCATGAAAGCTGCTCGATCTCCGTGCTGGATGGGAGCGAGATCGTTTATGTGCTGCGGGTGCCTGCGCGCAAGATCATGACCATCAACCTGTCCATCGGCAGCCGGCTGCCGGCCTATTGCTCGTCGATGGGCCGCGTGCTGCTGGCGGGCCTGCCGGACAAGGAACTCGACCGCGTGCTGCGGGCCAGCGACCTGCGCGCGCGGACCAGCCGCACCGTCACCGATATCGACGCGCTCAAGGCCATCATCGCCGGCATCCGCGAGCGCGGCTGGGCGCTGAACGACCAGGAACTGGAGGAAGGGCTGGTGTCGCTGGCGGCGCCGATCCGCAACCGCACCGGTCAGGTCATCGCCGCTATCAATATTAGCGGCCAGGCCAACCGCACCAGCGCCAACGAAATGGCCGGCAACTTCCTGCCGCCGCTGCTGGCCGCCTCCGAGAAAATCTCCAACCTGGTCGGCCTGCGCACCTGATGCGCGCGGCATGACGGCATCCCCCGCAGGCCGGCCATGGCGCCAGCCTGCGATCAGCCGGGATCGGTGGATGCTGGCTAGCCTGCCGCGGGCACGGGCAGCGCGACGCTGCCGAATTCGGCCGAACGCGTGCCCGGCAGCGGGTGATTRCCCGCACCGAAGTACGCAAAGGCAGCCGACATCTTGACCGCTTCGGAGACGTTCTGGCCCGCGCTGTGGAACAGCCGGCTATCGAAGAACAAGACGTCCCCGCGCTCCAGGGCCAGGGGCTGCACGCCGTGCAGCAGGGCCTGGCTGGCCGGATGCGATTCGATCAGGAATTCCGCCGCATCGAGCTGGCCCGGTTCGAGCGCCACCGTGTGCGAACCGGGGATCACGCGCAGCACGCCGTTGCTCTCGTCCTCGCGGCCCAGCGCCAGCCACACCGTCACCAGCTCAGGGCGGGCAAACGACCAGTAACGGGTATCGCGATGCCAGCCGGTCTGGCTGCCAAAATGCGGATGCTTGGTCATCACGCAATTGTGATGTGCCAGCGTCAGGACCGGCGGCTCGCCGAGCAGGGTCGCCACGACCTTTGTCAACGCGGGGTCGGCTGCCCATTGGCGAAACACCGCGTCGCGCCCGTAGGCCTGCCGCAGGCGCCGCACCGTGCCTCCGCCCGCTGCATCGCGGCTGGCGGGCGCACCGGGATAACCCAGCTCGGCTTCATATTCCACAGGCGGCACCGCCGCCGCCAGTTGCTCGCGCGTTACCTGCTCGATCCGGTCGCAGAGCTGCGGCGGGGCAAAGCCGCGCAGCACGATATAGCCATCGGCGTGAAAGGCACGGTTGAGTTCGTCGAGTTCCGTGGCGGCAGGGGCGATGGCCGAAGCGGCGGGAGCCGTGGAAAGCATGGAAGGCGTGGAAACCGCGTTGGAAGCGGCGTCCGGCGATGCAGCAAGCGGGGAGTTCATTGCAGGGGATGTAGGGTTGGCAGGGCCGACAACCCGATAATGCCAGAAGCCGGGCCATCCGGCGCGCCCGGCATGTTGAGCGTGCGCAAACAGACTGTTCCCCGATACGCGTGCGCCGCTACAATGGCCGGGTCCTTCCCACGACCCGCAAGGCCTCAAGTGACAGCTCGCCCACGCATCGTCGCATCGCTCTCCGAGGCGGAAGCCCAGCTTGGCCGGATCGTACTGGGCAAGCCCAGGGAAATCCGGCTGGCGCTGGCCTGCATGCTGGCGCGGGGCCATCTGCTGCTGGAGGACCTGCCCGGCGTGGGCAAGACTACGCTGGCGCATGCGCTGGCGCGCACGCTCGGCCTGCAGTTCCAGCGTGTGCAGTTCACCAGCGACCTGCTGCCGGCAGACCTGATCGGCGTTTCCGTCTTCGTGCGCGACAGCGCCGAATTCCGCTTCCATCGCGGCCCGGTGTTCGCGCAGGTGGTGCTGGCCGACGAGATCAACCGCGCCACCCCCAAGACGCAGAGCGCCTTGCTGGAAGCAATGGCGGAGGGCCAGGTCACGCACGACGGCGTCACCCATGCCTTGCCGTCCCCGTTCTTTGTCATCGCCACGCAAAACCCGCTGGACCAGATCGGTACGCACGCCCTGCCCGAATCGCAGCTCGACCGCTTTACCATGCGCCTGTCGCTTGGCTATCCCGATCCGGCCTTCGAGCGCGTGCTCTACCTTGGCGGGGCAGCGCCCGCGGCTGGCACGCCGGTGATGGATGCCGCGCAGGTGGACGCGCTGCAGCAGGCCGCGGCCCAGGTCTATGCCAGCCCCGCCCTGGTGGACTACGCCCTGGCCCTGGTGCAGGCCACGCGCGCCAGCGCGGCCTATGCGGCCGGGCTGTCGCCGCGGGCGGGCCTGGCATTGCTGGGCTGTGCCCGCGCCTGGGCGCTGCTGCACCAGCGCGATATGGTGCTGCCCGAGGACATACAGGCGGTCTTCGTGCCGGTTGCCGGCCACCGGCTGCTGCCGTCCGGCGGCACCGGCGATGGCCAGCAGGCGCTGACCCGCCTGCTCGCCGACGTCGCCATTCCCTGAGCCCGGATGTCGCGCAGCCGGCCGTTTTCGTCGCCGCGCACGGCCACCCCGGCCGCCCCGGCCACACATGGGCGCTGGGCATGGGCCTCGCCACCCTGGCTGCAGCGTCAGCGCGCGCCCCGGCAGGGCGTGGTGACGCTCGATCGCCGCCACTTGTATATCCTGCCCAGCCGTAGCGGCCTGGGCTTCGCGGTGTTGCTGCTAGCCATGCTGCTGACCTCGCTGAACTACAATATCAGCCTGGGCTTCGCCCTCACCTTCCTGCTCGGCGGCATCGGCATGGCCTGCATGTGGCACGCCTACCGCAACCTGCTCGACATGACCGTCGCCGGCGCCAGCGCGGCGCCGGCCTTTGCCGGCGAGCCCGCTGCCTTCAGCGTGCGCATCGCCGGCATTGCCGGCACCGGCTCGCCGGCGCGCATCGGCGTCGAGGCGAGCCTGCCGGCCCAGGCCGGGGCGCAGCCAGCCAGCCTGAGCCTGGCCCGGGATGCCAGCGGTCTGCTCACGCTGCACCTGGCCACCAGCCAGCGCGGCTGGCTGGCTCTGCCTCGCGTCACGCTGTCGAGCCGTTTTCCTTTAGGCCTGTTCCGGGTATGGAGTCATGCCGACCTGCCGCTGGTCGCGCTGGTCTACCCGCAACCCGAAGCAGACGCGCCGCCGCCGCCGTTCGCCGCGCAGCCCGACGACGAAGGCGCGGCACCCTTGCCGTCGGACGATGGCATCGACCAGTTGCGGCGCTACCGCAGTGGCGACCCGCTGCACCGCATCRCCTGGAAACACAGTGCGCGCACCGGCCGCTGGCTGAGCCGCACCGGGCAGGCCGGCAGCCAGCCAGCTTGCTGGCTGGACTGGCACGCGCTGCCGCCGGCCCTGCCCACCGAGGCGCGGCTTTCCCGCCTGTGCGCCTGGGTGCTGGCCGCTGGCGACAACACGGAGATCGGGCTGCGCCTGCCCGGCGTGGAAATCCCGCCAGGCCGTGGCGGCGCACACCGCCGTGCCTGCCTCGAAGCCCTGGCCCTGTGGCCTGGCAGGGCCGGACAAAGCGCCCCGGGGATGGCGCAGGGAATGACGCCGAAAGTGGCGCAGGAAGACGCGAGGTGAAGCTGCCTGCGCGCCCCCTCGCACATGATGAGCATGGCTTGCTGCTGGGCCAGCTGGCACTGGTGCTCGCGCCGCAGGCACGCGCGCTGCCGGTGACCATCAGCGTCTTGCTGGTCTTGCTGATGGGCTGGCGCTGGATGCTGTGGCGCCAGCGCGCACCGTTGCCCTCGCGCCTGATGCTCGGGCTGGTCGCCGGGCTGGTGCTGCTGGTGGCGGCCTCGCTGGTCTGGCAAGCCGGCGGCAATCTGGGCCGCGACCTCTCGGTCGCACTGCTGGGCGCCTTCGTCGTGCTCAAGCTGCTGGAATGCCGGGTGGTGGCGGACGCCACGCTGGTGACCCAGCTTTGCTTTTACCTGCTGCTGAGCCTGTACCTGTTCGACCAGCCTTTCTGGCTGGCTTTGTATAGCCTTGCCATTGCTGCCTGGCTGCTGCGCAACTGGCTGTTCCTTGGCCACCCCGAAGCGCGCGGCTATCTCGCGGTATGGCCGCTGCTCGGCCGCCTGACACTGATCGGCCTGCCCTGGGCACTGCTGCTGTTCGTCTTGTTCCCGCGCCTGGATCGCCCGCTGTGGCAGCTGCCGCAGGCCGAGACCGTGGCCACCACCGGCATCAGCGACACCATGAGCCCCGGCAGCGTGAGCCAGTTGACGCAGTCGACCGAAGTCGCGCTGCGCGCCGACGTGGAAGGGGGGCCGCTGCCCGCCAGCGCGCTGTACTGGCGCGCCCTGGTGCTGTGGCAATTCGACGGCCAGACCTGGCGGCCGGCGCCCTTGCGCCAGCGGCGCGCGCAGCCGGCACCGGGATTGCCGGACGCCGATCAGGCACCGGCGTACTCCGCAGGCAAGGCATCCGCGAGCGGCATCGTCGTCTACAGCATCACGCTCGAACCCAATCAGCACCAGTGGCTGTTCCTGCTCGACCGTGGCCAAGCAATCGCCCCCGGTACCGCCACCGTGGTCAACGTGGACGGCGAGTTTTTCACCAGCGGGCCCATCGACCAGCGCCTGCGCTATCGCGCGCGTTCGGCCCCGGCTGCAGCGGAGGCGCTCGATCTCCCGACACGGCAACTGGCTTTGGCGCTGCCGCCCGGCAATCCGCGCAGCCGGGCGCTGGCCGCCGAATGGGCGGAACAATACCCGTATCCCGAGCAGCGGGCGCGGGCTGCCCTGCGGCTGTTCGCCGCGGCGCCATTCAGCTATACGCTATCGCCCGCGCCGCTTGGCCGCGAGCAGGTCGACAGCTTCCTGTTCGACACCCGGCGCGGATTCTGCGAGCACTACGCCAGCAGTTTTGTCTTCCTGATGCGCGCCGCTGGCGTGCCGGCCCGGGTGGTCACCGGCTACCAGGGCGGCGAGTACAACCCGATCGGCGGCAACTACATCGTGCGGCAGGCCGATGCCCATGCCTGGGCAGAGATCTGGCTGGAGGGGCGCGGCTGGGTACGCGTCGACCCCACCAGCGCGGTGGCGCCCAGCCGAATCGAACAAGGCGTCGACGCCGCGCTGGAGGCCAGAGAAATCGCGGCGCTGCGCGCGCTGCGGGGGCCGGGATGGCTGCGAAACCTTCGCTGGGGCATGGACGGCATGGTCTACACCTGGCAGCGTTGGGTGCTGCAATACGATCGCGGCCAGCAGTCCCGGCTGATGCGACAGCTCGGCATCGATGACGGTTTGCCGCAGGCGCTGCTGGGCGGACTTGCCGCGCTGAGCTTGCTGGCGCTTGTGCCCCTCGTGCTCAGGCGCCGCCAGGCTGATCCCGTGCAAGCCATGTATGCCCGTTTCTGCCGCGACCTGGCGCGCCACGGGTGCGTGCGCGGACCGTCGGAAGGGCCGCGGGATTTTGCCGCCCGGGCCGCGCGCCGACTCCCAACTGCCGCGCAGGCGGTGCAGGACGTCAGCGAGCGCTACACCCGGCTACGCTATGGCCGCCTGAGCCCGGCGCTGCATGCCGATGAACTCGCGGGCCTGCGGCAAGCATTGCGGCGGCTGTCCCGGCGCCTTGCAAGCCGGGGAATATCCCAGCCCTAGTTTGTTTCAAGTGATATAATTACGCCTGTAATTAAATGGCTGATGCGATTTCTTGCGCCAGCGTCACCTGATTCCCCGCCATGTCATTCGAAGACCGCATCGACCGCTTCTGCGCCAGCCATCCGGAAGCACCGCGCGACCTTATCCTGGCCTCCCGGCTCCTGATGCGCACCGCGCGCCTGCTGCGCCGCCATATCGAGCGGGCGCTGGCGCCGTTCGAGTTGGACCTGCAGCAATACCTGGCCATCAGCATGCTTGCCACCGACAAGTCCCAGCCCAGCCTGCCGTCCGAACTTGGCATCACGCTCGACACCACGCGCACCCAGATGACCCGGCTGATGGACGGCCTGGTGGCGCGTGGCCTTGTGCGCCGGCACGCCTCGGAGCAGGACCGCCGCAGCACCGAACTGGTACTGAGCGCTGCGGGGCTGCGCCTGCTCGAGCGCGCCGCGCCGGCTGTGCACGCTGCCTACGCAGAGGCCTGGGGCCCGCTGGGCGAAAACGGCCTGGCCACGGCCACGCGCGCCCTGGACCGCATGCACCAGAACCTGCTCGTGCTGGAGCCATGAAGACAGCGCCTGCATTGCATCCGCTGCGTTTGGGATTTCGGTGGCTGCGCCTGCTCAGCCACCGGCAGCGCCAGACGCTGGTCATGCTGCTGCTGGCGCTGGCCACGGCGGTGGAATTCCTCGAGAACATCATGTTCGTGTTCGCGTCGAGCCACATCGTCGGCGGCATCAATGCCGACCCGCGCAGCTTCGCCCTGGTCCAGGCCGCCTATGCCGTGGGCAGCATGCTGATGATCCTCAAGCAGCAATGGCTGGCACAGCGCTTTGGCTATCGCTATTACCTGACCGGCGCACTGCTGATCTTCATGGCGGGCACGCTGGCGGCGGCCACCAGCCATTCGCTGCCGCAGCTCGCGGGTGCACGCTTTGTGCAAGGCGTGGGCGGCGGTGCGCTGTTTACCAGTTGCCGTATCCTGGTCAATGTATTGTTTGCGCCGGCGGACCGGCCGCGCGCAATGCGTATTTTCGTACTCGGCATTTTTTCGGCATCTGCGCTTGCGCCCGCCATGGCGGCGGAGCTGATCGAGCACGGCGTGTGGCAAGACGTGTTCTATGGTGCGTTGCCCTTCGCCGCGCTGGCCGCGCTGGGCGCCTGGCTGCTGCTGCCCGATGCCGAGCCGAACGAGAATGACACGGGCCCCGCGCTGGGCCCGCTGCTGCTCTTTGGCGCCGCCATGGTGAGCTTGCAGGCCGCCATGGCGCAAGCCCGCTTCGATATCTTCTCGCACCCGCTGCGGCTGGCCCTGATCTGCGCGGTTGGTATCGGCCTGCTGATGTGGTTCCTCTGGCAGCAATGGCACCACAGCACGCCCGTGCTCCATCTGCGCGCGCTGCGCAATCCGGTCTACCTGACCGGGCTGGCCATGTACTTTGTCTATTACCTGATCAGCAACCTGAACGGATACCTGTTCCCGATCTACGCCGAGCAGGCGCTCCGCATGCCGCTGGAGACCACCGGCTGGCTCAACACCTTCGCGGCCACGGTGAGCCTGGCGGGCATCGTCATCTACCTGCGCCTGGCGCCGCGGCTGCCGCACAAGAAGCCGCTGATGGCGAGCGGTCTCCTGCTGATGGGTGGCGCGGCGTGGTGGTTTTCCGCGATGCCGCCCGACCTCGGACCGGCGGTGCTGGCCTGGGGGCTGGTCGGCAAGGGTCTGTTTGGCGCGATGGTCATCATCCCGGTTGCGGGCCTGACGTTTCGCTCACTGGCCGGGGGCGATTTCGCCCACGGCTATCGCAGCAAGAACCTGTTGCGCCAGATCGCGGCCTCCTTTGCGTCCGCGCTAGGCGCGGTACTACTGCAGAACCGGCAGTTTGCCGTGCATACCAGCCTGTCCAGCGCGCTCGGCCAGCATACGGCGCAGGCGCAGCAGTGGCTGGAGGCAACGCAGGCGGCATGGGGTGCGCGCGGACTGGATGCGGGCCACGCCCACCAGGCCGCGCTCGCGCAACTGGCTGGCCTGGTGGATACACAGGCCAGGCTGATCGCGTGCGAGGATCTCTACCGGCTGATTGCGGTGCTTGCCGTAACGGGAGCTGTCTTCATGCTGGCGCAACGCCGTCTCGATTGAACCTGAACTGCGCTTGCCGAAAGCTGGGAGTCTGGCGCCGGGGGAGTGGCAGGTCTGTCTGCCGTGCTGGCCGCGCCATAGCAACGCGAGGGGCTGGCTGGCCGTACCGGAGCGGCTCGCTCCGGTAAAACGCGGCGCCGGGCGCGCGCGGGTACTGTCCTGTATTACCGTGTATTGCCGGGTACTGCCTTCTGCAAAAACGTTCGGCCGGCGTGCCGGTCAGAACAGCGGCAACTGGCGCATGCCAAAGCCGATGGTTTCTTCCACGCGCATGCGGGCATGGGCGAGTGAGCCTTCCGCGCCGGAATAATTGCCGGCTGCCCAGTGATAGACCACCGGCATATCGCCGCGATCGGACAGGCGGACTTCGCCCAGCTTCTCGCCGCGCTCGTTGCGGTAGAAGTGCGAACGGTAGCCACGCTCCCAGTGAGGGACAGCTTCAGCCTTCTTGCGCCGGCGCGGGGCGGGCGTGACTTGCGGCAGGCGCCGCACTCTTTCGGTACCCGTGGTCGCGGACGTCCGGGTGAAATCCAACTGCATAGACTTCCTTGTGTCATCGAGTCAGCAAGACGATTTCGCATCAAGGGCCGGGGCCATCGCGGCGTGTCTTGCGTCGCAGTCGAGATAATACCTGTTACCGAGCGTTCTGACAGCCCTATCTGCACCGGAATTCGGCGCCCACCAAGGCTTGGCGGGTCGACACGTATACCTTCGCGCCGACCCGCCCATACTTCATGCCGATGTTAACACCGCGATTAACCCTGTGGTTAACTCTGCTGTTAACTCGTCTGTTAACTCTGCTGTTAACTCCATTCTCAACCCAGGTCGAGAGGGATAAAGATCCGGCTATCGTCGCGCTGCACCAGCAGTGCAACCTGCTTGCCCGACTTCGCCACCAGCGCCCTCAACTGGTCCGCCGAACTGATCGGCGTGCCGTTGATCGACAGGATGACGTCGCCCGGCTGGATACCCACCTTTGCCGCCGGGCCCGCGACATCCTCGACCACCAGTCCGCCGTCGATGCCACTGTCGCGCTTCTCCGCCGGGCTCAGCGGACGAACCGCGAGGCCGAGCTTGCCGCCGGCGTCATTGGCGGGACTCTTGCCGGCGACTACCGAATCCTTGGCCGTGCCGACCTTCACCGTCAGCGTCAGGGGCTCGCCCTTGCGGATCACCTTCAGCGAAGTCTGCGTGCCCGGAGCCATGTCGGCAACGTGCTCCGGCAAGTCGCCAGAGTGGTCGATGACGTCGTTGCCTAGCTGCACGATCACGTCGCCCGGCTTGAGGCCTGCCTTGGCCGCCGGGCTGTCCGGCTCCACCGAGTTGACCAGCGCACCGCTAGGCTTTGGCAGCCCGAACGATTGCGCCAGGGCCTGGTTGACCTCCTGCACGCCGATGCCGAGGCGGCCGCGCGTGACCTTGCCGTGCGCCACGAGTTGCCCCTGCACCTTGGTCGCCACGTCGATCGGGATCGAGAACGACAGGCCCTGGTAACCGCCGGTCTGGCTATAGATCTGCGAGTTGATGCCGATCACTTCGCCCCGCTGGTTGAACAGCGGGCCGCCCGAGTTGCCGGGATTGACGGCGACGTCGGTCTGGATGAACGGCACGTAGGTGTCGTCGGGCAAGGAGCGCGACTTCGCGCTGACGATGCCGGCGGTCACGGTATTCTCGAAGCCATAGGGCGAACCGATGGCCAGCACCGGTTCACCCACGCGCACGCGCGCGGGGTCGCCCAGGCGCACGGTCGGCAGATCCTTGGCGTCGATCTTGATTACCGCCACATCGGTTTGCGTGTCCGCGCCCAGGACCCTGGCCTTGAATTCGCGGCGGTCAGTCAGTTTGACCGTCACTTCCTGGGCGCCATCCACCACGTGCGCATTGGTCAGGATCAGGCCGTCGGGGCTGACGATAAAGCCCGAGCCGAGGCCGCGCACTAGTTGCTGCTGCCCATTCTGCGGGCCCTGGAATTGGGGGCCGAAGCGCTTGAAGAACTGGAACAGGGGATCATCCGGGTCCATGCCCTGCGGCACTTGTGCCGAGGTGCGCTGGGCGCGTGCCGTCACGCTGATATTGACCACGGCCGGGCCGTATTGGTCGACGATGCTGGAGAAATCGGTGGGCGCGGCCACAGCCAGGGGTTGTGCCTGGGCCGTTACGGGCGCCTGTGCAGCATATCCCGGCGTGATGACTTCCTTCTGCAGATAGGTGTACCCCCCGGCAAGGGCCGCCAGGGCAGCTATACCGATGGCTGAGCGTACAAGCGTCTGGCGGATCATGGCATTTTTCCTTGATTGGTTACCTCAGACGTCCGGGCTAATTGGACGCGACAGGACCATGCTAAAGGGCAATCCTTAAACCAGCCTTAAGGAAACGGCCGGTAGCGCTCAAGCAGGATCAGGATCGGCGCCGGTGGCTTGCGTCATCGCTATCATCAACTGCATGCAAAACATACGCTTCTGCGCGGAAGTCATGCGTTTTGCCGCCGCCTCGGCCTTCGACGCTTCGGAGCGATTCTCAAATCGCTGCCAGCCCAGGATCCTGATCGGCTTGCGCGATCGCGTATATTTAGCGCCCGTTCCCGCCAGATGCTGGGCAAAGCGCCGTTCGACATCCGTGGTGATACCGGTGTAGATCGTGTTGCCCTCGCATTCGAGCAGGTAAAGAAACCAGGAGGCTTCGCCGTCGGCAGGCATTCGGAATGATTTGAGAAAGGGGCGCAACAGGGGGACGGAGTCACGATTATGCGTGCTGCTGCCGTCCGGCGCAAAGCGCCAAATGGCCTTGGCCTAATCGTTGCCATGTCGCCGCCGCAAAAGCAAAACCCCCCAGTACTTTCGTACTGGGGGGTTTCAAGGGAGAGCCTGGCGATTACCTACTTTCACACGGGTATCCGCACTATCATCGGCGTGGAGTCGTTTCACGGTCCTGTTCGGGATGGGAAGGGGTGGTT
>NZ_JBFTQG010000024.1:0-92268 GCF_056398885.1 Cupriavidus sp. 01T418
AACCACCAACCACCCCTTCCCATCCCGAACAGGACCGTGAAACGACTCCACGCCGATGATAGTGCGGATACCCGTGTGAAAGTAGGTAATCGCCAGGCTCTCCCTTGAAACCCCCCAGTACGAAAGTACTGGGGGGTTTTGCTTTTGCAGCGGCGAAAATGCTATCCATCACGCTCGCGGCTGGTTGGCGAACATCGGCTGTGTCATGGCTTTGACATCGGGACAGCCTACCTTTGCATGGTGTCGAACCCAACCCTATGGAGAGAGCAGCATGGACTTCACCCCGGAGCAAGTCGCGGCAGCCCATAAAGCCAATGTGGAGACGCTGTTTGGCTTGACCACCAAAGCCTTCGACGGCGTGGAAAAGCTGGTCGAGCTGAATCTGCACATGGTCAAGACGACGTTCGCCGAGAACATGGACAACGCCAGGAAGGCCCTCGACGCGAAGGACGCCCAGGAAGTCCTGGCCATCCATGCGGCGCTGGTTCAGCCGATTGCCGAGAAGGCCCTGGCATATGGCCGCCAGGTGTACGACATCGCCGCGGAAACCCAGTCGGAATTCACCAAGGTCGCCGAAGCGCAACTGGCTGAAAATTCGAAGAAGGTCCAGGCACTGGTCGAGAGTTTCGCCAAGAATGCGCCCGCCGGCGCGGAGTCGACCGTGGCCATCGTGAAGTCCGCGATCAGCGCCGCCAACAACGCTTATGCGTCGGTCCAGAAGGCCACCAAGCAGGCCGTTGAAACCGCTGAAAACACCTTCCAGGCAGCAGCCGTTGCCACTGGCAAGGCCGTCGAGCAAGAAGGCTCCGCCGCATCCAGGAAGCCGACCGCTGCCTGATCCGTTCGGCAAGCGGCTGGAAAGCGGACCGGCCCCGGCCGGTTCGCATGTACAGCGTTGATGACGCCGGGCCGTCCGGGCGCCCGCGCGTGCTAGCATCCGTCGGAATGTAAGCGGAGCTAGGACGCAGATGGAAAGCGGCACCACGGAGTACAAGGGCTATGTCATCCACGTCTACTGCAAGACGATCAAGGACGGATTGCACATTGCGTCGTGCGCGATCTGGGAAGACGGGGCGGTTGTGCAGGATGCCAGGTCGATTGGCCGCAATCATGTCTCCCCCGCCGACGCGAAGAGGGCAGCCTATGAATGGGCGAAGCAGTGGATAGACAGTAATAGCTGAGCGCCTTTGGAGATACGCTCAAGGCAGGGGTGCGGCAGGCGCCGCTTGCTTATGCAAGCGGCCCGGTTCTCTTAGCACTTTTCAGTTCTTTTTGTATTAGGGGTATCCAGATGTTCTTTATCCGCGTATATTCTGTGTCGCGGGGTGGAGCAGTTGGCAGCTCGTCGGGCTCATAACCCGAAGGTCGCAGGTTCAAGTCCTGCCCCCGCAACCAATTCCAAAAGCCCGTCCGGTTCACACCGCACGGGCTTTTTTCTTGCCAAGCCCGCGTACGCGCGCCAGGCGAAATCTCCTTTGCCCGTCGCCGATGGCGATCGCACTGGCCGCCATGCGGCCATTCCGGAGAACGGCATCATCACCGCCGTCAATCCTGTTTCGCCTGGATATTCAGCAGTGCCATCCCTGTCTGCGTCATATAGGGCGAGAACAGGCTCATCACCTGCGACGCCCCCCAGCTGATGTGTTCGCGCTTGATGGAATCAATGCCATGGCGGGAGCGGAGATAGTCGATCCAATAGGTAGAGACGATCCAGGTGTTGACAACCAGTTGATCGAGTTGCTCGGGCGTTGCATGCAGGAGTCCCGCGAATTCCATGCAACCGAACACGCGGCGGACATGGTGCTGCCCGTCGTTGGCCAGCAACTCGCTGCGTGAGCGCAAGGCGGGTGCGAGGCTGCGGATGGAGGCCGCGTCGCGATAAAAGAAACGCCACTCCCACATCAGGCTGAACCAGCCGCTCAAATAGTCCGCGAAACGGCCGGGTTCATCACCTCGCGCCAGATCCGCCACTGAGGTTTCGCGTAGCGCACGCTCGAATTCATCGAACAGGGCCTCGAGAATCTGCTCCTTCCGGTGGAAGTGATAGTAAAGGTTGCCCTCCTGGATGCCGACTGCCGACGCGATCTCCGCCGTTGTCACGACAACCGGGCCGCGTTCGTTGAACAGGCTCAGGCAGGTTTCAAGAATGCGCTCGCGCGTTTTGGGGCGCCGGACCGGCGCGCCTTCCATCGTCATGGTCGGCAACTCCTCTTATGCTCCGTTATCTGCATGTTTGCCATCGCAGATCCTTAGGGGTAAGCCCGGGATCTGGCAATCCCGGTTGATTAATTAGGGTGAACACCCTAGTCTAGTCAGATAACGGCACGGATGCACCGTGAGAATTTGGCGCGGGAAGCTTCCGGCTCGGTTTGGTCAACTTGGTCAACTTGGTCAACTGGAGACGATCGATGCTATCAGGCAACGCGGAACACCGGCATTCCCAGGGTCAGGCCGGCAGGGCGGCCGAAGCGTCGCAGGCAGGGCGCCAGGAGGCGCACGCCGCAAGCGAGAGTGCCGCACAGCACATCGACGTACTTGTCGTGGGCGCGGGGCTTTCCGGTATTTGCGCGGGCTATCACCTGCAAGCCAGTTGCCCCGGGAAGCGCTTCGCCATCCTGGAAGGGCGCGACGCGATCGGTGGCACCTGGGACCTCTTTCGCTATCCCGGCGTGCGCTCGGACTCGGACATGTACACGCTCGGCTTCAGCTTCCGCCCATGGCGAAGCGAAAAGTCGATCGCCGACGGCGACTCCATACTGGACTATATCCGGGAGACTGCCAGGGAGTTCGGCATCGAGCAGCATATCCGCTTTGGCCACCGCGTCACGCGGGCGTCGTGGTCGACCGAAACCGCAAGCTGGTCCGTCGACGCAACGGTTGGCCCACAAGGCACCCCCGTGCGCTTTACCTGCAAGTTTCTTTATCTGTGCAGCGGCTACTACGATTACGCCGACGGCTATATGCCAGGCTGGCCGGGCATGGAACGCTTCGGCGGCAAGATCGTGCATCCGCAGCACTGGCCATCGGACCTGGCGTATGACGGCAAGCGCGTGGTCGTGATCGGCAGCGGCGCGACGGCGGTCACGCTGCTGCCGGCGATGGCGGATCGCGCGGCCCATGTGACCATGCTGCAGCGCTCGCCGACCTACATCGTGGCGCGGCCGTCCAGCGATGCCGTCTCCGCATGGCTGCAGCGGCGTCTGCCGGCGGGCATGGCGCATCGTGTCACGCGCTGGAAGAACGTGCTGCTGGGCATGTATTTCTACAATCTCTCCCGCAAGAAGCCGGACGTGGTCAAGCAGAAAATCCTCCGGGGCGTGCGCGCGCAGCTCGGCCCGGACTACGATATCGACAAGCATTTCACGCCGTCCTACAAGCCTTGGGACCAGCGGCTCTGCCTTGTGCCGGACTCCGATCTCTTCAAGTCCATCCGCGCCGGCAAGGCTTCGGTCGTCACCGACCGGATCGAATCATTCACCGAGACCGGACTGCAGTTGCGCTCCGGCGAGCGGCTGGACGCCGATGTCATCGTGACGGCGACGGGGCTCCAGTTGCAAGTGGCGGGCGGCATGAAGATCGAGGTGGACGGTACCGCGGTGAACCCGGCGCAATCCTTTATGTACAAGGGCATGATGTACAGCGATATGCCCAACCTGGCGGTCGCCATGGGCTATGTCAATGCCTCCTGGACGCTGAAGGCGGAATTGTCGTCGACCTATGTGTGCCGCCTGCTCAATCATATGGACGCGCATGGCCACGCGTGGTGCGCGCCGCGCCGCACGGATCCGGCTTCCGGCGAGGCGTCGTCGCTGTCGCTGACCTCAGGCTATGTCCAGCGTGCCAGCAACATCCTGCCCAAGCAGGGTTCGAAGCGGCCGTGGAAGGTCCATCAGAACTACTTGTTCGACCTGATGGCCCTGAAGTTCGGCAAGGTGGCAGACAGCGAGATGGCTTTCGGCCGCGCCGGCGCGGCTGCCATGCGGTCCGGTCCGGCGGTAGCTGCCGGCATGGCGGCCGACTCCGTTAACGGTTGAAGGGACAGACAATGGCCATACTGATTGCCTGCGTTGCCATCGGCGGCATCGTTCTGCTTGGGCTGGTGGCATTTACCGGCCTGATTGCGCGCAAGGTGGAAAAGGCGCTGCCGCCCAAGGGCAAGTTCATCGAGATCGATGGCGCCCGGCTTCATTACATCGACAAGGGCGAGGGCCCTGTCATCGTCATGGTGCACGGGCTGGGCGGGCAGACCGGGAATTTCTCCTACTCGATGCTGGAGCGGCTGACCAGCCGGTTCCGGGTCATCCTGGTCGACCGGCCCGGCTCGGGTTATTCGACCAGGCCAGAGGCGATGTCGGCCCGGCTGAGCGTGCAAAGCGGGGTCGTGGCCAAGTTCATCCGGGCGCTCGGCCTGGAGAATCCCTTGCTGGTGGGGCATTCCCTGGGCGGCGCGGTGGCTCTGGGCGTTGCGCTCGATTATCCAGGCGCGGTTGGTGGCCTGGCCCTGATCGCGCCGCTGACGCATCCTGTCGAGGGCGTGCCGCCGATGTTCCGCGCGCTATCGATCTCGTCCGCAACGTTGCGCCGCGCCATCGCGTGGACATGGGCGATACCCAGGTCCATCCTTCGCGGGCGGGCAATGCTCGAGATGGTGTTCAGCCCCGATCGGCCGCCCAGGGATTTTGCGACCGCGGGTGGCGGGCTGCTCGGCCTGCGGCCCGGCAGTTTCTATGCCGCGTCCTCCGATATGGTCAGCGTGGAGGAAGACCTGCCCGGCATGGCGCAGCGCTACGCATCGCTGACGCTGCCGATCAGCATCCTGTACGGAACCGCCGACGCCGTGCTCGACTGGCAGGCGCACGGCAAGGCGATGAAGGACAAGTTGCCGGCGCTGGAGCTGGAACTCGTGCCGGGTGGGCATATGCTGCCGGTCACGATTCCGGATCAGGCTGCGGCCTGGGTCACAGCGGCTGCCGCGCGGATCTGACGTCGGCGCCACCGGGTCCGGCTGGCCCCGGGCCACCCCCCGGAGCGATTGCGCCGCGTCGATCATGCTAGGATCCGATCTCCGATTCAACGTGAGCGAATGATGTCGACTGCCTTCCTGATACACAATCCAGCCCCGTCCGAGGATGGCGAACTCATCGGCTTCTCCATCGTGGCAGACGGCGTTGCCAGTAGCGGCTTTGTGTCGCGCGCGGCGCTCGACGCGCTGGCCCAGGGCCAGATCGGCAGCCACCTGGGTATTTTTGAGAGGAATCTTGGCCGCATACAGGAAGCGGCCTGGATGAAATGGTCAGCGGATCGTTCGCTGAACCCCTTGATGCTGGAAGAACATGACTTCTGACAGGTCAGGCTTGTGAGAACGTGCGGACGAGCTTGCTCTTGAGCGGCCAGGGGGCTGCCGTGGCGGTGTAGCCATTCACCCGGTTCACCGCAGCGACCGCTGCGCCACGGCGACCAGGGCCACGCCAACGCAGGCGAAGGCTAGCAGCGCGAAGAGATTGCTCACCGCAATCAACTGCGCCTGCTGGTCGATCAGTGCCGACCAGCGTGCCAGCGTAGCGGCATCGGCGCCGTCGGGCAGGTCGAACGGGGTGATCCGGGCCACCAGTTGCGTGCGCGCCAATGCCTCGCCGTACTGGAGCCAGAGGCTGGCCAGGCCGATAGGACGCGAGCACCAGCAGCATCGCCGCGGCCGACATACCGGCCTGGACGACGAAGATCATCCGCCAGCTCGCATCCTCTACCAGCACCGCGGAGATCCACGGGGCCAGGGCCGCCAGGCCCATGCCGCCGGAAATGAAGCCGAGGAAGAGTGGCCGGCGCTCTTCGCGGGCCGCCGCCAACTGGATGATGATGCGCGAGGCGGTGAACAAGCCGCCGGCGCCGAGGCCCTGCACAGCGCGCGCCAGGCTCAGTTCGAGCGGCGTATTGCAAACGGCGCACAGCGCGGCGCCGACGGTGGCGATGGCCAGGCCGAGCAGGGTGTAGCCGCGATAGCTGATGTCTTGCGCGATACGCCGCAGCACCAGGTTGGCGACCGTGGCCGCGGCGGCATAGGACGTGAGGCTCCAGAGAAAGTCCTCCGGCGAGGCGTGGATGCCGCCCCGGATATGGGTGCCCGCAACGCCCATCATGGCTGACGCCACAAAATCCACGCCGGCGGCGCAGCCCAGCGTAAACGCAAAGAGACAGACCTGCGCCCGCGACAGATCGGGGTGCTTGCCCAACATCGCACTGCCACTTGCCATGACGGGGTTCTCCGGAGGGGCATCCACGCCACCCGACGCGCCGGGATGACGGCTGGCTTTCCCAGTATCGGCTAAATGAGCGGGGCGCCCAAGCCGAACATCCAGGGCGCGTCATGCTGCCCCGGGAGATTTCCGTTCAAGGTAATGTCATTATAAAATTGCCATCAGCCGATTCAATCAGCCGATTCATATTGGTTCGCTTCCCCGCATTACTTGTCGTTGTCTAATTGACAAGTCCGGTCCTCCGGGACATCATCGCCCTGGGAAAAATAAACGCACCTCTGTGCATGGATATCGCCCGTTCGTCGGCGATAACGCGTGGAAGGTTGCCAGTCCGACGGGGATCCGGGGCCATGATGATTTCGCTACGCCGAATGACGAGTGCGCTTGCGCTCGGGTTGCTGTTGTCCGCCTGTGCCACGGGCCCACAATCGACCGCCGTGCCGCAGGCAGCCTCCTCGTTGCCATCCGATGCGGCCAACAAGGCCTTGTCGGCCGAGGTCTTTGTCTACGCTTATCCATTGGTGCTGATGGATGTCACGCGCGAAGTCATGACAGCGCGCACGCCCGTCAATACGTTCTCTCACAAGCGCAGCTTCCCGGACGCCACCTTTACCGATGTCGTCAGTCCGAACGCCGATACGCTTTACTCGACGGCATGGCTGGACTTGTCCGAAGAGCCGGTGATCCTGTCGCTGCCCGACACGCACGGGCGCTATTACCTGATGCCACTGATGGACGCGTGGACCAATGTCATCGCCTCCCCGGGCAAGCGCACCACCGGCACCAGGAAGGCGGTGTTTGCCGTGACCGGTCCCCGCTGGAGCGGCACCTTGCCGCCAGACGTAAGGGAAATCCGTGCGCCCACGAACATGGTGTGGCTGATCGGCCGTACCCAGACCAACGGCAAGCAAGACTATGCGGCGGTCCGCCACTTGCAGGACCAGTATCGGCTGATGCCGCTCTCGGCATGGTTGCGCGACGGCAAGGCGCGGCCCAAGGCTACGCAGGCGAGCTTGCCCGAAGCGGCTGCGGTGGATGTCGAGACGCCGCCGGTGGAGCAGGTGGCAGCCATGGACGCGCAGGCGTTCTTCACGCGTTTTGCCGCGCTCCTGCCGGCTAATCCGCCCGCGGCGGCGGACGCCGCCATGGTGGAGTCGATCAAGAAGCTTGGCATCGTCCCGGGCATGCCATTTTCCGTGACCGCGATGGAACCCTCGACGGAGCGTGCCGTGCAGGAGGGGGCCACGACCGCCCTGGCGGGCATTGCCGCCGCGGCCAAGCGCGGCGACGGCAAGGCAGGGAGCGGTTGGACCGTGCATCGCGATCTCGGCAGCTACGGCACGGCCTATGGCAAGCGCGCGCTGGTGGCCTGGGTGGGACTGGGCGCCAACCTGCCGGAGGATGCGCTCTACGCGACCTCGCGCGTGGATGCCACCGGCCAGCCGCTGAACGGCGCGAACCGCTACGTGATGCATTTAAAAAAAGGCCAGATGCCGCCGGGCGATGCCTTCTGGTCATTGACCCTTTACAACAACAAGCAGGCCTTTGTCGCCAACCCTATTGGCCGTTATGCCATCGGCGACCGCGACAAGCTCAGGTATAACCGCGACGGCTCGCTCGATATCCATATCCAGAACGCACGCCCGCCGGGCAATCAAGCGGCCAACTGGCTGCCGGCACCGCCGGATGCCTTCAACCTGATGCTGCGCGTGTACTGGCCCGAGCGCGCAATGCTGGACGGCACATGGAACCCCCCCGCTGTGGAGCAGGTGAATTGATTGCCGGCCGGAACCAGCAACCAGAACGAAGAAACCCGCCTCGGCGGGTTTTTTCATGAGGATGCCAGCGGTCGGCCTCGCCTGCACCAGCCGGATCAGAACCTGTATTTGATGCYGGCATAGAGCGCGCGGCCGGTGCCGGGGTAGAAGACTGCGGTGTTGGCGGTCCGGGCGTCGGTCACGGTGCTGAAGTCGCTCACATAGCGCTTGTTGCCGAGGTTGCGCGCGTCGAGGAAGACCGTCACGCCGCGCTGGAAGTCATAGCTGGCTTGCAGGCCAAACAACACGTAGCCGGGCGCGCGCAACGTGTTGGCGTAGTCGACATAGGCGCCGCCCGGTACCCAGTCGATGGTGCCGGCCACGCGCAGCCCGGCCGCGCGGCTGTAGGCGATGGTGGTGCGCAGCACGTGCTCGGGCACGCCGGCGATGCGGTTGTTGCCATACTGCGGATCGTTGTCGAAGCGGAAGTCGCTGTAGTTCCACAGTTGCGACAGCGTGAGCTTGTCGCCCGAGCCGAACAGGTTTTGCAGCACGTCGCCCGAGACGCCCAGCTCCACGCCTTGCAAGGTGGTGCGGTTGGCGTTGAAGGTGGCGGCAGGGATATTGGGGTTGGTGGTGTATTGCAGCAGTTGGTCGCGGACCAGCGAACGATATGCCGTCACGTCCCAGGAGAATCGCTCGCGCTTGCCGCGCGTGCCCAGCTCCAGTGTCCAGCCGTGCTGGGCGCTCAGCGGCACGAAGCGGGTGGTGCTGGCGAAGGTCTGGGTCAAGTCGGAGAAGTCGGGTACGTCCGCGCTGCGCGTCATGTCGGCAAACGCCTGCACGTCGCGGACCGGCTCCCATAGCACGCCGAACTTGGGGTTCACGCCGTTATACGTGACGCTATCGGACTTGGCCGTGGGGTTGGCCGGCAGGCCGCCGTAATCGTGGTAGTTGCGGACATTGCGATAAGCCTTGGCGCCTGCCATCAGTGCGACGGTGGGCGTTATGTAAAGGCGGTTTTCGAGGTAGGCCTCGTAGTTGTATGCGTCTTGCGCCGCGTTGAGCGTCTGGGCGCCACGGTTGCCCGCGTTGTTGATGTCCTGGCGCGCATCGTTGTTGCCGCCGAAGAAGCGGGCGCCGGCGATGAGCTGGTTGCGCAAGCCGCCGATGGTCTGCGTGCCGGTGTAGCGCGGGGCGAAGCCATAAGTCCAGTAGTCCTGGTCGATGACCTGGAAGATCGGGTGATACAGGCTCTTGTGGATGACCCAGGTGGTGAAATCGAGCTGGCCGCTGTCCAGCTTGACAGTGGTCACGTTGGCAATGCGCTCGGTGCGCGTATTGCGCGCCTGGTCGCCGGCCACGGCGGCGGGTGCGGCTTTCGTCGGATCGTTCAGCGCATCGGACAGCGACAGCGTGCCGGGCAGCTTCTGGTCGACGATGTAGGCGCCGAGGTAGAAGCGGGTTTCCACCGCCGGGCTGAAGCGGTAGCCGAAGTTGGCATTGAACTGTTCGTACTGGCCACGCTCATGATTGCGGAAACCATCCGAGTGATTGACGCTCAGGTTGGCCAGGAAATCGAAGGCACCGATCTGGCGCGAGACTTGGCCGCTGGCGCGTGCCGTACCGAAGCTGCCGCCATCCACGCGCACCTGGTCGGGCGCTTCGGCGGTCAGTGCGGTGGGTGTGGTGAAGTTGATCGCGCCGCCCAGCGTGGTGCTGCCGTAGGCCAGCCCGTTGCCGCCCTTGTAGACTTCCGCCGCGCTCAAGGCGAGGGGGTCGATCTGATAGAAATCGCCGCTGCCATCCGCGAAGTTGGTGGGAATGCCGTCCTGCAGGATTTCCAGGCCACGCGTGTGATAGCCGCGCGCAATGCCAGAGCCGCGGATGGATAGCCGCAGTTCCTGGCCATAGCGCTCCTGCACATAGATGCCGGGCGCATCCTTGAGGACGTCGCGCAGGTTGCTGGCGTAGGTGTCGCTATAGGACGCAGCGTCGACGAAGCCGACCGAGCCAGCCGTCTGGTCCAGCAACTGCTTTTGCTGCAGCACATTTGGCATGGTCAGCGAGCCGGGGGCCTTGGCTGTCACGGTCGCTGTCGGCAAAGTGACAGCCGTATCTGTTGGTGCGGGGCTGGCGGCCTGCGCCAGCGCGGCGCTGGTGAATGCCACGGCGGGCAGGGCGGCGGCGCGCCGCTTCCAGTGTATGGCTCGTTTCATATCTTCTCTTGGCTTGAGACGCTAGACCTGCTTTGGGCCGCGCCCTTTTCGTCGTGCTTGAACAACCGCGTACGATACGGAAGACTACGTAGCGCGCGCTATGTGACACAGTGCCGCATTCAGTGCGAAAGGGTATTTTTTGCCCGGCGGAAAACAAAACAACCAACTGTCCGGCATGCATTGCACACCGGAAGGTTGGCTGACGTATTTGCTAATTCGATTTCTGTTTCATTCGAATTCTGCTCGCTCAGGCCGCCTGGCTCGCGCAATCGACGCAAGCCGTGTCATTTCCATGGCCGGCTGCGCCCTTGTTGCCGCGCGCCAGTTCGAAATACCGCGCCAGGTCCAGCTGAATCCAGCGTAAAATGAATCAAGCGATAAAATTTGATCAATGTATGAATCAGTTTCATATCATCTCGTCCGAAGGCAATTCGACGCAGCGCAGGAGCAAACCGTGATCGAAGTCAGGCATCTGCGCTCGCTGGTGGCCATTGCCGAGTCCGGCAAGCTGGCCACGGCCGCCGAGCGCGTGCATGTGAGCCAGTCGGCGCTGTCCCACCAGATCAAGGGCGTCGAGTCGCACTACGGCCTGCCGCTATTCGACCGTACCCGCCAGGGCCTGCGTTTCACGCCGGCCGGCGAACGGCTGCTGGCGCTGGCGCGCGAGACGCTGGCGGCCATCAGCACGGCCGAACGCGACCTCGCCCGGCTCAAGGGCGACACGCGCGGGGAGTTGCGCATCGTGCTGGAGTGCCATACCTGCTTCGACTGGCTGATGCCCGTGATGGATGAGTTCCGCCGGCGTTGGCCGGAAGTGGAAGTGGACCTCGTGGCGGGTTTCCACGCCGATCCATTGGCCTTGCTGGCCGAGGGCCGCACCGACATGGTCATCGGCTCGCTGCCGCCGGCCAAGCGCGGGCTGGCGGTGGCGCCGCTGTTTCGCTTCGAGATCCTGGCGGTGATCGCCAACGAGCACCGGCTGCGCAACAAGCGCCGCATCGAGGCGGCCGACCTGGCCGGCGAAACCCTGATCACCTACCCGGTGCCGGAGCAGCGCATCGACCTGATCCGCGAAGTGCTGGAGCCGGCCGGCATCAAGCTGCAGCGGCGCACGGCCGAACTGACGGTGGCGGTGCTGCAGCTGGTGGCCAGCCGCCGAGGCGTGGCCGCGCTGCCCAACTGGGGCGTGAAGAACTACGTTGACCACGACTACGTGCTGGCCAAGCGGATCGGTCCCAAGGGCTTGTGGAGCGAGCTTTATGCGACCACGCCGGCGGCACTGGCGGAGCGGCCTTATGTGCGCGATTTTGTTTCTATCGTGCGCGATACCTGTGCCGCGGAACTGGACGGGATCGAACTGCTGCCGGAGAGCGGGGCGGCCTTGACGCATGCTGCTTGAACATCGCGCGACAGCTAGCAATACTGCGAAGAGAAGGCTGACACGCTGGGTCTGGGAACTTGTCGGTTCGACCGCCACGCCACACGGCTACTAAAGCCGTGAAAGCGCCTTTTTTGCGATGCTCGGCGAGCAAGGGATGGATGGCATGCGCGTTCTCGTCGTTGAAGATGACAGAAAGATCGGCTCGTTTGTCAGCAAGGCGCTGCAGCAGGCCGGCTTTACGGTGGATTTCGCGGAGGATGGCGCGAGCGGGCTGAATCTTGCGCTCACTGCCCCGTACGACGCGGCCATCATCGATATCATGCTGCCTCGCCTGGATGGCTTGTCGCTGATCGAGACACTGCGCCGCCAGAAGGTGCCTACGCCGGTCATCATCCTCAGCGCCAAGCGCTCCGTCGACGACCGCGTCAAAGGCCTCCAGACCGGCGGCGACGACTACCTGACAAAGCCCTTTGCGCTGGCCGAGTTGCTGGCGCGCGTCCAAGCGTTGATTCGTCGTGCAACCGGGGCCACCGAACCGGCCCGGCTGATCGTGGCTGAACTGGTTCTTGACCTGCCCTCCCGCGAAGTGACACGGAATGGGCAAAAACTCGATTTGCAGCCGCGTGAACTCTCCCTCCTCGAATACCTGATGCGCAATGTCAGCCGTCCCGTCTCCAAGATGATGATTCTGGAGCACATCTGGGACTACAGCTTTGACCCCCAGACCAATGTCGTCGACGTCCTGGTCTGCCGTCTGCGCAATAAGGTCGATCGCGGCTTTCCCGTGAAGATGATTCACACCATCCGGGGCGTTGGCTATGTTCTCAAGGGTCCTTGATTTTTTTCGCAAGGGGCTCGGTGTACGGATCGCGCTCTGGTACTCGGTATTCTTCATTCTCAGTACCCTTTCGCTTTTTGTGCTTGCCTATGTCCTGCTGGCTTCCTCCCTGCGCCAGCAGGATCGCGACAGTATCGAGCAGAGGCTTCATCAGCTTGCGGCCGAGTATCAGGCGGAGGATCTCGCCGGGCTCAGGAAGGAACTCGCACTGGAAACGAGGCTGCGAAAGACGAAGCCCTTTTTCATCCGCATTGCCGGCCCGGCCAATACCACGGTCTTCCTCGAGATTCCCGATCAGTGGGCGCAGTACGACCTGACCCGTCTGGAGCACATGCCTCCGGCTGGGCCCGGCGACTTGATCCAGTTGCCGACAAAAGACGACGAGGCGGTGCTGGAGATCGCCAGCCGGCGCCTTCCCGACGGAGGGCAACTGCAAGTCGGTAAAAGCACGGAGGAGCGCGACAGCGTACTGGAGCGGTTCGGGTGGATTGTCGGGGGAGTCATGATCCCGATGGTGATCGTTGGCGTGCTCGGCGGAGCCTTCCTCGCGCGGCGTTCCCTGCAGCCGGTTCGCCAACTCATCCAGACCGTGCGTGCGATCGAGTCGGGGGCGATGGAAACGCGGGTGTCGCTGCGCAAAACCGGCGACGAGCTGGACGAACTCGGGGCGCTGTTCAACGGCATGCTCGACAAGATCGAGGCCCTGATCCAGGGCATGCGCAACGCACTCGACAACGTTGCCCACGATTTGCGTACGCCGCTGGCGCGCTTGCGCGGCACCGCAGAAATCGCCCTTCGCTCGGAGCGTGATCCGGCCGTTTTCCGGGAGGCGCTGGCGGACTGCGTGGAGGAATCGGATCAGTTGCTACAGATGCTGAACACCTTGATGGACATTGCCGAGGCGGAAACCGGCATGCTCAAATTGCACCTGGAACCCGTCAGCATCCCGGCCCTGCTGGGCGATGTGGCTGATCTCTATCAACTGGTGGCCGAAGAAAAAGCGATCACGGTCTCGGTCACAGCGCCGCAGGCGATCTGGTTGACGGCCGACCGCAACCGCCTGCGCCAGGTCATGGCAAACCTGCTGGATAACGCCATCAAATACACCCCGGCAGGTGGGCGAGTCGAGATGGAAGCCGACACGCTGCGGAATCAGGATGCGGTCGTAATCCGCGTCACGGACACCGGCAGCGGCATGACGCCCGACGAACTGCCGAACATCTGGGAGCGCCTCTATCGCGGGGATCGCAGCCGCTCGCAGCGCGGCTTGGGGCTGGGACTGAGCCTGGTGAAGGCTGTCGTAGGCGCGCACCAGGGCCGGGTCGAGGCTTCAAGCCAGCCAGGGAGGGGTTCCGTCTTTACGCTGACGTTTCCTCTCGTCGGCACCGGCGACACCCCCATCGGCGACACCTCAGATCTTGCCGGCGATCAGTCGACCCTTACCAAGCTGTAATGTTGCGGAAAGGAGCCAGCAAGATTCAGGCACCAACATGGACGCCGTGGGCGCGCGAGCCGATTCCCCGCGCGGCGCCAGGATGCCGCGAACGGCGTTCGCATCGACTCGACATCGCAACGCAAACGCAAACGCTTTACGCAAGAGGTAGTGATGAGCGGGAAACAATGCACAGGCCTGGTATTTGGAGCACTCGCGCTGGCGTGTGGGCTGGTTGCCGCCGCCGACCCTGCTGGTAACGGGAAGTCGCATCACCCTGCCTATCAGTCCAGCATCCAGGTGCCGGACCGGGCAACGGGAGAGCGGGGCGAGGCGGCCAGACTCGCCACCCTGGCCAGGATCGATGCGACCCGGGCGACCACAGCTGCCCTGGCCAAGGTATCCGGCTCGCTGCTCAAGGTTGCTCTCGACAACGAGAATGGCAACCTCGTGTATAGCGTGGAGATCAAGACCGCCAGCAATGAGATCAAGGACGTGAAGGTAGATGCCGGCAATGGCGCGGTCCTGCACGTGGAGGCCGCGGGCGAGGAAGAGGAGGAGTAGCCCGCCCCCGATGGGGGCACCAGCATGCCAAGGACGCCATGCGCTGGTTCCAGTGCCCGGGCGTCCGCAACGAGCGCCTTGCCATGGATATCGCACGCTTGATTCAGGACTACGGCTACCTCGCGGTCGCCACGGGGACCTTTCTGGAAGGGGAAACCATTCTCATCATGGCCGGCGTTGCCGCTTATCGCGGCCATCTCGCGTTGCCTACGGTGATAGTGGTCGGCACGCTTGCAAGTTTTCTCGGCGATCAGCTTTACTTTTATCTGGGTCGACGATACGGGACGGCACTCCTGGCACGCTTTCCGTCGATGGAATCACGCGCGGCGCGCGCCAAGGTTTTACTGGAGAGGCATCACCTTCCACTGATCCTGTCCATCCGCTTCCTCTATGGCCTGCGCATCGCCGGGCCGGTTGCGATCGGGATGAGCGCGGTGCCATGGTTTCGATTCCTGATTCTCAACCTGACGGGCGCCGTGGTCTGGGCATTTGTCATTGCCGGCGCGGGCTATGGTTTCGGCCAGGGGCTGGCGTATCTGCTGGCCGATTTTGACCGCGACGAGGCTTGGGTGCTGGCCGCGATCGTGCTCTGCGGATCGCTGTGGTGGCTATTCGCGCGCCGTAGATATCCTGCGCGCCGAGGCTAGTAGCACGGCCTGTCGCTCCCTGAGGACGGTCGCGCAGTGGGCACGTGAGTCAGGATTGAACAGGGGAGGAACCACCATGCGGCATAGCCTCAGCCACTATCCGCGGCTTGCTGCAATGGCCGCCGTTACGTTGGCAGCCCTGATCGGCAGCGTTCCAGTTGTGTGCGCGCCAGCCATGGCCGCGGAACGACCGGCCGCGCCGGAGAAAAACCCGCCGGGCGACATCCCCGACAACCAGGTGTTCGTCACCTATACGTCGCCACTAGGCTTCTCGCTCAAGGTGCCGGAGGGGTGGGCGCGCACGGAACGCCACGACGGGACAAGCTTCGCGGATAAATACAACGCGGTTTCCGTCACCGTGGCTTCCGTTTCCGCGGCACCCCCCGCCGGTCAGGAGGCCGCGAATCTGCTCAAGGCCGGGCGAGCGGTCAAGATTGAGGCCGTCAGGAACGTGATGCTTCGCTCCGGTCCGGCGCTCTTGATCGTGTACACCTCGAATTCCGAGCCGAACCCCGTCACGAACAAGCCAGTGCGCCTGGAGAGCCATCGCTACCTGATCTACCGCAGCGGGAGATCAGCCACCCTCGACCTCGCTGCGCCGCTCGGAGCCGACAATGCCGACCAATGGAATCTCATGTCGAGTTCATTCCAGTGGCGCTGAAGCGCGGCTGTTGGAAGCGTTTGAACTCTATCGCTTTTACCATAACGGCGACGACGAGACGGCGGCATTGCGCGGCGTGTCACTGCGGCTCCACGCCGGGGAATTCGTCGCCCTGACCGGGCCGTCCGGGAGTGGAAAGTCCACGCTACTGGCCTGCATCGCTGGGTTGGACGAACCGGATGGCGGGTATGTCGAGGTGATGGGGTGCCGTATGTCGCGGCGGCCCGAGGCCGTCCGCGCCGCCTTGCGGGCGCGGTACATCGGCATCCTGATGCAATCGGGAAACCTGTTTGAACACCTGACGGTGGAGGCCAATGTGCGGTTGGCGATGTCATTGTCAACACAGTCCGACAGGCGCACGGTCAGGCGCACGGTCGACCTCTTGCTGGAGACCATGGACCTTACCCTGCAGCGCCGGGCGTGCCCCTCGCAACTGTCGGGCGGCGAGGCGGCGCGCGCGGGCCTGGCGGTTGCCTTGTCGTCGCATCCCAGGGTACTGCTGGCGGACGAGCCCACGGCGGAAGTCGACGCGACCACCGAAGCCGTTATCCTGGCCCACCTGGTGGAACGATGCCGCGCAGGGATGGCAGTCCTGATCGCGACACATAGCGAGGCGCTCGCGGCGCATGCCGACCATGTGCTCGGCGTGCGGGATGGGCGGATCGCCGATGCCTGACAGCCTGATCGAGGCCCAATCTGTGAGCCGGTGCTATCTGCAAGGCGAGGTATCCATCGCCGCGGTCGCCTCGGCCACATTCCGCCTGTGCGCGGCAGACCGGGTTGCGCTTGTCGGCAGGTCCGGTAGCGGCAAGTCGACGCTGTTGCATCTCATGGCCGGCCTCGACGTGCCGACGAGCGGCGTGCTCAGATGGCCCGCGCTAGGCGCCGCCGAAACCCTCCTGCCCGAGAAGATCGCGTTGGTGTTTCAGGCACCGAGCTTGCTGGACCCGTTGACGGTCGGTGAGAACGTGGCCTTGCCGCTGCTCATGGCCAGGACGCAAGGCGACATCGGCAGGGCGGTGGCGGATGCACTTGCCACCTTCGGCCTGGCGGACCTGGCCTACAAGCTGCCCGAGGCGCTTGCCGGTGGCCAGATGCAGCGTGTCGCCATGGCACGGGCGATTGTCGGCACGCCCAGAGTGATCCTGGCCGACGAGCCGACTGGCCAGCTGGATCAGCCGACCGGCCGAGCCTTGCTCGATGCCTTGCTTGCCCACCTGAACGGCACCGCAACGGCACTCGTCATCGCCACCCATGACCCGGCGGTCGCCGCACGCATGGACAAGATCTGGCACATGCAGCGCGGCACGCTGGTCGACACGAGCAGCACGAAAGGTTGCCTATGATCACGCTCTGGCTTGTCGGGCTCATCGCGGAGCGCAAGGGTCGCCTTGCGGGCGCTGCAGCGGGCATTGCACTCACCGTCGCGCTGTTAGCCTCGCTTGGCGCATTCCTGTCCCTGAGCACCACTTCCATGACGCGCCGCGCGATCGCGGGGGTACCAGTTGACTGGCAGGTGCAACTGGCACCAGCAGCGGCCATCCAGCCGGTTACCGCAGCCATCGGCGAAATCATGGCAGTTTCCTTGTTGCAAACGGTCGGCTATGCCGATGTGGACGGCTTCGACGCCCATACCGGCGCCACTGTGCAGACCACCGGCAAAGGCAAGGTGCTCGGCATCCATGTGGCCTATTTCCATGATGCTCCGGCGCAGTTCCGTATGTTGCTCGGCAGCCCGGATGGCGTGCTCGTTGCACAGCAAACGGCGGCCAACCTGAATGTCGCGGTCGGCGATACGGTGACCATCCATCGGGCCGGCCTTGCGCCAGCCGATATCAGGGTCGCCGGGATTGTCGACCTGCCGCATGCCGACTCGATGTTCCAGGCGGTCGGTGTTCCGGCAGGGGCCGCACCGCAGGCGCCGCCGGATAACGTTCTGCTGATGCCCATCGACGCGTGGCACCGCTTATTTGACCCTCAGGCGGCCATCAGGCCGGACTCGGTTCATATTCAACTGCACGTCCGGTTCTTGCACGATCGGCTTCCGGGCGATCCGCAGGCAGCTTTTGTAGCCGCGCGCGGTGGGTCACGGAACCTTGAGGCGCGCATCGCGGGCAATGGGATCGTGGCAGACAATCTGGCGGCCCGGCTCGACGCCGTGCGCGGAGACGCGCTGTACGCCAGCGTTCTGTTTCTGTTCCTCGGCGCACCGGGCGCCCTGCTGGCGGCTTTTTTGACGATGGCCGTGGTGGCGTCCGGCGCCGGCCGGCGCCGGCGCGATCAGGCGCTGTTGCGAATGCGTGGGGCCTCGCGGGCACAAATCCTTAAGCTGGCGGCGGTCGAAGCGGCGTGCGCCGGGGTGGTCGGCACGACGGCTGGACTGCTCCTGGCCACGCTCTTGTCCGAGGCGCTGCTCGACACCAATATTTTCGCCGCGCCAGCTATCGGCTGGCTGGCCGCGGCTGTCCTGGCGGGCGGATTCCTTGCCCCCGCTGCCATGCTTGCGGTGGCATGGAACGATGCCAGTCGCACAACCGTGGCCGCCGCGCGGATGACAATGGGCCACGATCGCCCCCAACTCTGGCAGCGCTGCCGCCTCGATCTCATTCTGCTGGCCTTGTCCGCCATCACGTACTGGAACACCTGGCGCACAGGCTACCAGGTGGTGCTGGCTCCCGAAGGTACCCCGTCATCCTCGGTCGACTACGCGGCGTTCCTCGCACCGGTTTTGCTATGGCTGGGTCTTGGACTGCTGACGGTCAGATTGTGCCTGGCCGGCCTGGATCGCGGCCGCGAGCGCCTGGCCAGGTGGCTGGTGCCCCTGGCCGGGTCTCTGGCAGGTGTCGTTGCGGCGGCCCTCAGCCGGCAGCGCAGACGAATGACGCAGGGGATCGCCCTGGTTGCGCTGGCCTTCGCCTTCGCGATATCGACCGCTGTCTTCAACGCAACCTACAACGCGCAGGCACGCGTGGATGCCGAACTCACTAACGGCGCGGACGTGGCCGTCACCGGTACTTCGCAGGCACCCGCATCGGCCAGGCTAAAGGAGCTAGATGCGTTGCCTGGCGTGATTGCCGCACAACCGATGCAGCACCGGTTTGCCTATGTCGGCACGGACCTGCAAGACCTGTACGGCATAGACGCCGCGCATATCGGGGGCGCGACGAGGATGTCGAATGCATACTTCGAGAGTGGGAATGCGAAGGAAACGCTGGCGCTGCTCGCGCGAACTCCTGACGGCATTCTCGTTTCGGAGGAAACCGTCAAGGACTTCCAACTGCATCCGGGAGACCAGTTCAACCTGCGGATGCAGAGCGCTAAGGATCATCAGTATCACGTCGTGAAGTTCCACTTCATTGGCGTCGTTCGAGAATTCCCAACGGCGCCGCGCGATTCCTTTCTGGTGGCCAACGCGCGTTACATTGCGCAGCAAACGCATACCGTTGCGGCCGAGGTGGTGCTGCTGAAGGCGTCAGCGCCCGCGCAAGTTGCGCTGGCTGCACGGGCCGTTGTTGCCACGCTGCCGGGGGCCAAGGTGACCGACGTTGGCCAGGCCCAGCGCGTCATTGAGTCCAGCCTGACCGCGGTGAATCTCGCCGGACTGACGCGGCTGGAACTCGGATTCGCCGTTCTCATGGTGGCCGGTGCGACCGGCCTTGTTCTTGCCCTGGGCCTGGCGGACCGCAGGCGCACCTTCGCCATTCTTTCAGCCCTTGGTGCGACACCGGCGCAACTTGGCGCCTTTCTCTGGAGCGAGGCGCTATTGCTCTTTGTGGCCGGGACCAGCATTGGAACCCTGACGGGTTTTGCGCTTGCCTGGATGCTGGTCAAGCTTTTGACGGGAGCGTTCGACCCCCCGCCCGAGCTTCTCAGTGTGCCGTGGCTCTACCTGGGCGCGCTGGTCGCCGTGGCGCTGGCCTCGGTCGTCTTCGCCGTGCTGGGCGCCCTTAAGGAGACGCACATCCCAGCGGTACAACGGATGCGCGAGTTGTGACATTGACCGAGGTGCGATCGGGCCGAGCGAGACCCGGTATCCCGCGCCGGCGGAGGCCGGCATTCTTCAAGGCGCGCTTCTCGGTTGCAGAACTTACGGATTGTCACGAGTCGGGGGTCAACGGCGGCTCGGCGAATACCGTTTTTGCTTGTAAGCGCGGCGTATTGCCGAGCCGTTGATATCACGATTCTTATGGAGTTCATGCCATGAAAAAGCTATTTGCTGCTCTCGCGTCTGCCGCGCTCGTCACGACCGTGTTCGCGCAGACTGGCGTTCCTGCTTCGGCGGCCCATCCGCAGGGCGAGACGACCAGGAACCAGGCCAAGGCCGACAAGGAAAAGCACGTCGCGCAGCCAAAGGCCAGCAAGACGAACGTCAAGGCAACCCATGATGCAAAGAAGGCGCAGGCCAAGGCGGACAAGGCAAAAGTCGATGGACAAGCTGACTCAGACAAGGCTGCAGCCAGTGCCCACGCCGATAAGGCCAATAAGCAATAAGCAATAAGCAATAAGCAATAAGCAATAAGCAATAAGCAGTTCCCGCGCGAAGGACGGGAGGCTACGTTGCCCGGCCGAAGGCCATTGCGACAATGCTCGAGCGCGGGAGTTTTGGGAAGAGGCCGGCGGGCCGGCAGGCAAGCTGGGCCTCTTCGCTTTTTTGCAAAGCTGAATGGCTTGCTTCGCAGGACCTTCGCTGCCGCGAGATTATGTACCGCGCCGATGCCGCGCCGCGGACAGGCACTCCCGGTACAACTGAACGGTCTCGTGGCCGAGGTTCGTCAGCGAAAAGTTCGCCTTCACCCAGCGACGCCCGCGGCGTCCCATATGGGCCGCGCCTACCGGATCCATGGCTAATCTGGCCATCGCCCCGGCCAAGGCACCGGCATCGCGCGGTGGCACCAGAATGCCGTGCTCACCGTCGATAAAGGTCTCGGAGATACCGTCCACGGCTGTTGCAATCACCGGTTTGCCGCAGCCCATTGCCTCAAGGATGACCAGGCCCAGCGCTTCGGTGCCGACGGGCGGATGCACCAGCACGTCGATTCCCTGCATCAATGTCGCGATGTCATACGCGAACGGGTGGAAGTGCATGTGTCCGGTCAGGCCCAGGGTATCCGCCTCCTCGCGCAATTGCGGGATCAGTTCTCCATCGCCGACGCACAGGAAATGAGAACACGGATGTCGTGCAAGCACCTGCGCCGCAGCGTTGACGAAGTAGAACTGTCCTTTGCCGTCAGGCCGTTGTGCGCCGCCGAAAAGTGCGAATACATATGCATCCAGTGGTAGTCCCAGTGCGAGCCGCATGCGATGGCGCTGCATGGCAACTGCCCGGAAGCGCCCGGTGTCGATCCCGCAATAAATACGCCTGAGGTTCAGTGTGTGGTCGGGGTCCACAAGCAGCAGGGAAGCCTGTACCGCGTCGGATACCGCGATCACGCTGGAGTACGCGGCAAGGTATCGGCGCGTTCTTTCCTTGAGCTTCGTCATGAGATGGCGCGTCACAACCACCACCGCCGTGCGGCCTGACAGCATCCACGCCAGAATCGCCACCCAATAATCGCGCCCGTGGTGGGCGTGAATGATGTGTACCCGCTCCTCCCGGATGTATTGCGCCAGGATGGCGGGCCAAAGGATGCGATTGGCAACCAGGGCCCGGACCTTGAGCCCGTGCATTCCTTGCGCGGCGGCAATCCATCGTGCGGTAGCAGGAACTGCCAGCGTCACCTCGCAGCCCTCAAGTTCCAGTGCCTTGCAAAGGGATAGCGTGTGCGAATCCACTCCGCCCCCGTTGAGGAGGGAATTGAGGACTAGCACGCGCAATGGCGAGCTGGATGGCGCCACATTGGGCTCAACATGAATCATCGCCCTTTGTCTCCTTGCCTCGGCGGTCTTCATAGGCGGTGAACAGCTTCTGCAAGAATTGGCCGGCATGGGTGGAGCGCGCGACCGGCACCCTCGGAAGATCGAACAAGTCATAACCGGCAATGGCGCGACCGCGGTTCGTGGTCACAGCGCTATCGAAGCCAGCCTCGCGCACGAGATCCGAAATTGCCGTATCGAAGCGGCCGTAGGGATAGCAGAAGTGCCGAACCGGCACGCCCAGCGCACCCTCCAGCTCGTTCCTGGATCCTTCGATCTCTTCGCGAGCGCCGCCCCTGTTTAGCGATGTCAGGTCAGCATGCGTGCGCGTATGGGCGCCGACCTCCATGCCTGCGCGGCTCCATTCCCGAAGTTCCCCGATTGTCATCAGAGGCGTTTCAGGCACGCCGGTTGCGGCGTCCCAGAGGTTGGTCTTGCCAACCAGGCCGCTAACCGCGTAGCAGGTCGCGGTGAAGTTGAAACGCTGCAGCGCCGGCAGGGCGTGCTGAAGATTGTTTCGATAGCCGTCATCCAACGTGATGCCAGCAACCTTGCCCGCGCGCTCTCCGCGCAAGTAAGGCAACAGGTCGCTGATAGCCAAGCCCCGGAAGCCGAGCAACCGGAGCATTTGCATTTGCCAGGCAAAGTCACGTGGCGCGACGACGAGACCGCGCATTGGCGTGCCGCGCGGCGGTGGTGCGTCGATCTGGTGATACATCAGTATGGGGATGCGCGTCGTCATGCCTTATCTCGACTTTCCGGGCAGGAACACCGACCATCTTTCAGCGTAATCAGGAAGAATTAGCGCAGCCTTAGCGCTTGGCAATCTGGCCTGCGCTCTGGCGATGCTGGGCCGGCCGCTGGAGAAGAAAGCATTCCGCACCCGCTGCTGGCGGCGGGCCCGCCGGAAGCGCTCGGCACGCAGAAGGAGACCGGGCGGCGCCCGGCTTTGCTCTACCGGCTGCGGGAGCAGGCCGGGCTGGTTTATTTCACGCGGCGTTTCGAGCAGCGCGAACGCGCGCTCAGGCGAATGCCAGCGAGGATTCCATGGCATCCGGCCGCGCCGCAGCCACGCTGCGAGCGACAGGCGCGGCGATTTCCCGTACTTCAAGCACATCGGCGCCGTTCTCCAGCCGCTTGACGAACAGGTCCAGCAGGTTTGCATCGCAGGCGGCGACCGACAGCGTGAGCTGGTGGGGTGCCACGGTGTGGCCGAAGCGCATGTCCAGCAGACGCAGCCCGGTGCGGCGAGCGTTGGCAAGCGTCCATTCGATGGCGCCGAAGAGGTCGCTGCGTTCGAGTTGCAGGGCGAGGTTCAGGGTAGGCATGGCGTCGGCACCGGTGGTGGAGTCGGGGGTGAAGTTCATGCAGCAAATTTACCAGCGCGGCCTGAGAATGAGCTTCTTTATTACCTCCAGATTTGCGTTATTTGGAGATGAATCATCTATACATGATAGATTAACGGGTGAATTTGTCTATTTTTGTGACCAAAGCCATGGCAACCTCCCCGAAACTCGATGAAACGGACCGGCGCATCCTGCGTGCGCTGCGGCGCGAAGGCCGGCTCTCCAACCTCAAGCTCGCCGAGCAGGTTGGCTTGTCGCCCACGCCCTGCTGGAACCGCGTGCGGGCCTTGGAGGAAAGCGGGGTGATCGAGGGTTATGCGGCCCTGCTGAATCAGAAAGCACTTGGCTTGCCCGATACCGTGCTGATCGAAGTCACGCTGGACCGGCACGACGACGACATGCTGGACCGCTTCGGCGAAGCGCTGGCCGAGTTGCCGGAAGTGATGGAAGCCTATCTGCTCACCGGCGAATACGATTACCTGATCAAGGTGGCGGTGGCGGGCACCGAAGGCTATGAGGAATTCCTGCGCCACAAGCTCTACAAGCTGCCGGGCTTGCGGCACAGCCATTCCACCTTCGTGCTGCGTTGCATGAAGCGGGAGCCGTCGGTAGCGCCCTGAGAGGACTTCAGGCGCTTCAGGCGTCCGGCTGGTCCCAGGTATCGATGCGCATCAGCGCTTCCAGAGGGCGCCCCTGCCGCCAGCCTTCCAGTTCCAGCATCGGCGCGGGATAGAACGCCTGCACCGGGCCCAGGCAGAGGATGGCGATTGGCTGGCCACCCGGCGGCAGCTTCAGCAGGGTGGCGAGTGCATCGGGAGGAAACATCGAGACCCAGCCCAGCCCGAGATTCTCCACGCGCGCCGCCAGCCAGAGGTTCTCGATGGCGCAGGCCGCCGAGCACAACGCCATCTCGCGCGGCATGGTGCGCCGGCCGAACACGGTGCCGTCGTCCGGCGCCAGGGCCACCACCAGCAGTTCCGCGCATTCGCGCACGCCTTCCACTTTCAGACGCAGGAACTCGCCGTCGCGCTCGCCCATTGCACGCGCCGTGTTCTGCCGCTCTGCCTCGACCAGGGCGGCGATTTCCTCGCGCAGGGCGGGGTCGGCGATACGAATGAAGCGCCACGGCTGCATCAGGCCAACCGAAGGGGCGCTGTGCGCGGCGTGGAGGATGCGCAGCAGGGCGCCCTCGTCGACCGACGCGCCCGGAATGAAGTGACGCATGTCGCGGCGCGACGCAATGAGGCGGTAGAAGCTCTCCTGCTCGTCGGGTGAGAAAACGGAGGAGGGATTGGCAGTCATGGTCGCGGGCCTTGCGGGATGGGGGCGCAGAGCCGGCATTGTAAGCCTGAGCGGGCTCGGTCACGTGGCGTCGGGAACATCGATCGCCCTGCGCTTGCTCGAAGGCCTGGTGCGCATGCGGGCTGCCGCCCTGGGTGGCCAGGCGCGGCAGTTGAACCAGGCCATCGCCGCGTTTCGTGCATCAGTTGATGGATGCGGCCGCCATATGGCTGAACAGGCGGGAGGAGCGGTGGTGCCGCATGCGCACATTTTTGTGCGTTGGGCCCCATTGAACTAGGGTATACGTAGTGACAAAGGTGGTCGAACAGTGGCATCGTTGCCAGCAGGCGGCCTGCGGTGGCCGAAGCACCGGGAAAGCCCGGTTTCCTCGCAAACGGACCTGAATCGTGCGTCGACGTCTCTGGCCCAGGCTCCTGGTAGTGGCGCTGCTCGTGGGCTGCGTCTATTTCCTGTGCGCCTTCGTCAGCGAGGAGCTGGCCACCTCGCGCTTGCAGGCACGCTATTTCGCCGGGCGCGCGAAGGACGTGGCGTTCGAAGTGCAGAACGGCCCGAGCGATCGCATCCGCTTCCCGGACGACGGGCCTTACGACATGCGCTTCGGCTATAGCCGCTTGCCGCAGTTCACCGAACTGCTGGAGGCGCGCGGTTTTCGGCGCGAACGCCAGGCGCGCTGGTCGGACCGGATGCTTGAGCTGACCGATGCCGGGCTGTTCGCGCCGTACCACGAAAAGACCCATGCCAGCCTGGATTTGCTTGATTGCAATGACGAGCCGTTCAATGCCCGGCCCGACCCGTCCCGTACCTATGTCAGCTTCGCCCAGATTCCGGCCTTGCTGGTAGAGTCCTTGCTCTTTATCGAAAACCGCGACCTGCTCGATCCCGAGTTTCCCATGCTCAACCCCGCGCTCGACGTGCGGCGCTTTACGCGTGCGGCAATGGACCAGGGCATGCGCTTTTTCAACGAAAAGCACAATGCTCCCGGCGGCAGCACCCTTGCCACGCAGATCGAGAAATTCCGCCATTCGCGGGCGGGCCGCACCAGTTCGCCCAAGGAAAAGTTCCGGCAGATGGCCAGCGCGTCGATGCGCGCCTATCTGGACGGGCCGAATACCGTGGCCGCCAGGCAGCGCATCCTGCTCGATTACCTGAACTCCGTGCCGCTCTCGGCCCGTCCGGGCCTGGGCGAGGTCAACGGGCTGGGGGACGGGCTGTGGGCCTGGTACGGGCAGGATTTCGATGAAGCCAACCGCCTGCTGGCGAATGCGGCAGGGCCGGGACCTGGCGCGGGCCAGGGCGAGGGCGAACTCGGCGAACGGCAGGCGAAGGTGTTCAAGGAAGCGCTCTCGCTGATCATCGCGCAGCGCGGACCATCGCATTTCCTGCGCCGCAATACCGACGCGCTGGCGGCATTGACCGATAGCTACCTGCGCCTGCTGGCGGCCGCCGGCGCCATCCCGCCCTGGCTGCGCGACGCGGCCCTGGCGCAGCCCCTGCGCCTGTCGCCCCCCGCGCTGGATCGGCCGGAGATCTCGTTTATCTCGCGCAAGGCCCTGAGCGGCGTGCGCACCGACCTGCTGCGCTATCTCGACCTGGGCAGCAGCTATGAGCTGGACCGCCTCGACCTGACGGCGCACAGCACCATCAACACCGGCTTGCAGCGTGTCGTTACCGAGGCGCTGTTGAAGGCGGGCACGCGCGATGGCGCCCATGCTTTCGGTATGTATGGCCACAACCTGCTGCGCGAGGGCGACGACCCCGGCAAGCTGGCGATCAGCTTCACGCTCTACGAAAAGATCGACGGCGCAAACCTGCTGCGCGTGCAGTCCGACAACCTGGACCTGCCGTTCGACCTCAACCGCGGCGCGCGGCTTAACCTGGGCTCCACCGCCAAGCTGCGTACCCTGGTGACCTACCTGGAGATCATCTCGGAATTGCGCGAGAAATTTGTCGACATGTCCCCCGCCCAGTTGCGCGAGGTCAAGCCGGCCAAGCTCGATTTTCTGACCCAGTGGGTGGTGAATTACCTGCTCACCGCTTCCGACAAGAGCCGGCGCGCCATCCTGGAGGCCGCCATGCTGCGCCGATACTCCGGCGGCGCGGGGGAAGCGTTCTTTACCGGCGGCGGGCTGCAGACGTTCAGCAACTTCGAGCGCTGGGAGAACATGAAAATCATGCCGGTGCGGGAAGGCTTCGAGCACTCGGTGAACCTGGTCTTTATCCGCCTGATGCGGGATATCGTGCGCTACGAGACCTACCGGTTGCACCCCGACGCCGACGAGTGGCTGAACAACCCGGCCGCGCCGCAGCGGCGGGCCTACCTGGTGCGCTTCGCCGACAAGGAGGGCAGCGACTACCTGCGCGCTTTCTATGGGAAATATCGCGGCATGACCCACCAGGAAGCCGTCAAGCGCGCGCTTGAAAACCGGCGCTTCTCGCAGGTGGGGCTGGCGGTGACGCTGCGCAGCATCGATCCCGACATCGACCAGGAGCAGTTCGACAAGACCATGCGCGCCATCTTCCCGCGCGTGGGGCTGACCGACGACAAGCTGGCGACGCTGTACCGCAAATATGGGCCGACCAGCTTCTCGCTGAACGACCGTGGCTACCTGGCGAGGGTGCATCCGCTGGAGCTATGGCTGCTGGATTACCTGCGCCAGCGGCCCGACGCCAGCCTGGATGAGGTCTTGCGCGACAGCGCGGACCAGCGCCAGGAGGTGTACGCCTGGCTGTTCAAGACCCGCAACCCCGGCGGCCAGACGCGCCGCATCCGCAGTCAGCTGGAGCGCCAGGCTTTCCGCGAGATCGCGCGGCGCTGGCAGCGGCTTGGCTATCCGTTTAGCGCGATCACGCCGTCCTACGCTTCGGCGATCGGCGCCGCCGGCGACCGGCCCGCCGCCCTGGCCGAGCTGGTGGGCATCATCCAGGGCAACGGCGTGCGCCAGCAGGCCACCGCGCTGCGCAGCCTGGAATTCGCGCAGGGCACGCCGTACGCCACCGATTTCGGCTTGGGCATGCAGGGCAAGCGGCTGCTGAGCGAGGATATTGCCGAGGTGGTGCGCGACGCGATGATCGGCGTGGTGAATTCGGGCACGGCAGGCTCGCTGAAGGCAGCGCTGGGCAGCAGCGGGATCGTGGCCGGCGGCAAGACCGGCACCGGCGACCATCGCTACGAGGTCTTCGGACCGGGCGGCCGGTTGATTTCCTCGCGCGTGGTCAGCCGATCGGCCACCTTCGTGTTCTTCCTGGGCGAGCGTTACTTCGGCAACATTACCGCTTATGTGCAGGAGCCCTATGCCGCGCGCTACGCCTTTACCAGCGCGTTGTCCGTGCAGTTGCTGAAATCGCTCACGCCGACGATCCTGCCGCTGGTGCGTGGTGCCGGCGTGCGCTCTGCGCTGGCCTGCCGGCATTGATTGGCAGCCAGGACGGTCCGGTTCCGGGCAATGCCGCGGCTAGTCCCAGGTGTGGCGCCGCGCGTAGAACTCGTCCTCGGAACTCCGGGCATTGCGCTCGTATTCGGCGATCACCTGCAAGGTGGCGGACTGGAGCAGGGAGCCTGCAGTGAGCAGGGCGGCAAGCTCGCGCAGGCCCTGCAGGCAGATTGCGGTGGGGGTTGCTGCTTGGTACTGCATGATGCGTTGCTGGCTCGATGATGGACGGGATGTGCCTCCCGACATTTCGATTGTAGGTAGCGGCGAGCCGGGCAAATACAAAGCAATGTGTCTGCACGAACATTTGGGATCCGGGCGGCCGAATCAGTTGCTTCCGAGCCACGGATCGTGCCGCGCGAGCCGCGTGGCCATCACAATGGCGCCGCCGATCCCTGGCTGGGCGATGACCGCGCCGGCCATGCGGCTGGTGGGGCGTTGCGCGGCTGCCACGGCAGCGGCCCGGTACTCCCGCGCCGGCGGGATCGTGCGGTATTCAGTGCCTGGAATGCCGGTCGCCGGGCGCCGCCGGCTGGCGCTCGGGCGAGCGCGGCGCGACGATCCAGCGCGCCACCGCGGCGGCGTCCAGCGGGCGGGAAAACAAATAACCCTGTCCCATATGGCATCCCTGCGAGAGCAGGAACTGGCGCTGCGCTTCGTTTTCCACGCCTTCGGCGACCACCGCGAGCTTCAGGCTGTCGCCGATGCGGATGACGGCGCTGGCCAGCTCGCGCGCCGCCGCGTCGCTTTCCAGGTCGATCACAAAACTCTTGTCGAGCTTGAGCTGGTGCACGGGCAACTGCCTGAGATAGCCAAGGCTGGAATATCCCGTGCCGAAGTCGTCCATCGACAAGCGCACGCCCTGCGCGTGGATGGCCGCGACGGTCGCGGCAATGCCGGCGTCGTCCTCCATCAGCAGCCCCTCGGTCATCTCCAGTACCAGCGCCTGGGCCGGCAGTCCGTGGCGGGCCAGGGTCTCGGCCACGTGCGTCGGCAGCCCCGGGTCCCGGAAGCTGGCAGGCGAGATATTGACCGAGATCGTGGGCACGGACAGCCCGTCCCGGCGCCAGGCGGCGAGTTGCGCGCAGGATTGTTCCAGCACCCAGCGATCGAGTGCGCCGATCAGGCCGCAGTCTTCCGCCAGCGGCACGAAGCGGTCGGGCGGCACCGCGCCGAAATGCGGGTGATGCCAGCGCACCAGGACTTCCAGCCCGTAGAGCCGGCCGTCGCGCAGGAACACCTGGGGCTGGAAATTCAGGTGCAGGTCCTCCGCGAGCAAGGCTTCGCGCAGCGCCGATTCCAGCGCAAGGCGCTCCTGGGCGGCCCAGTTCATCCCGATGCTGAAGAAGCGGAACAGGTTGCGCCCGGCAGCCTTGGCGTCGTACATGGCCATCTCGGCGCAGTGCAGCAGGTATTCCAGGCCATCGCCGTCGGCGGGGAACATGCTGATGCCGATGCTGGCCGAGGGCGTGATGCTGGCGTGATCGATGCGCAGCGGCTGATGCAGCGCGCTCAACAAGCGCTTGCCTGCGGCGATGGTGTGGGCGCGGTCGCTGTCGGGCAGCACCAGCGCGAACTCGTCGCCCGAGAGCCGTGCCACCAGCGCGGCTTCTCCGGCATGCGCGATCAGGCGCTGAGCCACTTCGCGCAACAGCTTGTCGCCGCCGGCGTGGCCAAGCGAGTCGTTGACATGTTTGAAACGGTCCAGGTCGACGAACAGCACGCTGAGCGTGGTGCCGGACTGGCGCGCGGCGAGCAGCGTGGTGCCGGCCTGCCTTTGCAGCAGGCTGCGGTTGGGCAGGCCGGTCAGCGAATCGTAGTGGTCGAGCCGCAGGATCCGCTCGGCCGCTTCCTCGCGTTCGAACGCGAGCTTGCACAGCGACGCGCACACCTCGACGAGCTGCAGGTGGAAGGGGTCGGGCTGGCGGACAGTGCGGTAGTAGAACGCCAGCGTGGCGAGCACACGCCCGTCGCTTGCCTTGATCGGGTGCGACCAGCACGCTGCCAGGCCAAGCGGCAGGGCGAGATGGCGGTAGTCCGCCCACAGCGGATCGTGGGCGATGTCACTGACCACCACCGGCTCGCCCAGCCAGGCTGCCGTGCCGCACGAGCCGGTGGCCGGCCCCATGCTGATGCCGTCCAGTGCCGATGCGTAGTGCGCCGGCAGGCCGGGGGCGGCCAGCGGGTGCATACGGCCATCGGCGCCGACCCGCAGTACCGAGGCAATCACCGAGGGCGCAACACGCTGTGCTTCCTCGCAGATCAGTTCCATCACGACCGGGAGAGGCTGCTCCATCACCATGGCCTGCAACACCTTTCGTTGCAGCCGTTCGTAGGTAGGCTCCGGGCTGCGCGTGATTTTCAGCAGCAGCGTGCGCAGCGTGACGTCTCCCAGCCGGGTGCTGGACTCCGCGATATAGCCAAAGCGCCGCTCGCCGTCCGGCCGCAGGATCTGGGCGGCGGAGCAGGGCCGGGCGTGCTCGCCTTCCAGGGTGGGTTCCATGCCGGAGGCGCTCGCGTCGATGCAGGGCAGTATTTGCACGAACGCGTCCACGTCCATGCCGACGACCTGTTTGCGGGACGCTCCATAGAGCGCCTCCGCCGCAGCGTTCAGGAAGATCACCCGGTTGTTCGTGTCCAGCACGAAGACGGCATCGGAGGCTTGCTCAAGCGAATTGCGGAACAATTGATGCGGGTCGGCTATGCTGAGCGCTTTGTCTCTGTCTGGCATGAGTGAGGTAAACGTCGCTGACAACCGGGAATGCCCGCCTTGCCCGCCTGGGTTCGCCGGACATTGACTCGGCTCTGATGCAGCTATCGGCATCCGGCAGCGGATCCTGAAGTTTTTTTTCATACAACGCTGCTCCGTCGCATCCGGGCGAAGTCAGGGAGAACCTGACGCTGGCCGCCGCACAGGGTAAAGTGCATCCGGGATGGTCGGAGAACGTCTGCGCATGTCCGAAGCATAGCTGAAACATATCCGAAGCATATCCACGGACGTTTCCAAAAAGCGGAGGGAAAATATCATGGGATTCAAGACCGTGCTGGTCGAACTCGGCGCCGACCCCGGCTGCGCGGACCGCGTCGGCCTGGCCGCGGAACTGGCGCGGTGCTCGGCGGGCCATGTGATCGGCGTGACCGCCACGGGTATGCGGCTCGAGCCCTTCCGCGGGGCGGGCGAGGAAGCCGGGCGTTACGCCGAGCTGGCCAGGCGCCAGTTGCTGGCGCAGGGCGCCGAAGCCGGCGCCGCCTTTCATCGTGCCATGCACGAGGCGGCACCAGGCGTGGGTTTCACGCACAGGGTCATCGAGGACGAGCCCGGCTGGGCCCTGGCCCAGCAGGCAAGGGTGGCCGACCTGGTCGTCCTGGCCCGCTTGCCCGGGCCGGCGTCGGTCCCTGTGCTGGTGGCGCAGACCGCCGAGTATGTGCTGCTCAACGCCGGCCGGCCGGTGTTGCTGGTGCCGCCGGGCGTGCGCCACCTGCCATGCGAGCATGTGGCCATTGCCTGGGACGGCGGACGGGAAGCGGCGCGGGCGGTGGCGGATGCGATGCCCCTGCTGCGCCAGGCCCGGCGTGTCACGGTGATCGCGGCAAGCACGTACGATCAAGCAGGCACGCACGATCGTGCAGGCACGCACGGCATGCCCGATGTTCCCGGCGCGCACGCCGGCCTGCGCGACTACCTGGCGCAGCATGGCATCACTGCCGCCATGCACGCCGTGCAAGGCAGCAATCGGGTGGGCCAGCTCCTGCTGGAGGCTGTGGGCAATTTGCGCGCCGATCTGCTGGTGGCGGGCGGATATGGCCACGCCCGCCTGCGTGAACTGGTCACGGGCGGCACCACCCGCACGCTGATGCGCCATGCCGGGATTGCGCTGCTGATGTCGCACTGACACACGGTTTCCCCGCCGCGCATGCGCTGGCTATCCATGCTGAGGGTTTGGCGGGCACAATCACGGCGGCGGCGCGATCCTGCGGCCCCTTGCCATTGCGCGGCCGCGCGAAATGAATCCACCGGACCACCGCGCCACTGAGAGACGTCGATGGAAGTTGAGACAACAGACGAAGAATCCGGCGTGGACGGCCAAGCCAAGGCCCAGGCAGCGCGCCGCAGCACGTGGGTGAGCGTGGCGGTCAATATCCTGCTGACCGGCATGCAACTGCTGACCGGCCTGTTCGCCGGCTCGCAGGCGCTGATCGCCGATGCCATCCACTCGTTGTCCGACCTGGTCTCGGATTTCGTGGTGCTGTTTGCCAGCCACCACAGCCGCAAGGACGCGGACGCCGATCACCAGTATGGCCACCAGCGTTTCGAGACGGCCGCGTCGCTGGCGATCGGCGTGCTGCTGCTCGCGGTCGGCGCCGGCATGCTGTGGTCGGCCGTGCAAAAGCTGGAGCATCCGGAACTGTTGCAGCCGGTCAAGCCCATCGCCCTCTGGGTGGCGTTGGGCGCGCTGGTGGCAAAGGAACTGTTGTTCCGCTACATGCTCGCCGTGGCCGAGCGCGTGCGCTCCGGCATGCTGGTCGCCAATGCATGGCATGCGCGCTCGGATGCGGCATCGTCGCTGGTGGTTGCCGTCGGCGTTGGCGGCAATCTGCTCGGCTACCACTTGCTCGATCCGGTAGCGGCGCTGGTGGTCGGGCTGATAGTCACGAGGATGGGCTGGAAATTCTCGTGGGATGCGCTGCATGACCTGATGGATCGCGCCGTGGATGCGCGGACGGTCGAGGCGATCCGGCAAGCGATGGCGGCCACGCCGGGCGTGCTGGGCCTGCATGACCTGAAGACACGCAAGATGGGCGACTTCATCCTGGCGGATGTGCACCTCGAGATCGATGGGGCGATGACCGTGGAAGCCGGGCACTCCATTGCCCTGGAGGCGCGCCGGCGCGCGCTGGAGGTGCGCGACGTGCTAAACGTGATGACCCATGTCGACCCGGTCCGGGTTGCGCCGCTCCGGTCCGGCCAGGCGTGAACGCTCGCCGCGCCGGGTATGCGCGGCTGGCGCCCGGGGCTGAAGGCGCCTGGCAAGCCGCCAGGGGAGCGCCTGGATCTACAGCAAGGCTGCGTCGACCGCCAATATCTTCGGCGCCATATCGATCAGGCGGTCGGCCTGGCGCTGGACCAAGGCAGCGATCGCGCGCACCATGCCGCGCTCTTCTCCGATGTACACGGGGTCCTCGGCTTGCCCTGCCGCCTGGGTGGCAGCGGCTCGCGCCAGGCTTGTCATGGTCCGCACGGCGGTCGGCCTGCGGATGCCGATGCGCGACATGAAGTCCGCCAAGGCATAGGGCGTGACCTCCGCCATGTCGAACGCGTCGCCGATCGCCATGGCAAGGTCGTGCAGGAACTGATCGTACTGAACCACGGAGACCAGGTCGTAGAAGGGCGTAGGCGTCAGCCCGGCGCGCGAGCAGAAGAACGAGAAGTTTTTCCCGTGTGCGTCGCTGTTGCCGATCAGGAACTGGAAAATGGCCCATTGCAGCATGACGCGCTGGGCGACGGCCTGGTCGACCGTCTTCTCCCGCAAGGAAAACAGCCGTTCGAAGCTGACGCCGTCGCGGATCGCTGCAACATCCTTGGTGGCGCCGAAATTTCGTTCGTACTTGTAGCTCACCGGAAGATCCAGCGCCTGGCACGCATCAACGATATGCAGGCGCCTGACCGCTCCGTTTTCCTTCACGCGGTCGAAGCGCGTGACCAGAAGGATCGGACTGGGAATGCGGCGGATCGACACCGGCGCAACGGGCAAGCCAAGGCGGCCGGCCAGCGTCATGCAGAAGTGTTCGTTTGCCACCATGCAGGCGGCCGCTTCATGGACCGGCTCGGGCTTGACGATGTGGGTTGACGCAACGCCGGCTCCGTCGGCCAGGTAGATGCGGTCCCCGTCCATGAACACAGCCAGTTTGTCCTGGTAGCCGGCGATGGACAAGCGAACCCGCCCGTCCCATACAGTGAAAGGCACTTGCTCCCGATCGCGGATGCGCTGGTTCAGTTCGTCGACGGAGATCTCGCGCAGTTGCCGTGCTTGCGCCTTCGGGGGGGCGTCGGCATGAAAACTGAGCGCTCCCGCCGTTTCGCCGCCAAGCTGGCGGATCAGGCCGTAGACGTTGTTCTTCGAGACCTGGCCGTAGACCGAGGCAATGTCCAGCGCCCGGCCTTCGGGAAGCAGGTTCTCAATGAAGCGCCTGAGGCTTGCCGAACTTGCTGGTTTATCGAAGGCGATGGCCGGCGACAGCGGGTAGCGGTGCGCCGCCGAGCGCCAGGCCTCGTCATAGGCAAACGAGAAGCTGTCTTCCAGCGCGTCGTACAGGACGGTGCCCACCTTGTCGGAGCCATCGAAGACGCTGAGCGGATGCGTTGCCATCAGGCGCACTCGAAAGCGGTGGCGGGTAGCTCGACTTCCGCGATGGCCGCCTTCGGCCCCAGGATCATGCCAAGGCCCAGCCCGGAAAGGACTAGCAGGAGTTTGTCGGTCTGGACGGGGCGGCCATTCTCCAGCCGTGACAGAAGGTTCGCCGATACGCCGCAAAAGCTCGCGGCGTCGTCGATCCGGAGCTGCTGTTTGAGCCGGCGATGACGGACGAGCGCGCCGAGTGCGTCGAGACTGGCGATCCGCGGGTGGACGGGGGGCAGGGCGGTTGGCAATTGGCGCGGCATAGGGCTTGAGGCTTCCTGGTTTTAACGAGCTTCAACGAGCTTCAACGATTATTGTTTCGTCTTGCGGAAACATGGGCCGCGCGGAGGGAATCCCGGTGCATTGTTTCCGAATATGGAAACTTTAGAATTCGCCGTGGGAAAAGTCAATATAGTTTCCGTTTGGCGAAACTATCAGGCATGACGACTACCAAAGGCAATAGTTTCCATAAACGGAAATTTAGTGACCAATGAGACATGCAAGGCGGTGCCATGGCATAGTGCAGCGCATAAAGGAAGGCGCCTGCAGCTATCCGCCCTCATCGCCGGTCATGTCGCCGACCGATCGGACCGCCGCGCGCCGCAAGGCGTCTAACGCGGCGCTGACAGCCGTGCGGGCAAAGCTGTCGTCGCGCCAGTACATCGACACCGAGCCGAAGCCGGCCAGCCGCAGCGGCAGGATGCGCAGGGCGCCGAGCTGCTCCAGGCGGCGCGCGGTCCGGTGGGAGGCGACGCCGATCATATTGCTGTGGTTGAGCAAGGTCAGGTTGAGGATGACCGAGTTCGACTCCACGCAGTCGCCCGGCATGCTCTCGCCAGCCGCGTTCAGCGCCGACTCCAGCGTATTGCGGATCGGCGTGCCGCGCGGCCAGACGATCCACCGGTACGCACGCAGGTCGCTCCAGGCCGTCTCGGCCATCTCGAACAGCGGATGGCGCGGGCGCGTCACGAAATGGATCGGCTCCATGTAGAGCGCCTCGGTGCGCATCTGCCCGTCCTGCAGTTCCGGGGCAGAGCGGCCCACTACGATATCGACCTCGCCCCGCGCCAGTTGTGCCATCAGCAGGTTCATCGTGCTTTCGACCAGCCGGACCTGGGCTTTCGGCATGCGCTGCAGCAGCGAGGTGACGGCAAGGGGCACGGTATCGGCGGCGGAAGCCCCCGAGGTGCCGATCACCACCAGCCCGGCGCCGCCTTCACGCATGGCCTGCATGTCGTCGCGGGCGCTATCCAGGTGCGCCTCGATGCGCCTGGCGTGGGCAATCATCGATTCGCCGTAGGGCGTGGGCCGCAGGCCGCGCGCGTGGCGCTCGAACAGCGGCAGGCCGATGTCGTCTTCGAGTTCCTTGAGCCACTTCGACAGGGCCGGTTGCGTGGTGCTGAGCGCGACGGCCGTCTGGCTCATATTGCCGGTCTGCGCGAGGCTAAGCAGCATCTGCAGGTTGCGCAGCCGAAGGCGCTGGGTCCAATCCATCCGGGTATTCCCTTTGAGCCATATCCATATCCATATGGATAAGAAGAATTGATTATTTTACAAGGTATATCTCCGGGCGTATAAATATTCCATCGAAGCCCTGCAGCCAGGCAGGGGCGAAGGACCCGGAGACAAGCATGTCAGACGCAAGCAAGAGCGCGGGCCGCTCGGCGTACTACGGCCGCATCGGCCGCAACCATATGGCCCCCCTGTGGGAATCGCTGCACGCGCTGGTGCCTCCCCAGCCGCGGCCGCAGGCGCAGCCGGCGATCTGGAAGTACACGGAGATCCGCCCGCTGGTGATGCAGGCGGGCGAGGTCATCAGTGCGGCGGAAGCGGTGCGCCGCGTGCTGGTGCTGGAGAATCCCGGCCTGCCTGGCAAGTCGAGCATCACCTCCACGCTGTATGCCGGACTGCAGTTGATCCTGCCCGGCGAGATCGCTCCCAGTCATCGCCATACGCAATCCGCGCTGCGCTTTATCGTGGAAGGCTGCGGCGCCTGGACCGCCGTCAACGGCGAGCGCACCACCATGTACCCGGGCGACTTCATCATTACGCCGTCCTGGACCTGGCACGATCATGGCAATCCGTGCGTCGCGGACGGCGGCGAGCCGGTGGTCTGGCTCGACGGGCTGGATATTCCGCTGCTGCAGCACCTGGATGCAGGGTTTGCGGAAAACTATCCCGAAGCCTCGCAGCCGGTGCTGCGTCCCGAGGGCGACAGCTTTGCCCGCTTTGGCCACAACATGCTGCCGGTGCGCCACCGTGTCACCGATCCGACTTCGCCGATCTTCAGCTACCCGTACGCCCGCAGCCGCGAGGCGCTGGACCAGCTCTTCCGCAATGGCGAGCTGGATGCCTGGGACGGCGTAAAGCTGCGCTACGTGAACCCGGCCACCGGCGGCTGGCCGATGCCGACCATGGCCACCTTCATGCAGTACCTGCCGGCCGGCTTCCAGGGCAAGACCTATCGCAGCACCGACGCCACCGTCTATTCCGTGGTGGAAGGGCGCGGCACGGCGCGCATCGGCGAGGCGCAGTTCCAGTTCGAGCCGCGCGACACCTTCGTGGTGCCTTCATGGCAGCCCGTGCAACTGGCCTCGGTCGAAGACACGGTGCTGTTCAGCTATTCCGACCGCCCGGTGCTGTCCGCACTCAATCTGCTGCGCGAAGAGCGCACCTGATTTCCTTTTTTCTTTCTTCCTTTTCCCCGCGGGCCGCGAACGGCCTGCGAGGTTCCATCCTTCTTTTCGTGCGAGATTTCCCATGTCCTTCGTTGTTACTCCTCCCGCTACCGTGACCGTTCCGGTCGTGGGTACCAGCGACCAGTTTCCCGTGCGCCGCGTCTACTGCGTGGGCCGCAACTACGCCGCGCATGCCCGCGAGATGGGCTTCGATCCCGACCGCGAGCCGCCGTTCTTCTTCTGCAAGCCGGCCGACGCCGTGATTCCGGTGGTCTATGGCGAGACCCTGACGCTGCCTTACCCGGCGCAGACCAGCAACTATCACTACGAGTCCGAACTGGTCGTGGCCATCGGCAAGGGCGGCTCGGATATCCCGCTTGAGCAGGCGCTCGAACACGTGTGGGGCTACGCCGTGGGCCTGGACATGACCCGCCGCGACCTGCAGATGAAGATGCGCGAAATGGGCCGCCCCTGGGAAATCGGCAAGGCCTTCGACGCCTCGGCGCCGATCGGCCCGATCCATCCGGCGGGCGATGTCGGGCATTTCGAGCAGGGCGCGATCTGGCTGACCGTCAATGGCGCCGACAAGCAGCGCAGCGACGTGACCCACCTGATCTGGTCGGTGGCCGAGACCGTGGCCGACCTGTCGAAATACTTCCGCCTGGAACCGGGCGACCTGATCTACACCGGCACGCCCGAAGGCGTTGGCGCCGTCAAGCCGGGCGACCTGATGGTGGCCGGTGTCGAGCGGCTGGGCGAACTGTCGGTGCGCGTGGCTTGACCTGACCTGACCTGTATTTCGAGAGGGCTGCACCGTGCAGATCTATAGCTTCTTCAACAGCTCCACGTCTTACCGCGTGCGCATCGCGCTGGCGCTCAAGGGCCTGCCGCACGACTACCGGCCGGTCAATATCCGCGTGGGCGAGCATCGCGCCGCCGGCTACGTGGCGGCCATCAATCCCTCGGCGGTGGTGCCGGCGCTGGTGGACGGCGACTTCCACCTCGGCCAGTCGATGGCGATCATCGATTACCTCGATGCCCACCACCCGGAACCGCGCCTGATCCCGCTGGCGGTGGAGCAGCGCGCGCGGGTGCTGGAGCTGGCCAATGTGATCGCCTGCGACATCCATCCGGTGAACAACATGCGCATCCTGCGCTACCTGCAGGACGTGCTGGCGGTGTCGCCGGAGCAGAAAGACGCCTGGTACCGGCACTGGGCCGAGGAAGGGCTTGGCGCGGTGGAACGCCTGCTGGCGCGGTACGGGCGTGGCCCGTGGTGCTTCGGTGAGCAGCCCACGCTGGCTGACTGCTGCTTGGTGCCGCAGATCGCCAACGCGCAGCGCATGGGCTGCGATACCAGCGGCTTCGAGCGGACCATGGCGGTCTTCCGCCACGCCAGCGAGCACCCTGCCTTCCAGCAGGCAGAACCTCAGCGGCAGCCGGACTACACGGCGCGCTGATCGAAAGGGGCGCCCTGGGCGGACTTGTCCAGGGCGCGCAACCAGGGAGACCAACATGAATTCCATTCGCAGCACGGACCGCAAGGTGATCGTCGTGGGCGGCGGCATCGGCGGCCTGGCCGCAGCGCTGGCGCTGGCCCGGCAAGGCATCCGCGTCGAATTGCTGGAGCAGGCAGAGAAAATCGGCGAAATCGGCGCCGGCATCCAGCTCGGCGCCAACGCCTTTGCCGCGCTCGACGCGCTGGGCGTGGGCGAAGCCGCGCGCAAGCGCTCGGTCTTTACCGACTACCTGATGATGATGGACGCCATCGATGCCACCGAGGTGGCCAAGGTGGACGTCGGCGAGCGCTACCGCAAGCGCTTCGGCAATCCCTATGCGGTGATCCATCGCGCCGACATCCACCTGTCCATCCTGGAAGCCGTGCAGGACCACCCGCTGATCCAGTTCCGCACCGCCACCACGGTGTGCGCGCTGGAGCAGGACGAGCGCGGCGTCACCGTGGTCGACCAGCATGGCGAGCGCCACCAGGCCGACGCGGTGATCGGCTGCGACGGCGTGAAATCGGCGGTGCGCCAGGCCTTGCTGGGCGACGAGCCGCGCGTGACCGGGCACGTGGTGTACCGCGCCGTGGTCGATGTGGCGGACATGCCAGCCGACCTGCAGATCAACGCGCCGGTGGTATGGGCAGGTCCCGACTGCCACCTGGTGCATTACCCGCTGCGTGGCGGCGAGCAGTACAACCTGGTGGTGACCTTCCATAGCCGCGAGCAGGAAGTGTGGGGCGTGCGCGATGGCAGCAAGGAAGAAGTGCTGTCGTACTTCGAAGGCATCCACCCCCGTCCGCGCCAGATGCTGGACCGCCCGAGCTCCTGGCGGCGCTGGGCCACCGCGGACCGCGACCCGGTCGAGCGCTGGAGCTTTGGCCGCGCCACCATCCTGGGCGATGCCGCGCACCCGATGACGCAGTACCTCGCGCAGGGCGCCTGCCAGGCGCTGGAGGATGCCGTCACGCTGGGCGCGGCCATCGAGGCCAGCGATGGCGATTTCGAGGCGGCCTTCGCACTGTACGAGAAGGTGCGCATCCCGCGCACCGCACGGGTACTGTATTCCGCCCGCGAGATGGGCCGGCTCTACCACGCCAAGGGCGTGGAGCGGCTGGTGCGCAATTCGCTGTGGGTCGGGCGTACGCAGGAGCAGTTCTATGACGCGCTGCAATGGCTGCACGGCTGGCGCGCGGAAGACTGCCTGGGAGGGGCGCGGTAGGGCCGGCTGCAAAGCCGTAGCAGGCCGCAGCCGGAAAGGCTGGAAAGGCCGGAAAGGCCGGAAAGGCCGGAAAGGCCACCAAGGGCGAGCCGATCGCAAAGCGGCCGCCTCGACAGACAATGAAGGAGACAGCTGTGCCCACCCAACCCACTATCGGCATTACCGAATTCATCGACCGCCAGCCCTTGTCGGCGTTCCAGGTCGGGATCGTCGTGCTGTGCTTCCTGATCGTCGCCATTGACGGCTTCGATACGGCGGCCATCGGCTTTATCGCGCCGGCGATCCGCGCCGAATGGCAGCTCACCCCGGCGCACCTGGCGCCGCTGTTTGGCGCCGGGCTGGCCGGACTGATGGCGGGGGCGTTCCTGTTCGGACCCCTGGCCGACCGGTTCGGCCGCAAGAGCGTGCTGGTCTTCTGCGTGCTGTTCTTCGGCGTCGCCAGCATCGTCTCCGCCTTCTCGGGCTCGCTGTGGGGGCTGGTGGCGCTGCGCTTCCTGACCGGCCTCGGCCTGGGCGGCGCCATGCCCAACGCCATCACGCTGACCTCGGAGTATTGTCCGGGCAAGCGGCGCTCCTTCCTGGTGACGACCATGTTCTGCGGCTTCACGATCGGCTCGGCGCTGGGCGGCCTTGCCTCAGCGAACCTGATCGAGGAGCACGGCTGGCGCTCGGTGCTGCTGATGGGCGGCGTGCTGCCCTTGTTGCTGTTGCCGTTCCTGCTGTGGAAGCTGCCCGAATCCGTCCGGTACCTGTTGATGAGCGGCAAGCAGCCAGGGCGGGTTGCGGCGACGCTGCAACGGATCGCGCAGGGCGAGCCGATCGTGCCCGGCAGCATCGTGGCGGACAAGCGCGCTCCCGGCTCACCGGTGGCCCACCTTTTCAAGCCCGAACTGGTGCGTGGCACCTTGCTGCTCTGGCTCACCTTTTTCATGAGCTTGCTGGTGATCTACCTGCTCTCGAGCTGGCTGCCCACGCTGCTGCGCGCGACCGGGGTATCGCTCAAGACCGCGGCGCTGGTCACCATGATGTTCCAGGTGGGTGGCACGCTCGGCGCCATCGCGCTCGGCTGGCTGATGGATCGCGCAAACCCGCACTACGTGCTGGCGGCGACCTACACCCTGGCGGGGCTCTTTATCGCGGCCATCGGCAGCCTGACCACGGYACCGTGGCTGGCGGGACTGGCGGTGTTCGCCGCGGGGTTCTGCGTTTCCGGTTCGCAGGTCGGCGCCAACGCATTGTCCGCGGCCTACTATCCCACTGATTGCCGTGCTACCGGGGTGGCCTGGGCCAACGGGGTCGGGCGGATAGGCTCGGTGGTGGGTTCGGTCGGCGGCGGCACCATGTTGTCGATGGGCCTGACCATGCCGGCGCTGTTCATCATGGTGGGGATTCCGGCGGTGATCGCGGGTGCCACCATGCTCAGGTTCGGGCGCCATCGCGCGGGGCAGGCGCGCCGCATGGCGGTGGCCGCCTGAGGTCTGGGCCGGGCGGCTTGGCCGATTCCGTCTTGATATTTCTAATGAGAAGCATTATCATTTGAGCCTCTCGGGTTAGTGACACGATCTGAGTCAGCAAATGGGTTGCCGGACACGACATCTTGTGTCCGGTCTTTTTTTGCGGGCCGCCTTGGGCGACCGTGCGCTTCCGGCATAACGTGCCCTTGCGCACGCAGGCCTTTCTCGCGCTATCCCGCTTGCGGTAGCATCTGCCCAGCCCCGGCAAGATACGCTTTCCATTGCAGGCATGCGCTGCGCGGGCTCCGTTTGCATCAAAGCCAGGCAGCCACTGATGCGTCTGGCGCGCATGGGGGAAGCCAATGACGGCAGCCGGCAGGCCACCGCAAGACGCCGCAGTCCGTGCCGGCGAAGTGGCGTCACCGCGCCCGGGCGAAGGGCAGGCCGGCACCGGCCGGCGCTGGGCCTGGCTGCCGGAACAGGGCGGATGGCGGTACTACGCGCTGCTCGGCGCCGTCGGTGTCTTCGTGCTCGGTCCGCTGGGCGGGATCGCCGCGGCGTATATGAACTTCTCGCTCGGCTTCTTCGTGGGCGGGCAGGTCCTGGCTGGCATTCTCGGCTCCACGATGACCTACGGCTACGGCGCAGAAGGGCGCCACGGGGCGAACTATATCCAGACCATCGCCTCGTCGGTGGCCGGCATGAGCGGCATGGCCGTGGTGGTCCAGGCGATGACCTGGATGGGCCTGCCCGAGCCGCCGCTGTGGCAACTGATGCTGTACATGCTTTGCGTCGGCATGTTCGGTGTTGGCGTGGGCATGCTGTACACGCCTATCCTGGTCGACCGCCTGCAGCTCACCTTTCCCTCCGGCCTCGCGGTCGCCAATATCCTGCGCGCCCTGACCGATCCGGTGCTGCTCAGGCAGTCGGTGTCGCGCCTGGCCGGGGGTACGGTGCTGGGCATCGTTGGCGGCATCGGCGCAGCCCGCATCGAGCGGCTTGCCGCCATCGACCTGTCGGCGTCCACCTTCGGCGCCGGCATGATCGTCGGCGCGCGCATCGGCCTTGCCGCGCTGGTTGCCGGGCTGGCGAGCTGGGCGCTGATCCCGTTCTTTATCTCGATCGGCTGGCTTGCGCCGGGCGAGCCGTTTCGCAAGATCACCTTCCTGATTGCGCTCGGCATGATCATGGGCGCGGCGCTGATCGATATCACGTTGATCCTGTCCAGGGCATTTCGGCAGGGACGGCGCTTGCGTGGCGGCAGCATGCCCCGGCAGGCGGCACCAGCGCAGGGCAGCCAGTGGCGGCTGGCGGCATGGGTGCTGTTCTGGGGAGCCGCCATCGTGGCGGTCGGCACCGGACTGCTCCACCAGCCAGCGGGATATCTGTTGCTGGCGGTGCTGCTGGTATTCGTGTTCGCCATGGTGAACGGCATCTCGGTCGGCATGGTCGACCAGAACCCGATTTCCTCCGCCTTCGTGCTGTCCGTGATCCTGATGGCAGCGCTTGGCTTGCGCGACCCGCAAGTGGGCCTGATCGCGGCGACGGTGCTGCTGGTCTCGACCAGCGAGGCGTGCGATATGCAGCAGGACCGCTCCACCGGCTGGCGGCTAGGGACCAACCGCACCTTGCAGTTTCGCTTCCAGGTGGCCGGCATTGTCGCCGGCGCGGTGCTGGCGGTGCTGTTCGCCAGGCTGTTCATGCGCGCCTATCCTGAACTGGCGCTGGACCAGACCGTGCTTGCCGCCAGCGATCAGCCGCATCGCTGGGCCTCGGCCATGACGTACAAGATCGTCGGCGCATTGCGCGGCCTGACCGACGACCTGCCGCATCAGCGCACGGCGGTGGCGCTCGGCATTGCCCTTGGCCTGGCTACGGCGCTGCTGCGCTTGCTGGTCAAATCGGGCGCGCGCTATCAGCGCTTCATCCAGGGCGGCAGGGTTGGACGCATGACGGATTTCCTGCTGGATACCGTTGTGCTGCCGTCGCCTTACGCATCCTCCTTTGGCGGATTCGTCAACCTTCCCACCTCCGCCTGGTTTGCGCTGGGCGGGGTGGTGGCCAGTGTGCTCAATAGCTCGCCAAGGCCGCAGGGCACGCCCGATTCCTTGCCCGAGGACATGAGCACGACGTCGCTGGTGGGTGGCGGGCTGATTGCGGGCGATGCGCTGGCGGCGGTAGGGCTCGGCGTCGCCGGTCTGGTTTTCACGGCTCTGGGTTAGCCTGCTTGCCGGCGCAAGGGTGCCGAAGGCCGGCGGCGGCGGGCAGATTGGCCGGGGCGATGTGTTGTCCCTGTGTGCAAATTGAACTAGAGTCGCCAGAGCCAGCCTGGCGTCGGTCGCGGACCGGCGTTATTTGCGGATCGTGACGCACATCGGATAAGAGGTGGTAGCGCGATGACAGTTGTGTTGCTTGCAGCAGATGGGTCGCCCGGCAGCGAGGCGGCAGCGGCGAGTCTGGTGACGCAGCCCCTGTTCGCGCCGCCGCTGGTGGCGCATGTCATCCATGTCTCGCCCGCCGCGGACGGCTTGTCCGGCACCATCGCTGGCCCGGCGCCCGGAGACGCCGGATGTTGACGGTCTGGCTGATTGCGCTTCCGCTGATCGCCGCGGTGCTGATGCCGCTGGCCCGGCGTCTGGCCGCTTGCCTGGCCGTGCCCATCGTGGTGGCCGCCCCGCTCGCCGGCCTGGGGCTGCTGCTCAGTGCGCGGGGCCAGGTGTTCGAGGGCGGCGCCATCGTCTGGCGGCAGCCCTGGATCGAGGACATCGGGCTGAGCCTCAGCCTGCGGCTGGACGGGCTGGCCTATGTGTTCTCGCTGCTGGTGCTGGGCATCGGCCTGCTGGTCATACTCTATGCGCGCTATTACCTGCCGCGCAGCGAATCCACCATCCGTTTCTTCGCCTTGCTGCTGCTGTTCATGGCGGCGATGCTCGGTGTCGTCCTGTCCGGCAACCTGCTGCTGCTGGCGGTGTTCTGGGAGATGACCAGCATCGTGTCGTTCCTGCTGATCGGCTTCTGGTCCTATCGCTCGGATGCGCGCAAGGGTGCGCGCATGGCCCTGACGGTGACCGGCGGGGGCGGGCTGGCCTTGCTGGCCGGCGTGCTGCTGCTCGGCCATATCTGCGGCAGCATGGAATTGTCCGACGTGCTGGCACAGGCCGGCACGGTGCAGCTGCACCCGCTGTATCCGCTGATGCTGTCCCTGATCCTGCTGGCTGCCTTTACCAAATCGGCGCAGTTTCCCTTCAGTTTCTGGCTGCCGCATGCCATGGCAGCGCCCACACCGGTCTCGGCGTACCTGCATTCCGCCACCATGGTCAAGGCCGGGGTCTTCCTGCTGGCCCGTTTCTATCCGGTGCTGGACGGCACCAACTGGTGGTTCTACCTAGTCAGCCTCACCGGCCTGGCCACGCTGGTGACCGGCGCCGCCATGGCCTTGTGGCAGCGCGACCTGAAGGGCTTGCTGGCGTATTCCACCATCAGCCATCTCGGCCTGATCACGCTGCTGTTCGGGCTGGACACGCAGTTGAGCACGGTGGCCGCGCTGTTCCACATCCTCAACCATGCGGTGTTCAAGGCGTCGCTCTTCATGGCGGCCGGCATCATCGACCATGAGACCGGCACGCGCGACCTGCAGCGGCTGCGAGGCCTGCGCCGCTACATGCCGCACACCGCGCTGCTGGCCATCGTGGCCTCTCTGTCGATGGCGGGCGTGCCGCTGTTCAATGGATTCCTGAGCAAGGAGATGTTCTTTGGCGAGACCCTGGCGCAAGGCCTGCTGGGCGACTTCAACTGGATCATCCCGGCCACGGCGACCGTTGCCGGGGCGCTGACGGTGGCGTACTCGCTGCGGTTTATCTACGGCGTGTTCTTCGACGGCAAGCCGCACGACCTGCCGAACTATCCGCCGCACGAGCCACCGCGTTCCATGAAGATCCCGGTGGAGGTGCTGGTCGCCATCTGCCTGGTGGTGGGGCTGTTCCCGGCGTATACCGTGGGCCCCTTGCTCGCGGCCGCCGCCCTGGCCACGCTGGGCGGGCCGCTGCCGGCGTACAGCCTGAGCCTGTGGCATGGCGTCAACCTGCCGTTGGCGATGAGCTTGATCTCGATGGTCTGCGGCTCGGTGTATTTCTTCTTCCGCCGCGATGCCTTCCATCGCCATCACGCGCGCCTGGTCCGCCTGAACGCGCGCGATGCCTTCGAGGCCGGCATCGGCTGGCTGGCGCGGGCGGCCGGCCGCATGACCGGCGCGTTCGAGAATGGCTCGCTGCAAGGCTACCTGGCGTGGCTGCTGGCCGCCATGCTGCTGATTCCCGCCACGTTCCTGGCGGATCTCGACACGCTGGCCGGCCCGGTGCCGTCCAGCCCGCTCGACGCCATGACGGTGGCGGGCATGGTCCTGCTGGGTCTGTCGGCGATCTGCGTGGTGCTCGCCCGCAGGCAACGGCTGAACGCGCTGATCCTGCTGAGCGTTTGTGGGCTGCTGGTTGCGCTGGCGTTTACGCGCTTTTCCGCCCCCGACCTGGCGCTGACGCAGATCTCGGTCGAAGTCGTCACGATCCTGTTGCTGGTGCTGGCCTTGTACTTTCTTCCCGTCGACCGGCCCGACGCATCCTCGGTGGCCCGGCGTGTCCGCGATGCCTGCCTTGCCCTGGGCAGCGGCGGCTTGCTTGCCGTCCTGGCCTACGCCGTGATGACCCGGCCCTACGATCCGATTTCCGCCTTTTTCCTGGCCAACAGCGTTGAAGGTGGCGGCGGCCACAACGCGGTCAACGTGATCCTGGTGGATTTCCGCGGCTTCGATACGCTTGGCGAGATCTGCGTGCTGCTGGTCGCCGGCCTCGGGGTGCAGGCCTTGCTCAAGGGCATGCGCCTGGCACCGCCGCAGGCGGGCCCCAACGGGCTGCCGTGGTCGAGCGAGACCCATCCCTTGCTGCTCGCCGTCCTGGCCCGGCTGATGTTGCCGCTGACCATGCTGGTGGCGGTCTTCGTGCTGCTGCGCGGGCACAACCTGCCGGGCGGCGGCTTTATCGCCGCGCTGATCACGGCGGTGGCCTTGCTGCTGCAGTATGTCGCCAGCGGCGTGCTCTGGACCGAGGCGCGCATCGGGCTGAACTACCGCGCGCTGGCCGGCGGCGGCATCCTGGTGGCCGGGCTGACCGGCCTGGGCAGCTGGGCGTTCGGCTTCCCGTTCCTGACGACGGCCTTCGGGCATTTCCACCTGCCGGTGCTGGGAGAAATCGAACTGGCCACCGCCATGATCTTCGACCTCGGCGCCTATTTCACGGTGGTGGGCACGACCTTGCTGATCGTGTCGCACCTTGGCGTGCGCGACAAGCGCGTCCATGCGCGGGAGGATGCCTGATGGAAGCCGCCTACGCCGGCATGGTCGGCATCCTGATGGCCTGTGGCATCTACCTGCTGCTGCGCGCGCGCACGTTCCCGGTGGTGCTGGGGCTGGCGCTGGTCTCGTATGCCGTGAGCCTGTTCCTGCTGAGCATGGGCCGCCTGTCCACCGGCCGTCCGCCGATTATCGCCAGCGGGGCGCGGTATGCCGATCCGCTGCCGCAGGCGCTGGTGCTGACGGCCATCGTCATCGGCTTTGCCATGACCGCATTCGCCGTCGTGCTGGCGCTGCGCTCGCTCGGCATCACGGGCAGCGACCACGTGAACGGCAAGGAAGCAGGCGGAGCGGAGCATGCCAGCCCGCAGGCCCGTGGCACCGGCGCAAACGAGGCCGCCAATGAACCCTAGCCTGTCTTTGCCGGTCCTCCTGCCCGTTCTGTTGCCGATGTTTGCCGGCGGCGCGCTGGTGGCCATGCCGGCGCGCTGGCGCCGGACCCAGCGGGTGCTGAATACCGCCGCCGCGCTGCTGCTGTTGCCGGTGGCGGCCTGCCTGGTCCAGGCAGCCGCCACCGGGGTCATCGCGGTCTATCGCATCGGCAACTGGCCGGCACCGTTCGGCATCGTGCTCCAGCTCGACCGGCTCGGCGCCCTGATGCTGCTGCTGACAGCCGTGCTGGGCGCGGCTGCCGTGGTAGCCGCGGGCAGGGGAGACGCACGGCTGGGGCGGCATTTCCACGCCCTGTTCCAGTTCCAGCTGATGGGGCTCAATGGCGCGTTCCTGGCGGGCGACCTGTTCAACCTCTTCGTCTTCTTCGAGATCCTGCTGATCGCCTCCTATGCCCTGCTTTTGCATGGCGGCGGGCGCGCGCGGATCGGCGCCGGGCTGCATTACGTCATGCTGAACCTGGCGGGCTCGGCCTTTTTCCTGATTGCGCTCGGTGTGCTGTACGGGTTGAGCGGCACCTTGAACATGGCGCATATGGGCATCCGGCTGGCCGGCCTGCCCGCCGCGGATGTGCCCCTGGCCACGGCGGCGGGGGCCATGCTGATGCTGGTCTTCGCGCTCAAGGCGGCGCTGTTCCCCTTGACCTTCTGGCTGCCGAAGGCCTACGCCAGCGCCACGGGCTCGGCCGCCGCGCTGTTCGCCATCATGACCAAGGTGGGCATCTACGCGATCCTGCGCTGCGCCGCGCTGGTCTTCGGCGCGCCCGACGGGATGCTGGCAGCATTCCTGCATGACTGGGTCTGGTGGCTCGCGCTGGCCACCATGGCATTTGGCGCGCTCGGGGCGCTCGCCGCTCCGAACCTGAGAATGCTGACCGGCTACCTCGTGCTGGCATCGGTCGGGCTGCTGGCCGCCAGCGTGTCGATGCAGACGGCGCAAAGCTGGGCGGGCGCGCTGTATTACCTGCTCAGCACGACGCTGTGCACGGCGGCGCTGTTCCTGCTGGCGGATGCGCTGGAGCCAGCGCCGGCATCCGCCTCGGCGCGGCAACCGGTCGTCCGTGGCTCGCGGCTGGCCGGCGCGCTGTTCCTGGTCGCGGCACTGGCGGCGATCGGCCTGCCGCCGCTGTCCGGGTTTGTCGGCAAGGTCATGGTGATGCGCAGCGCGCCGCTGCCGGCAGCGGCCGTGTTGTGGCCGGGCATCCTGCTATCCAGCCTCGCCCTGCTGATCGCCGTGAGCCGCACCGGCACTCGCCTGTTGTGGCAGTTGCCCCAGGAGCACGATCCCGGGCGCCATGGCGCTTGCCAGCGTGTCGCCCCGGATGGATGGAAGCTGGGTTGCTGCGCCTTCCTGCTGGCCTGCAGCGTTGCGCTGGTTGTGTTCGCGCAACCACTGAGCCAGTACCTGGCGGACACTGTCGCCCAGTTGTTCGATAGCGCGGCATACGTGCGCGCGGTGCTGCCGGCCGGGGGGAGCTAGCGCCATGGTCAAACGCTTGTTTCCGCATCCGTGGCTCAGCCTGGCGCTGCTTGCGATATGGCTGCTGCTGGCAAACGGGGTGTCGCCCGCCAACTGGGCGCTGGGTGCCTTTTTCGCCTGGGCCATTGCGCTGCGGGTCGGCAGCCGGCTGTGGCTGCATCCGATGCGGCTGGCCCGTCCCGGCCTGATGCTGCGGCTGGCGGTGCATGTACTGATCGACATCGTGGTGGCCAATGTCGAGGTGGCCTTGCTGGTACTGGGGCCGGCGTCGCGGATGCGCCCGAGCTTTATCCAGGTGCCGATCGAGGTCGAGCACGAACTGGCGCTGACCGCGCTGATCAGCATCGTGTCGCTCACCCCGGGCACCCTGTGCGCCGAACTCAGCGATGACCGCCGCCGGTTGCTGCTCCACGTGCTGGATCTTGACGATGAAGCCAGGCTGATCGCGCTGATCAAATCGCGCTATGAAGCGCCGCTACGGGAGATATTCGAATGCTTGCCGTCGTAATGCCGATATCGCTGGCGATCCTCGGGATCGCCTGCCTGCTGGCCTTTGTCCGCCTGCTGCGCGGCCCGGGCCTGCCCGACCGCATCGTCGCGCTCGATACGCTCAATATCAATGCCATTGCGCTGATCATGGTGTTCGGCATCCGGCTGCGCTCGGAACTGTTCTTCGAGATTGCCCTGCTGATCGCGGTGATGGGTTTCATCGGCACCGTCGCCCTGACCAAGTATCTGCAACGCGGCGACATCATCGAACTCAAGTGATCGCACCGATCCGCACCGATCCGTTAACCGGCACCCGGGAGTCCCCATGGACACGATGAACCCCATCGCGGAATTCGCCATCTGCGCGCTGCTGCTGGTCGGCAGCGTCGTTACCCTGGTCGGTGCCATCGGGCTATTCCGGCTGCCGGACTTCTACATGCGCCTGCACGGGCCGACCAAATCCACCACGCTGGGCGTCGGTGGCGTCGTGGTGGCTTCGGTGGTGTTCTTCAGCAGCCAGGGCAATGGCCTGAGCCTGCATGAGCTGTTGATCACCGCCTTCCTCTTCCTGACGGCGCCAATCAGCGCCCATATGCTGGCCAAGTCGGCGATGCAGCAACGGTTGCCTGTCGACCCGCGCACGCGCGGGCGCCCGTGGGAGGCGCAAGACAGGGAGCGCAGCGAGCCGCGCGGGCAGGGCGCGGAACCGGCATCGCCCGGGAATGCTCCCGGGCACTGAGCGCGCCCGCGCCCCTGATTGACAGAGCATCCCTTTGCCCCCCGCGCCCTGCGGCGAGGGCGTGGTCGAAAAGCCGCCACTTCCTCGAGAATCGCTGATCACAGTAAATCAAATTGTTGCGCCAAGCGCGCGGCTTCGCTGATTCGGTTGACGCCAAATTTCTCATTAACCCTCGAGTACATCGAATAAACGCTGGCCACGGACAGTCCCAGGCTTCTAGCAACCTCTTGCGCCGGATCCCCGGCGAGCACGAGTCGAAGTGCACACAAATCGCGCTCGTCGAGCCCGAATTTTTCGATCATTGATTTATGTTGAGCCAGCATGCGCACATCCAAGAGCGTCATCGCTATTGCACGCAATATCGCTTGCCATTCGAAAAGCCGTATCTCGCCGCCATGTTCCACCTCGATGTCGTTCGCGACGTGCAGGACGCCAAGCAGCGAAGTCGCACGCGAGTGGGACGGAATGACAAGGTTGCTGCGAAACCCATATTGGCGCGCGGTCGCTTGCATCTCCTGCTGTCCGCCGCTTGCTATAGGAATGGCACTACCAAGCGCAGGGGATGCATTAAAACGTGCATAGTGAAAATACGGATCATTGCTATACCAGTGACGGTGTTGGTAGATCTGAATCCACTCGGAATTGCAACCAACAAGGAACCGGTAACCTGAAGCAAATCCCTTCGCATCGAGGCTGAAGGTGCTGAATATAAACGATGGAATTTGCAGTTTCCAGAATATATCTCGCAGGCGCGGGTGGAGTTCCATATCGTGCGTACACGCACTCAAGGCGTTCACTTTCGCCAGTACGTCATCGAGACCTTCACGCATCCTCTCTCCCGAGGCCTTTCGGGACGTCCACCTCCCATCGTCCCAATAGTTGTCTAACCCTCTCCTGGATCACACTGTAGTGCCACTCGAGTTGCATGAAATACGGATCGGCTGTGACATAGTTAAAGAGACCCGTAATCTCGTCGACCCAGATGGAGTGTGTGAACGTAGCGCCATCGGCCTGTGTAAGCTCGCGCTCCAGCAGCATCAGGGTATCAAATACAAGCAGGCGCAACGCCACCCGTTCGCGGCCGATAATCAGATCGACTTCATATACAAGATCTGCCTCACTTCTCATGGACAGATTCATCCAGAAAAATCATGGAGCACCATTTCCAGCTCCCGCCTCATGAACCTGCCGCCCCTGTGGTCGGGACCGCATCCTGTCCGGCAAGGGAAGCGTCAAGCGACCTGATTACATACACCAACGGGCTGTGATCTGCATCCGCAGACGGCTCCAGTGCTTCCAGCAACACCATCCGGCCAGATTGCGTGACACGCTCAATCACGGCTGCCAATAGATCAGTGAATGTCGGGCACTGATGAATCACCACACCAAGGAACAGCCTCTTCTCCAGTAGAGCAAACGATGCAAATCCACCGGAAAATCCGTGAAGCATCAAGCCCACTCCAGCCGTGGCCAGTTCGTTCGCACGCGTTTCCGCGAGAACCGGCTCGTCAAGAAAGGCACATTCTGGAACCTCTAATACCAGCGTCTCTGGCGCTATCTCAAACTCTCTGGCGAGAGAGCGAACTGTGGACGCGCAGTCATTCATGAGGAACTGCTCTTTGCCCAGCCGGTAAGTCAATCTGGCTGATGTCCTGTCGCCTTGCCACCCAGCTATTGTGAGGCACATCTGCAGCAAGGTATGCTCGGTGATAAGCCCCAGCAATCCGTTCTCTCTCGTAACAGAGATCAATTCGTCAACCGGGACCAGGTTATCTGTCTTACTTAAAATTGTAGGCATCGCCCGGTAGCCCCAAATAGCTCCCCCGGACAAGTTGCGGATACAACAGAAGCCAAGCTCGAGACCGCCATCGCTCAGCATCGCACGAAGATGCTGCTCGGCCTCCACAGTACGGCGCCCATCCTCACGCATTTCGTTTGAAAAAAGCAGCCACGCTGTCTTTTGTGTGATCTTCATTTGCGACTTTGCCGAGTACATGGCTTCGTCCGCTTCACGTAATAGCGTTGAAGCGCCATCGCCAGTGCGGGCATGGACGGAAATGCCGATGCTTGCGCGAATGCTGAAGACGTTTCCCCTCAAAGTGACCGGCGTGTCGAAGATGGAATTGATCTTGCCGAGCGCCGTCCTCATGACCGGATACACGTCGTCAACCGTCTCCCCGGCTGTTAGAATCGCAACGAACTCGTCTCCGCCAAAGCGCCCAAGAATGCTGGAAGGCAGCCCATCCTGGAGGCGAGCGGCAATCTTCTCGAGTAGTTGGTCTCCGGCTTCGTGGCCGAGCGAATCATTGACCTGGCTAAGGTTACCGAGGTCTATGTAGACAACGGCGAGCTGGTTCAAGCGCACCTGCTTCGCAAGCATCTCCTCCAGGTGAGCCAACACCCCGTAACGATTCCAAAGTCCGGTGAGCGCGTCCGTCTTGGAGAGCGTCCGGAGGCGGTTTCGGCTTCTGGACAAGCGGTGAACGAGCAGCAGAATTGCGGCGACGAAGGCGACAAAGAGAAGCGAAAATGCAGCTGTGCCGGCGAGATAGATTTCCCGCATTCTCGTGTAAGGCACCATCGCATCGGCGCGGCTCAGCGAGATCTCGACTACCAGCGGATAGCCTGGCACCGGGCGTCGTGCGACTATCTGTTGCTCCTGATCTTGCTTTGTGTTTCTGGTCGCGCGCTCGGTTTCGCCGTCCGACAGCCGGGTGCCATCTTCCAAAAAGACGGTTGCAGTATCACCTTTGCCCAAATCGGCAACATTGGAGAACTCGCGAGTCAGATATTGACGGTCCTCGGAAACGACAACGACGCCAGCGAAGCTTCCCCCCCGTCCGTCCAAGCGGCGTGTCAACTGGATTGTCCATATCCCCGAGACGCGGCCCAGCATCGGCTTGCTGATATAAAGCCCTCGCACATCGGGCTTCCGATGCACGGAAAAGTGCTGCCGGTCGGCGATATATATGCCTTCGGCATAAGGGATGGTGCTTTGAAGAATACGGCCCGTGAAGTCGACAACGGAAACCTGAGCTGCGGTCGCACGTGAAAAGAATCCCTCCTCCTGCAATGCCTCCAGATTGATCGATGCCGGGTTCAGTTCGAACTCTCGCTTCACCACCAGCGCAATCACGTCGATGTCGTGAATTGTGGTTGCCGTGTGCTGGGCCAGAGCATCCGCCAGCAAGTCTGCCTTGGTTTGAGTCGCCTGCAAGATGTCGGCACTTTCTACGGAAAGCCGGAGGAGTACACCAGTCCACAAAGCGACGAGTACCAGCACGCCTATGGCTGGAATGACAAATACGCTGCGGAACAGCCGCTTTATGAAAGAAGGCTCTGCCATGGGTTGTCGACGGTACGGTTCACGCTAGGGCGATTCTAAAAGCGGGGCTGAACGGTAAGGTGCTGTTCAGCCCTGCTCGTCAGGACATCGTGCACAGGCCAAAACGCTGCCCGTCATCGAGGTACCGGAAAGCCCTTACGCTGCTCCCAGAGGTTCTGAAACGGGCGAATGCTCATGCTTGAATAAAGTCCCGCAGCCGTATATGGCTCGGCCTGGATGAAGGCTTCGGCCTCCTCAGAAGAGCCGAAATCGAGTACAAGCAGGCTGCCGACCGGGGTAACTCCGTCACCGCCGAGCAGCGGTCCGGCAAATGCAAACCGGTCCGCGAACTTTGCGAGATACTCCCGATGTGCCGGCCTGAGTGTTTCTCGCAAGTCCGTGCCGGGTGAATCGATGTTGTAAAAAGTGTAAAGCACTATGCAGCCCTCTCCACGTAGATGCTCTTTCCGCGAGTTTCAACAAGACACAGGCCTGCGACCACGCCTGCCGCGGAGATCGCCGCGAGTAGGCCAATGGAATAGGTCATGCCTTGCAGCCCAAAGCGGTCGATCAGTGCGCCAATTACCGGTTGGAGGATCCCCGCGGCCATGAACATGCTGGTATTGGTGACACCAATCGCCATGCCTGCGGAACTCGGAGCGTTTACCTCTTTCGCGATCGCCCAGATGAGCGTGTAGCTAGTCGACGCGATACCCTGCAGCGCGAAGACCACATAGGTTTCCCCCGGAAACGCCTTCATCGATCCCAGCATTGGCCACCATGAGGCCAGGTAAAGGAGGGCGAGCGACAAAAGGAGTCCTTTGCGATTGCCCAGACGATCGGAAGCCCTGCCAAGAAAGAGCGCCGTGAACGCGTGGCACAGGATCATGACAAGCACGTGTGCCGTGGCCTCAGCTCTCGTCAGTCCAATGAATTTGACGAGATACGGTACTGCCCAGAGACTCGTGAAGGTGAAGAAGGTACCGCAAATCCCGAAGCCAACCAGGAAGCACGGCCATGTCCTTGGGTTCGTCACGACAGCGGACAACTGCAGCACCCATGAGCCGCTGGCCGGGGAAGCCGGGGCATGGGACGGACCATCCGGATGCTCGATACCAAGGTCGGAAGGCTTGTTTCGCACAAAGAGCGCAATGAGCACACCAGCAACCAGCGTCAGAACACCGATCCCACCAATGATGAGCCGCCAGCTCACCACCTGCGCCATCATTTGCAATGGCGTAGTCGACAATATTGACCCTAGATTGCCGAAGAGCAGAGTCAAGCCGCTCAGGGTCGCAAACTGTCGCGAGGAGAACCACGATGCATTCAGCCGAAGCAGTGCTACGAACGGAATAGCCGAACCGAATCCGATCAGGCCACGCCCGATGTAGGCAACGTCGACAGTATGCGCACTCGCAAAGATCAAGGCGCCGAGTGCAGCCACAAAGCAACCGACCGCCAGCAGCAGCCTCGGGCCAATCGTGTCGGCGATGATACCCGTCGGAATCTGCATGACCATCACGACGAAAAAAAACACGGCCGCTATCGACCCCAGTTCCGTGCTGGTTGCCGAGAATGCGGCTTGGAGTTCCATTGATAGCGCCGCGGGGGCCACACGGTGGAAGAATGACACCATGTAGGCGACGATGGTGAGCCAGAATGCCGTCCACTGCGCCAGCCGGAGCCGCCGCTGCTCCCTTTCTTGCATAGGTAGCTTCATCATCCCGCGATCGTGCCGGATGCCATTGCCACCACGAAATCCCTGGCGTAGTAATGGATCTCGAGCAACATGCAACCCTTTTCAGACTTGAACGGCCCATGAAATGCACCGGGTGGCCGGCACGCATAGGTATTCGGACCAAAGGGCGTTCCGCCGTTCCCGCTGGCATCGTTCCCGACCGTCAGGTCACCCTGCACGAGATAGACCTCTTCCCAATATTCGTGCACAAACGGTGCGGTCGTATAGATTCCCGGAGCGAAGCGAAGTAGCCGGGTTCTGCTACCCGTACTGGTCTCAGGTGAAAGCGACCCGCAGAGAATTTTTTCCTCGATTCCCTCGGGATACCCTGGAGGGACACTCCAGCCTTCGTTCAGGTCCGGAGAAACAAACTCAAGATGAGGCTTCAGCAAGGTATCCTCCTATCAGATAACTTTGATTTGGTATGCACAGGTAAGCGTTCTGCCAAGCACTGGGTCGTGGAGTTCGGCGCGAAAGGCGTGCGCGCCGCTCACGGCGCCGCTGACCGGAACAGTGCCGCCAAAGAGTAGGTGACCGTGCCGGAACGGCATTTCGATCTTGGAGAGCAACTGCCGGGGATGCAGCAGCGTCGACACAGCTCCATCCTGATACAGTCGCTCGACGCCATCGGTTGTCGCAAAGCTTCTCAGCAGCAGCCGATCCCAGTGCGCTTCGACTTCGTCGAAGCGCCAGCAGTCCCGACTCACTGGCTTCGCGCAAACCTGCTTCGAAAGGGCGACATCATGTCTCTCCAGCGCGCGATCGGTGTGGTCCGAGCCAACGGCAACATATAACTGCTCATCCACGTTGAAGAGGCAGAACTCCACTTCTCCACTTGATTGGTCTCCGATCGCTTCAATGGCGGGCCCAGTGGTCAACAGACTGCTCGCTACACGATAGAGTGTGGGGACCTGCTTCGGTGGGGGCACACCAATGGCCGCGAGCTCATCGATATGATGCTGGATGGACGACGGATCTCTGCCTGTCCACCCAGCAATCGTGAATACCTCCGCAACCAGTTTCATGGTTCTGGTCGAACCACCCTGTTCATTGAATTCAAGCGTGTTCATCGCTGTTTAGATATTGCGCAGAATGGCCGTTGCCGCGTCGAGTGTTTTCTCTTCCTTCGCAAAGCAGAACCGCAGGAGTCTTGACTTGGCATACTGCGGACCGAACCCTGATATGGGAACGGCGGCGACACCATGCGTCTCGATGAGTTCCCTGGCAAACTCGACATCTGGCAGATCGGAGATGGCCGAGTAATCGACCAGTTGAAAGTACCCTCCGCCACTGGATTTGAACGAGAAGCGGGAGTCCATCAGCCCTTCTTGAAACCGGTCACGTTTTCTGCGAAACATTTCGGGAAGATTGCGATATGTTCCGTCATTCAGCACCGCTGCCATTGCCTGTTGCAATGGAGTTGATGCCGCATACGTATCAAATTGCAGGACCTTGCGTATTTCGTTAGTCAGTGACGCGGCACCGATGGCATAGCCGATTCGCCACCCCGTCACGTGCATCATCTTGCCGAGCGAGCCAACAACAATCGTGCGCTTACGAAGCCGCTCATTCGATAATGCCGTAATGTGTTCCTGTTCAAAGACAATGTTGTGATAGACCTCGTCGCTGAGCACAAGTAGGTTGTTCCTATCCGCAAGTTCAGCAAGTCGACTGACGTCGGCAACCGTCCAGCAACGCCCGGAAGGGTTGTGAGGACTATTCACGATGATCATCCGCGTACGAGGCGACACGGACGCTTCGACTTCATCCCAGTCGATTTCAAAGTCCGGCGCCTTTAGGCCCACGCAGACCGGCACCGCACCCGCGAGAAGAATGGCAGGTACGTATGACTCGAACGCCGGGGAGAGAAAGATGACTTCCTCGCCAGCGTGAACGAGACTGCCGATACTTGCCGAGATTGCCTGAGTGGCACCCGTAGTGATAGTGATTTCAGTTTCGGACGAGAGCTCGATTCCGTACAGGAGCCAAACCATTTGTGCGATGGAATGCCGCAAAGCCTCCGACCCCTCAGGGAGACCGTATTGGTTGTAGTTTCCCCTGACAGCCTCGCTCAGGGCGTCCAGCAATCGTGGGTCCGGTGCGAAGTCAGGAAACCCTTGCGACAGATTCACAGCGTCGTGCTTTTTCGCAGCTCGTGCCATGTCGGCAAAGATAGAGCCTTTGATGTGGGAAAGCCTTGAAACGGAAACAATCGAGGACATAGCCGGGTTCATAGTTGATAGATCATGCAATCGGGACAAGAATGCCGGCAAGCGCGTGCTCTGCTATCAGCCGTCGCCGAACGAGTTCCATTTTTCTTTCCAGCCGTCCAGCGGCATTGCTTGGAAACGCTTCGATCTGAACACCATGTTGTTGCATCTCCATTAGGTTGGTCGTTTCGCGTTTTTCCTGCTGCGTGAAGTACCTGGCCTGGACCTCGCGTCCGGCCCATTTCAGCGCGCGCTGCCATCGTCGCGGCATTGCGTCAAAGCGCGAATCACGCACGATGAGAAAGCAAAGTGGCGTGCTGTAAGCAAGTGGAAGGTAGTGGCTGAAGTATTGCGAGAGCAGAATTCCTGCCCTACCATCCCCGGAAGAGAGCACGGCGTTGAATTTGCCTCGATCGAGTGCAGCAGGCAACTGGGAAAACGGAAGTTGGACAGCCATACATCCCAATGACGAGAACACTTTGCTGGACAGCGAGTCGTACGTTCGAACTCGGCAGCTTCCAGTATCCGCTTCGCTCCCGATTGCGCGCGAAACCCACAGACCTGTTGGGGGCATCGGCACAGATGCTAGTAGACGAAAGCCCTCACGATGCAAGCAATCCTCGAAGATGCGACGAAACCGGCTCGCATCCTCTTCTGCATCTCCCCACCCGTCACCTCGAAAAATAGCCGCAAGCTCAAATTGCCTTGCATATTGAGATAGTGAGGCTCCAAAGACCGCTCCGCCATCAAAAGCAACATCTGACTCGGCACACGTACCCAGTACTGACTTAGGGGTTTCGAGAAATGTATCGATCACCAAGTCAGTACCAATTTCGTCCTGAACTAACGTAGCCAACGCAGTCATTGCCTCACTGGGCAGCGCGCCACTGGGATACTCCGTTGCAAATTTCAAGTGCATGGTTGCCTCTGTTGGCATAAATGCGGATTTGAGGCAATGGAGTTTATTAGGTACTCCCGCAGAAATCACCACGCCCGTTTACCATTGACATGAAATAAAATTAGTGATTGCAATATTTTTGTTGCAATTGACATGCTCATGTCTTGGGGGGAGGTGGGTGCCCCCTTTCGTCGTACTGAGAAAAACCGGCCGCACGCGCCGCACGCGCGCCAAAAACGCCTTGAGATCATCACTGTGAGCTTCGTTGGCGTACTCGAAGGTTGAAATAATGGCTATGCGGATCAGCGGTGATACTGGGCTGATTTTTTGACTCGGATCGACATTGATATAAACATCATTTAAATCAGTATTTATTATAAAAATCATCGATGTTTATATTTTTGTTGACATCCGTTGGTACTGGACAACGGAATGTGAATTTTTTGTAAACGATCGAGAATAGGCGCCTGGCGTATGCCACGGCGCTGGCGCTCATCACACAGATGTCGCCGGCAGCCCGGGGGCACATCCTGCTCAACGGACACTACACCTTCCAGAAGGAGCGGCAAGATGATTGACCTGGGAGCGCCCCAGGCAGGACTGGAACTGGGGAGAGGCAAATTTCGGCGGTTGCGGCGTACAACCCCTGAAAGCGGGATCTCGTCGGGCTGGTCAACAGCCCCGAGCCGGTGTCAGGGGGCCTGCAAGACCCTGCTCACGAAGTCAGCGTCTTTAGCCTGGTCGGTGCCATCGGGCTATTCCGGCTGCCGGATTTCTACATGCGCCTGCATGGGCCGACCAAATCCACCACGCTGGGCGTCGGTGGCGTCGTGGTGGCTTCGGTGGTGTTCTTCAGCAGCCAGGGCAATGGCCTGAGCCTGCATGAGCTGTTGATCACCGCCTTGCTCTTCCTGACGGCGCCAGGCAGGGCGCGGAACCGGCATCGCCCGGGAATGCTCCCGGGCACTGAGCGCGCCCGCGCGGCCTTCCCGCCTTAACCCTGCTCCCACGCGCCGCACCAGCCGGCGGCAGCCACCTGCTTGTCGCCGAACAGCACGCAAGCGCCCGTCGACGGGCCGGTACCTTCCTGGAACAGCTGGCAATTGGCACAGGTCTGGCTGGCTGCATGGCTGGGGTATTTCGCCTGGTCGACTTTGCGGGTATCCGCCTTGTAGCCTAGCTTGACTGCCTGCGGATCCTTCTCATCGAGCGTGGCCCCGGCGGCGTTGGCGTCTTGCGATGGCGCAGCAACCGTCAGGCCTGCGATCACGGCTACCGGCATTGTCTTCAGGAATTGACGGCGGGTCGACATGCGGCTTCCTTTTCTGTAGACACTGGAGACTGCCGGACCCGACAACGCCACCGGCAGCGGAGCGCGCCGCGCCTTGCTGCCCGGTGGGTAGGCCGCTGCTTTTGTGGGATGTCGGCGCCTGGCTGGTGGGGATTGTGGCACAGCAGCCATTGCCTCGCCTATCCGCTGCGGTACAAGCCAGATTGCGGCAAGGCGCTACGAGGCTCGACCAGGCAGGACAAAGCGGCGTGGCCCGGGATAATCGTGGCCCTGCTGCCTGGCCTATGGCAAACTCGGCGCTACCGTTTTTGCCGCCGGCGGGTTTGCCGCCGGCCCGCCAACCCCACGCCATCCACCATCCACCATCACGCCCATGACCGCTCCCACCAACACCGATACTCTCCGCCAGGCGTTGCAGGAACCGCTGCCGCTGCAACTGTCGCCCTTGATGGGCCCGGACTTCGCCGGGGCGGGCGAGGGCGAGCGCTTCGCCATCTATACCGAGCCGCCGGAAGCATCCGGACGCGACGAGGTGCTGGCAGCCCTGCGTGCCCGGCTCGATGCGCAAGCCGGTGCACCACTGGCCGAGGGCGACCAGCCCGCATCCGGCGAAGTGCTTGCCAGCGAGGACTGGGAGCCCGGACAGGCGTTCGAGATGGACATGGACAGCGACGAGGTCTGCGGCCAGGTCCTCTTCTACCGGCTGATCCTCGCGCGCGACCTGGACCCGGCAGGCTATTGCGCGTTCGAAATCAACGCCGATGAAACCGGCGTGATCTTCGTCACCCTGGTCGAGTCGTGGATTCCTCCGCAATACAGGGAACTCGGGCTGGAACACGGTTTCGTGCTGCAGATGGCCAATGCCGTCCACGGCTTGCTGGCTGACCTGGATGCCCGGCTGCGGGCCGCGGGCGAGCGCAGCGCGTCGCTCGAAGTGTTGCTGGGGCTGGAGCAATCGTCCGCTGCGGGCGCCGCGCTGCTGCAGTCGCTGGCCGCGACGCTGCAGGACTGGACCGCCGGTGGCGCCGGGCGCGAGCCCTTGGGCATTACCAGCGTCCGTGTCTCGGTGCTGCCCGCCAGTTCGGCGGATTGAGGGTTTCGGAGGCAACGTACGTTGTCTGCGCAGAGCCCGGCGCCCTGCAAACATCACAATGACAGGGTCGCGCGACGTCTGGGCGTCAGGCGTTAGGTGTGGGCGGATCGCCGATGGGATCCGGATGCATCTGCATGATAGCGTCGCGCTTTTCCAGCAGATGCCGCTTGAGAATCGCGCCGAGCAGCTTGCCGTCACGCGCTTCCAGCGCCTTGATCATGTCCTCGTGATCGTGCACGGCGCGGTCCCACTTGTCGGTCTGGTAATTCGATCGGAAGCGCAGCGCTTTCAGGCGCCGGTTGATGTTCTGGTAGGTCTGGCGCAGCGTGCCATTGCGCGCCGCCGCGTTGATCCGGTCGTGGATTTCCTGATTGCGGCTGTAGTAGCCGGGCAGGTCGTTCTGCACCCGGCAGGCCAGCATCGAGTAATGCAGCGCCTTGATCTCCGCCAGTTCGGCCGGCGTAATGCGCTCGCACGCCAGCTCGCCCGAAAACGCCTCCAGGCCGCTCATCAGTTCGAAGGTCTCCCACACTTCCGACTCCGTCATGCGCGAGACGCTGGCGCCCCGGTTGGGAGAAATCTCGATCAGGCCTTCCGCCGCCAGCACCTTGAACGCCTCGCGCAGCGGCGTGCGCGAAATGCCGAGCGTCTCGCACAGCTCTCGCTCGTTGAGCTTCATGCCTGCGGATAGCACGCCTTCCACGATGAATTTGCGCAGGTGCTCGACCACCGTGTCGTGAAGCCGTTGCCGTTCGACTTTGGGGAGGACCGGCGCAGGGCGGGAGAGGTCGTCGCCAACTGGATTCTGCATACAAAATCCTTATCTTTGCGTTTTCCGCATTTTACTGCATCTCCTGCCCGGCGCCCGGGATCGGGGTAAACCCTGTTTAACCCGAAACAGTACTTGGAGATTGCCCGCCACGCCTGCTAAAGTATTTTGAATGCAAAATGCATAATATACAAAAAAGAGACAAACCCATGCTCAAACTCGGCTTCCACCCTGCCGGCCGCCACTTCCTCCAGATCCCGTGCCCGAGCCCCGTGCCCGAGCGCATCCTGCGCGCGATGAGCTATCCGACCATCGACCATCGCGGTCCGGAGTTCGGCGCGCTGGGCCGCAAGGTCCTGGCCGATATCAAGAAGATCTTCAAGACCGCGCAGCCGGTGATCATGATGCCGGACGGCGTGGATGCCGACGCGGTGCGCAAGCACATCTACGAACGCTTCGACATGTCGCTGGGCCAGGCGCTGGGAAAGATGCGCGGCAAGATGTTCCGCATCGGGCATCTCGGCGATTGCAACGACCTGACCCTGATGGCCACCCTGTCCGGTTGCGAGATGGGCCTGAAGCTTGCCGGCGTGCCGGTGGCAGCCAGCGGGGTCGTGGCGGCGATGGAGTACCTGGTCTCGCACGCGCACACGCCAGTGCTGAAGGCCGCGGCCTGAGCCGGCAACGGAAGGCCGCTCGGCAGGCGCACGCCGGCTTTCCTGAGCAGCAGCAAGTGCAAACAGGCGCTCGCCAGCCGGCTGGCGCGTGCAGACGCGGCATCGATATCCACAAGCCCCGCTAGAAATCCATGAACAATTCCTCCTCCTCCCTGCTGGTCAAGCCGATCCACCTCGTGCCGTCGCACAGCCGCGCCAGCTCGCCGCTGTCGGCACGCCTGCGCAAGGAACTGCGCGGCGATGTGCTATTCGACCGGGCCAGCCGGGGCCGCTACGCTACCGATGCGTCGATCTATCAGATCACGCCCATCGGCGTGGTGGTGCCGCGCGACCAGGCCGACCTGTTGCTGGCGCTGGAGATCGCCCGCGACGAAAAGGCCCCGGTGCTGGCGCGCGGCGCCGGCACCAGCCAGTGCGGCCAGACCGTGGGCGAGGCGCTGGTGATCGACAACAGCAAGTGGCTGAACAACGTGGTGGATTTCGACCCCGTGGCCCGTACCGTCACGGTCGAACCTGGCATCGTGCTCGACCACCTCAATGCCTGGCTCAAGCCGCATGGCCTGTGGTTTCCGGTGGATGTATCGACCGGAGCCCAATGCACCATTGGTGGCATGGCCGGCAACAACTCATGCGGCTCGCGCTCCATCGAGTATGGCAACATGGTGCACAACGTGCTGGGCATCGACGCCGTGCTGGCCGACGGCGGCCAGTGCCATTTGGGCTCGCTGAAGGCGCCCGTTGCCGACACGCGCGTACAGGGCATCCTGCAAGGCCTGCAGCGCATCGCCACCCGCGAGCGCGAGGAAATCGCCGAGCGCATGCCCAAGGTGCTGCGCCGCGTGGCCGGCTACAACATCGACCTGTTCGCATGCCAGAACCCGCGTGCCTATACCGACGACGGCTACGCCAACCTCTCGCACATCCTGGTGGGATCGGAAGGCACGCTGGCCTATAGCCGGCAGCTCACGCTGAAGCTCTCGCCGCTGCCGCAACACAAGGTGCTGGGCGTGGTGAACTTCCCCACGTTCTACCAGGCGATGGACATGACGCAGCATATCGTCAAGCTCAAGCCGGTCGCGGTGGAACTCGTGGACCGCACCATGATCGACCTGTCGATGGAGAACCCGGCGTTCCGCCCGGTGATCGAGCAGGCCTTGTCCGGCGCGCCGCAGGCCATCCTGCTGGTCGAGTTCGCGGGCGAGGAGCACAGCGCATTGCTGGCGCAACTCGACGACCTCGCGACGCTGATGAGCGACCTGGGCCTGCCGGGTTCCGTGGTCATGATGCCCGAGGCCAAAGCCCAGAAGGCCCTGTGGGATGTGCGCAAGGCCGGCCTGAACATCATGATGAGCATGAGGGGCGACGGCAAGCCGGTCTCCTTCATCGAGGATTGCGCGGTGCCGCTGGAGCACCTGGCCGAGTACACGCGCCGGCTTACCGCCGTGTTCCACAAGCACGAGACCGAAGGCACGTGGTACGCCCATGCCAGCGTGGGCACGCTGCATGTGCGCCCGATCCTGGACATGCGGCGCGACGGTGCGGCGCGCATGCGCGAGATCGCCGAGGAAGCGGCCGCGCTGGTGCGCGAGTACAAGGGTGCCTATTCCGGCGAGCACGGCGATGGGCTGTGCCGGGGCGAGTGGGTGGCCTGGCAGTACGGGCCGCGCATCAACACCGCCTTCGGCGAGATCAAGGCCCTGTTCGACCCGGACAACCGCTTCAACCCGGACAAGATCGTGCGGCCGCCGAAGATGGACGCGCGGGAGAACTTCCGCTTTGCGCCGGGCTACGCGGCGCTGCCGCTCACGCCGGCACTCGACTGGTCGGCCTGGAATGTGACCCGCAACCCGTTGACCGGCGAGGAGACGGCACCGGGCACGGGCAGCGACCGCGCGGGCGGGCTCGCCGCCGCGGTGGAGATGTGCAACAACAACGGCCATTGCCGTAAGTTCGACGCGGGCACCATGTGCCCGAGCTATCGCGTGACCAAGGACGAGCAGCACGTCACGCGGGGCCGCGCCAATACGCTACGGCTGGCGGTCTCCGGCCAGTTGGGCGATGACGGCCTGGCCAGCGCGGAGGTCAAGGCAGCCCTGGACTTGTGCGTCTCCTGCAAGGGCTGCAAGCGCGACTGCCCGACGGGCGTCGATATGGCGAAGTTCAAGATCGAGGCGCGCCATGCCTGGACCAGGCGGCACGGCATCAGCCTGCGCGAGCGCATGGTGGCCTTCGTGCCGCGCTATGCGCCGGTCGCCAGCCGGTTTTCGGCGCTGCTCGCGCTGGCCGACAGCATTCCCGGCATCTCCGGCGCGATCAAGCGCGCGATGGGATTCGCGCCGCAGCGCTCGCTGCCGCGCTTCAAGGCATCGTTCCTGTCGAAGGCCAGGACCGACGGCCAAGCCACGCCGGGCCGCGAAGTCATGCTGTTCGTCGACACCTTCAGCAACTATATGGAGCCCGAGAACGCGCGGGCGGCGCAGCAAGTGCTGGAAGCCGCAGGCTATACGGTGCGCTTCAACACCCGCGAGGGCGAGCGCCCCCTGTGTTGCGGCCGCACCTTCCTCACGGCAGGGCTGGTGGACGAGGCCAAGGCGGAAGCGCGGCGCCTGCTGGACGCCGTCAAGCCCTATGTCGACCGCAACGTCCCGATCGTTGGGCTGGAGCCGTCGTGCCTGCTGTCCCTGCGCGACGAGTTCCTGAACTACGGCTATGGCGAAGAGGCAAGGAAGCTGGCCGCCCAGGCTTTCCTGTTCGAGGAATTCCTGGTACGGGAGAAGCAGGCAGGGCGCCTCGCGCTCGATCTGGATGCGCTGCAGGCCAGCGAAGCCCTGGTACACGGCCACTGCCACCAGAAGGCCTTCGATGCCTTCACCCCGGTGCAGACCGTGCTGGGCTGGATCCCCGGCCTGAAGGTATCGCCGGTGGAATCCTCCTGCTGCGGCATGGCGGGCAGCTTCGGCTACGAGGCCGAGCACTACGAGGCATCGAAAGCCATGGCGGAACTCTCGCTGCTGCCGGCGGTGCGCCAGCACGCGGGCAACGCCCTGGTGGTCGCCGACGGCACCAGCTGCCGCCACCAGATCCTGGACGGCGCGGACACCGAGGCGGTGCACGTGGCACGCGTGCTGGCCATGGCGCTGAAGCGCAGCGGACCACGCGCCTGAGCCGCCGGCGCCAGGCTTGCGCCAGCCGGCACTACCATGGCCAGCGCGAGCAAGCTGACCGCGCGGCGCCTAGCGCAAGCCGATTGCCCAATTCACCGCCGCGTCGAAGAGTTGCCGTCCCGGTGCAGCGAGGTTGGTGAACGTATCGTTGTCGAGGAAAAACATGACGCGCCGCGCCGGCGCCAGCGACTCATAGTCCATCGTCGCACCTTTTTCGTAGGCGAAGATGGCGGCCTTGTCGGGCTGGCCGTAGAGGGTGGCGATGATGCTGGCGCCCAGGCCGGGCTTGCCCCAGCTCATGCCGGCCTGTCGGTTGTAGACGTTGATCGCGCCGGCCGGCAGGCCAGCGGCGATGGGATGCGGCGCGTTGACCAGCCAGACGTAGCGCTCCTTCCGTGCCTCGCCGAAGTCCACATCGTGCCGCTTGCCGGTCATCGCCAGGTCGTCCAGCAGGTCGTTCTCCCAGGTCAGCAGTGGCTTTGGCAACTGGCGCCATCCGGCCAGCACGCGCTTGGCCGAGACCGTGGACGACATCACGACGAGATCCGAGTCGCGCGCCATCTCGGGCGGCTGGTCTTGCTCGATCAGGCGGACCGCGTAGCCGCGCGCTTCCAGGTGAGACTTGATCTTCTGATCCGCAGCCAGGTCGGGGCCGGCGGCCTGGACGACCAGCGCGATCTTCTTGCCATGCCCCGCGGGCTCGGCGGCGTGCGCGGACATGCCGGCACCGCAGGCGGCCATCAGCATGCCGGAGATCGTTGCGCGCAGCGCTTTGTCCATGGCGCCAGCGAAGGTGGCGGCGCGGGAGTCTTTCATCTTCATGTTGTGCATTCCGTATCGGGCAATCGAGGGCGGGCGCCTGCTCAGAATTCAAATGTGGAAAGGAGGGTGACCTGCCGCGCGTTGCCGACGGCTACGAAGTACTTGTTGACGCTGGACGGATAGTAGGTGCGGTTGAAGAGGTTCTTCACGTTGAGCTGGAACCTGAGCTTGCGCTGCCCGACCTTGGTCTCGTAAGTAGCGAAGGCGTTCGCCACGGTATAGGCGGGCAGCGTGAAGCTGTTGGCGGAGTCGCCCGGGCGATTGCCGACATAGTGCGCGCCGGCGCCCAGGCGCAGCTTGTCGCCGCCAAAGATCTGGCCGAAGTCGTAAACGGCCGCGAGCGACGCGGTGTGCTGCGCGACGTTCCACAGGCGATTGCCCGCATACAAGGGATCCTCGATGGTCTTGGCGTCGATATAGGCATAGCTGCCGATCAGGTTCCAGCGCTCGCCGATCTGGCCGGCCAAGTCGAGCTCGAGCCCGCGCGAGCGCGCGCGCCCGGAGGTACGCCAGTCGGTCAGCTGGGTCACGTCGTTGTACTGCGACACCAGCACGTTCTTCTTGTCGATATTGAAGAACGCCAGGGAGCCGGTGATGCTGCCGGGAAGATCCAGCTTGGCGCCCAGTTCCCACGACCTGGCTTGTTCCGGCAGCACGCCCGAGTCGATCACCACGCCCGAGCTGAGCGGTGCGATGGTCGAGGTTGGCTTGAGCGACTCGGTGTAGCTGCCATAAAGGGACACGGCCTCGGTCCACTTGTAGACCACGCCGGCGCGCGGCAGCCATTTGCTCCCGTTGAGGTCGGTGTTGACGTTGAACGGCCGGCCGCGCCCGGCCACCTGGCTGTACGACAGGAAGCGGGCGCCGCCAACCAGGATCCATTTCTCGTTCAGGTGCAGGCTGTCCTGGAAGAAAAAGGAGGCATTGTGCAGCGTGTCCGTCTGGTCGCTGTCGCTGGCCGATACCGTGCTGGACGGCGACTCCAGTCCGTAGACCGGGTTCAGGTAGTTGAAGGTGTGAGTGGTGTTCTCGCGGAGCAGGTCCGCCCGATAGATCCTGCGGTATTCCAGATCGGCGCCGACCTGCAGGTCATTGCGCAGTCCGGCGATGTTGAAGCGGCCATCCACATAGGCAATGCCGTAGCTGTCCGTGCTCAAGGCGCCATGGGTGGCGTTGTTGCTGCGCGACAGCGCACCGGTGTTGGCGTTGACGCCGAACACACGCAACTGGTTGGCGTCGTAACTCTCGCGGTTGTAGCTGTAGCCGAAGTGTCCCTTCCAGTCAGCGTTGAACTGGTGATCGACCGCCAGTTGCACCAGGTGCGACTGCCCGTCCATGTTGTTGAACGGCTCATCCAGGCGTCGCCGGCTGGGAATCGCCAGCGGCTCGCCGGTCTTCGGGTCGATGGCCGTACCGCGATCGAACGGGTAGAGAAACTTCCGGTATTCGTAGGACAGGACTACCTGCGTGTCCTTGCCGTACCAGGCCAGCGACGGCGCCACCAGCGTCTCGCGATGCTCGCCGAAGTTGCGCCAGTATTGCTCATTGACCTGGTCCACCACCAGGCGATAGGCCAGCCCCGAGGTGCCGATGGGACCGGTGGAATCCAGGGTGGCGCCGGCGCCGTTCTTGCCGTGGCCATAGGTGGAGCCGAGCACGGAAATGGCGTTGTACTGCTGGAGCATCGGCCGCTTGCTGACGATATCGATCACGCCGCCCGGATCCATGATGCCGTACAGCAGCGAGGACGGGCCCTTGAGCACCTGCACGCTGTCGGCCGCCGCGTTGAGCCCGCGGCCCTGTATCAGGGGCATGCCGTTGTGCATCACCGAGCCGTCGCGATTGCCGCCGAAGCCGCGTTTCATGATGGTGTCCCGCGTGCCGGCCAGCGTATTGCCCTGGGTGATGCCGCTGACATTGGCGAGCGCGTCGTCCAGGTTTCGGGGCCTCTGATCGCGCAGTACCTGGGCCGGCACCACATTCACCACCTGCGGCGTGTCGAGCAACGGTGTGTCCGAGCGCATGACGGACGCAGTGGGCGGGAGACGGTAGCTGTCATCGCGCGCGGCATTGGCACGCACGGTGACCGGCGGCAGCGCGGCCTCGTTGCCGCTCGCGGCAGGTGCCGCCGCTGCCGCCGGCTCGATGCGCCTGACCAGCGCATAGCCACCGTTGGCCTGCGCCACGGCGGCCAGTCCCGTGCCTTGCAGCAACTGCACCAGGGCGTCGGGCACGCTATAGCGGCCGTGCAGGCCCTTGCTTTGCAAGCCAGCGGTGGTATCCGTCGGGAAGGAAAGCAGGATGCCGGCTTCGCGGCCGAGGCGGTTGAGCGCGCCCTCCAGCGGACCGGCGGGGATATCGTAGACCCTCGCAGTCGCTGGCGCGGCAGGCTTGTCCGCCGCACGCGCCAGGCTGGGAAGCAGGCTGGCCGTGGTCAGGCCCATGGCCACCGCGGCATGCCCGATGGCGGACGCCAGCGGATGGCGCCTGCCCGGAGGCGCTTGTCTGGCATGCCGGACGCGGCCGGAGACGTCGGTGTTTCGAAGAGATTCCATGTTCGATGGCTCGTTGGCGGATGGGAGATGTGGTGCGCTTACCTCCTATGTCACGCGAGCCTTGAAAACAGACCACCGCCGGCAAAGATTTTTCGTGAGAAGGAATGGGATGCTGGAACGCTAAGAGCGGGCAGGCCGCAGGGTTACCCAATAGCGCGTCAGGAAGGCGATATCCACCGGCATCGTGGTATGCAGCATATCGAGCACGCGGTCGGTATCCGCCAGCGGATACGTCCCGGAAACGCGCAAGCCGGCAATGGGGGGGTCGCAGTGCAGCAGCCCCGGTCGATGGCGGCCGAGTTCGGCCAGGAACCGGTCCAGGCGCATGCCGGTGGCCACCAGTATGTTGTCGACCCAGGCAGTGTCTGCATCGTTAGCCGGTTCCGGCTCGGCGATTGCCGTGCGGGTGAAGCGGGCCTGCTCGCCGGCTTGCAGCGTGCGCGCCAGGCCATGCCTGTCGCGCGGATGGACGGCCACCGCCCCCTCGAACACGCCGACCCGGCTGGCATCGGGCTCCAGCCGCACCGTGAAGCGCGTGCCGAGCGGGTGCAACTCTCCCTGTGCGGTCTCGACCAGGAAGGGGCGCGCAGCCGCGCCGCCGTCCTTGCCGGTGGTCACCATGATCTCGCCGCCAAGCAGTTGCACCCGGCGCTCGGAACCTGAAAAACGCACGTTGAAAGCGCTATCGGTATTGAGCGAGACCACCGTGCCTTCGGCCAGAGTGACGGTGCGCCGTTCACCCACGCGCGTGCGTTCGTCGGCCACCCATTGCCGCCACGGCGTGTGCCCTTGTGCCGTCCACGCGCCACCGCCGGCAAACAGCAGCAGCGCCAGGGTCTTGACGGCCTCGCGGCGCTTGGGCGAGCGGGCCGGCGCCAGCGTGGCATGGGCCACGGCCGAAGCCATCGGCGACGAGAACGCATGCAGCCGGCCATTGACCGCCTCGATGCGTTGCCACGCGCGGGCGTTATCCGGGTGGGCATCCAGCCACTGCCGCCAGGCCTGCCGGGTGGCGCCGGTGGCGTCACCGGCTTGCAGTGAGAGCAGCCATTCGACCGCGCGCGTGGCGACCTCGGGGGGAATCCCTGCGGGTATGTCCGGCGGCATGGGTTCAATCCACCGGCAACGCGAAATAGCACTGCGTGCAGGCACGCACGAGGTAGCGTTTCACCGTGGTGATGGAGATACCGAGTTGCGTGGCGATCTCCGCCTGGCCAAGCCCGTCGAGCTGCGAGAGCAGGAACGCCCGCTTGACCGGCGTGGGCAGGCCAGCGAGCAAGCGGTCTATTTCGAACAGGGTTTCCAGCAGGATGGCGCGCTCTTCAGGCGAAGGCGCCAGCGGCTGCGGCATATGGGCAAACGCTTCGAGGTAGGCGCGCTCGATCTGCTCGCGCCGCCAGTGGTTGTACAGCACCCGCTGGGCAACGGTGGTCAGGAACGCGCGCGGCTCCTGGATGGCGATGGCCTCCTCGCGGGCCAGCAAGCGCAGGAACGTGTCGTGCGCCAGATCGGCGGCGCGATGGGTACAGCCGAGTTTCTTGCGCAACCAGCCGCACAGCCAACGGTGGTGGTCACTGTAAAGCGTGAGCAAATCACGCTGAAGCGGGGAATCGGCGGCCGGCATGGGCACTTCCTACTCAATCAGGGGTGCTCGGCACCGGCTGGAAAATCTAGAAGAGGTCAGACAATAATGAGAATCATTCGCATTATAACATGGGGATTGGCCGTGGCAATTCCGGTTTCCAGCAGGACGTCGTGGTGTTGAAAAGCGTCAGGCCCAAGGGAGCGCCAAGGCTGCCGGACGCGGGCAACGATGAAGCACGCCATCGCGTCGTGGAGCCAGGACGCAAAATGGCGCGCTATGCGGGCGCCGCTGACCGTGCAGGATGCGGCAACCGGGGAAACTGCTAATCGAGGCGCTTGAACTGGTTGGGTCCGCTATGACTGGTATTCGCGAGGTCACGGCATAAGCTGAGGGCAACGCGATACCGCCCCCGTTCCCGGCGAGGCGGCATCGCGTTGGCCTCAGGCGCCGGCATACCGGCTACATACTGTCTAGCGTCGCAGGTCGCGAGGGTCCTGACCATAGCTGCTGCGCGTACGGATCTGGCCATCCTGGCCGTGGACCAGCAGTTCTACCTTCTCGCGCCTGGCGATCAATGTGGCAGCCTCGACGGCTTCCTCCTGGCTGAGGAAATGGGCTCTTTCACCCTTTGCCCCTTCATGGATGACATCCCAGCCGTCGCCGTGGGGCAAGACATGTACGTTGCGCTGCGCTTTCGAATCCATGGAGGTCTCCCGTTATCCGTGGCCTGAGGCCACGCTCTGTCTGGCCGTGCGCCGGAACGTTGGCGCCAGGGGGGCGCAGGCGCGCCTCGCAGGCATTAAGGATAGGTGTTCTGCTCGCTCCACGCCATCCTCCACCCGGCAGCCCCTGGTCGAGCCGGATGGAGGAAGCGGTGATCGAAGTCAGCAAGCTTGCCGCGCCGTGTGCCCGCTGACAGTATACGGGGCGAATTGGGGCGAATCCGGGCGAAGTCAGCAAGTGCTCAGCATGCCCAAGCAATTCAATCGGCTTCCGAGGCCGATTTGAGTGAGCCAATCTTCAGCGATCCTTCCTGGCATTGCCCCTCGGACGACAAAGGGGAGTCGTGACATCGACTATCGGCGTGCATGGAATGCGGGTGGCGCTCGGCTAGGGCTTCCAGCAGCGTGGCCGATGGAATGAAGAACAGCCCTCCGGTGACTGCCCTGCTGAAGTCAAGCAGGCGGTCATGGTTGCCGGGCGGTCGCCCTACGAACATGTTCTCAAGCATCTGCTCAAGCGGTTTGGGCGAGCGGGCATAGCCGATGAAGAAGGTACCAAACTCGCCCTTTCCCGGCTGTCCGAAAGGCATGTTGTCGCGCAGGATCTTCACCTCCTCTCCGTTTTCCTCAAGGGTGGTGAGCGAACTATGCGACGACGACGGCTTGACCTCGGCATCGAGCTCGATATCCGATAGCTTCGTGCGGCCAATGATTCGCTCCTGCACTTCGACGGACAGGTTGTTCCAGCCAACCATGTCATGCAAATACTTCTGCGCCATCACGTAGCTGCCCCCGGCGAACGACGGGTCCTCATCGCCGATGATCGTGAAACGGGTGGCTTCGGCTCCCGTCGGGTTCTCGGTGCCATCGACAAAGCCCACCATGCTGCGCATGTCGAAGTTGCGAAAGCCATGCACTTCTTCAACCACCGACACGGCCTCGCCAAGCCGGCTCATCAACTGTGTTGCGAGTTCGAAGCACAGATCCATCCGGTCGGCGCGAATGTGCAGGATCAGGTCTCCTGGCGTCGCCATGGCGCGGCGATCGCCAGCACCGAATTCACGAAAGGCGTGCAAGTCAACGGGACGGGGATCTCCGAACAGCCTGTCCCAGGCATCCGAACCAAATCCGCAGACGCACGAGAGGTTGTCACCGGGGACTCGCTTGCCGACGGCACGGACAAGCGCAGCGATATCCGGGCACAACGCCCGCACAGTATCTGCGTTGTTATCGCCCGCCGACAAGACCGCGACGATGAAGATCGCGCTACCGGTGATCGGACTACACACGGCTTGCTGCTCGGGGATGATGTTAGTCATTTTGACGAGTGTCTTCGGGCTTGAGTTGCAAGAATAGTGGAATGACAAATGGCCGTTCGCGATAATCGGACCGCCGAGACGGTGCGACAAGCACACGCGCCGCACGGTAGATCAGCTACTGCTCTGACCATCCAAGCACCACGGCGGCCTCGGCAGTCAGCATGAGAAAGGTGAAGGTTTCCTGAAAATACAATCGAACGGTGGCTTCAGTATGGCCAAGGTAGCCGATGGATACGTCCTGGCCAATGTGCAGTTCGAAATCGCCGCTGCGCCCGGTGAGCACTACGCCACCTTCCATTGCCGGCGCCCAGATGATGTCGCCGTCTACAAGCTGACGAATGTCCCGTAGAACAGGATATCCATTGTCGGTGGTGCCGCTCACGGCTGTGAAGGGCTTGTCACCCAGAAGTAGTCGATAGGGTCCATCGACACCGGCACGGCGCAACTGGGCTACCGCTTGTGCCACTGCGACTGGATATCCGCTGACATCGGGTGGAAGGTCTTGCGCGACATTGCTGGCACCTTGGGAAATTCCCTGGATCCCGGCCGCCGCATAGCCTTCAAAGACAATACGATCCTCGGCATGCGCGAGTTTGCGAGCCGCATCCTTCAGTGGCTGCAGGTCGGGATTGTTCGACCCACGTTCGACACCATCGATCTCAAGACGCGACAGTTCAAACGGAACCCGAAGTTCCACCAGCGCCCGCGCATCGCGCTGGACGGCCTCGATACCATCGCCTGGCGATGCGATTTGCCGCAGTTGCCCGGTACCGACTGCGGAGAGTTCGAGACCCTTCGGTCCAATCACATCCACGACACGCCGAGCCGCGAAGTAGCGCTTGAGGGTGCGGGATGCTTCCTGCTCAATCTGGCTCCACGCACCTTCGGAGATTGGCGCGAGCTGCCGATGGAGATTGTTCATTTGAATGCTCCTTTGACTGGTCGCTTCGAGTCGACCTCTGGTGTTCGCTTCTTTCAGCCACTACCTCCGCTGCGCCGGTCGGGCGCAGAGTTGCGTCGATCATTCTCAATGAACGTCACGGACCGGGCAAGAGCACAGCAAGTTTTCTCCCACATTGTATTGCGCGATCCGATCCCATTGTGCTCTAAACGGTGCTGGCTGCGGTGCCGGCGGCGCGACGTACGCCCGCGCTTATGCTGGGCGCCCGGCCACCGAGCGCTCCAGCATGTCGATATCGTCGCGCAGCATCTGCAGGATGGCGGCCGTACCGGGCTTGTCGAGGCGGCGGCCCGCTTCCTGCTGGACCGAGCGCAGCGCCATGTCCGCAATCATCTCGGCCACGTCGTCGAGCCGCATCGGGCCGGAAGGCGTAAACCACCATGCGGTCCAGTTGCACATGCCGATGATCGAGAACGCGGCGACCTTGGCATCGAGCACGCGGAACTGGCCCTGCCCGATGCCCAGTTCAATCGCCTGCTGGAACTGTTCGAGCACCGCCCGGCGCGACTGCTCGGCCAGCTTGCGCTGCTTGGGCGCCAGGTTGCCCTCGTTGCGTTCGACCATGCGGAACTGGAGCGGATGCGACAGGATCAGGCGTGCATGCCGCAGGACCAGGTGGCGCAGGATGCCGGCCGGATGGCGCATGTCGTCCGGCACGGTCTCCATGGCGAGCTGGGCGGCCATGCGCGTTACCGTGGTCGTCAGGACTTCCAGGATGGCTTCCTTGCTCTTGAAATAGTAGTAGAACGCCGGCCGGCTGATGCCGATGGCGTCGGCAATGTCGTTGATGCCGGTGCCGTCGAAACCGCGCTCGATAAAGAGGCGGGTTGCCACTTCCAGGATGGCATCGCGCTGGGCGTCGCTCTTGGTTTGTGTTTTCGTCATGGGACTGCTTGTCGTGGAATTGACGGAGGCGTCAGAAAAGTTACCACGATAACCAGAATTCTGTCCCGACGCCAGCGCTCATGGGCCCGGGCGGGCGCGCGAGGGATGCTCCGCTTGGGAAAAAACGCCGAAAAATCAGAGGGTTGGCCATTTCCCTTGACGCCATCTGGCTTGAATCGCATAGAAATTTACTACGTCGTCAAAAAATGGACTACTATGTAGAAAAGGAGACGAACAATGCGTGATTTCCAACCGGGCGCAAGCCCGACCGGCGCGGCGGCCACGACCCCGAGCCCGACAGCTGGCTTCCTGAATACCGACTGGAACCCGCGCGACCTGCCGGCCGGCGCGGTCACGCGCAACGTGGTCCTGCGCACCGAAGACGGCGCCGCCACAAGCGGGTCGCTGTATGTGTCGGGCCAGCCTGACACCGTGGTGTGCATCATGCATCCGCGCGAATTCATGGCTTGCCATTACCTGATCCCCGACATCGTGGGCGCGGGCTACGCGGCGTGGTCGCAATCGCCTCGCTCGGTCGGCAACGACACGCGCCTGGAGCACGAGTTCGCGCTTTACGACGTGGCCGCCGGCGTGCGGTTCCTGCGCGAAGCTGGCTTCAAGCGCGTGGTGCTGCTGGGCAATTCGGGCGGCAGCGGGCTGTACGCCCTGTATGTGCAGCAGTCGAACCTGGCGCCGGCGCAGCGTATCGCGCGCACGCCGGGCGGCCGGCCGACCCGGCTTGCCACGCTGAACATGCCACCGGTGGAGGGCGTCGTGTTCGTCGCGCCGCATCCCGGGCAGGGCGCGCTGTTGCAGCGCTGCATCGACCCGTCGGTGACCGATGAGCACGACGCGCTCGCCTCCGATGCGGCGCTCGATCCGTTCGCCCTGGCCAACGGTTTTGCGCCGGCACCGGCGTCCGCCCGCTACGCCGCGGCCTTCGTTGCGCGCTATCGCGACGCGCAGACGGCACGCGTCAAGCGGCTCGACGACATCGCCCGCGCCATGATCGCTGAACGCATGGACGCTCGCGCGCATGTCAAGGCTGCCACGGGGACGGTCGATGCCGCCATGCAACGCCGCGCCGCCCACACGCCGCTGATGACCATCTGGCGCACCGACGCGGACTTGCGCTGCTTTGACCTGTCGCTCGATCCGTCGGATCGCCGCTACGGCTCGCTGTGGGGCGCGGACCCTTTCACGTCCAACTACGGCTCGGTCGGCTTCGCGCGCACCTGCTCGCCGGAGAGCTGGCTCTCGACCTGGTCTGGCCTCTCCACCAACGCTTCGCTCGCAAAAACGGGCGGCGCGATCGAGCAGCCCGTGCTGCTGATCGAGTACACGGGCGACCAGGCCTGTTTTCCAACCGTCGTCGCGGACATCCACGCCAACCTGGCCAGCTCGGCCAAGACGCACCGCCGCGTGCGCGGCGATCACCACGGCCGCGCGCTGGCCGAGGGCGAGGAGCCCGGCCGCTACGTGGCGGGGCGCATCCTGCGGGACTGGCTGCGCGAGACGTTTGCGCAATGACCTGGCACATGAACCATCGAATCGGGAGAACCGACATGAATAGGAACGACCTTGCCGCCACCGGCATGGCTTTGCGGCTGCACGGTGTCGACCACACGGCGCGGCCGACCTGGCTGCTCAAGGACACGGTCCGGTTTTACCGTGACACCCTTGGGCTGCCGCTGATCCACACCATTTCAGCGCGAGGCTGGGGGCCCGAGACGCATCCCGACTTCCTGCATTTCTTCTTTGACAGCGGCAACGGCAGTACCATCGCCTTCTTCTACTACCTGGGCAGCACCCAGCCGGCGGCGCTCGACGGCCGCGCCGGGCAGCCGCCGCTGCCCGACGACCATGTGTTCGACGCCACCCACACGGCATGGCTGGTCGATACGCAGGAGGAACTCCTGGCCTGGAAGGCCCGGCTGGAAGCGCGCGGCGTGACGGTGTCCGCCGAAACCGCCCACGAGACGATCGAGTCGATCTACTTCCGCGACCCCAACGGCTACTTCATCGAGATCACGCGCAAGCTGCGTCCGCTCCAGGCGCTCGATGCCCGTGATGCCGCTGCCACGCTGGAGGCTGCGATCGAGCTGGAGGACGAGATCCGCGGCGGCAAAGGCCGTGTCCTCGGCATCGACGCCATCTGGCAGCGCAAGGCAGAGCTGCTGAGCCGCCGCCTGGAACTGGAGCATCGCCCGTGAACCGTCCGATCTTGCGTATCTTTGTATTGAACGTGCCCGAGTTCGCCTCGCTGGTCGATGCCGCGCGGCATATGGGCGCCTGCGCGGTGGCCGAGCACGGCGACTACACCGTGATTTCGGCGACGCAGCCGGTGTCGTTCGAGCGCCGCGCGCTGGGACTGAAGCCGGCGGTCTGGTATGGCCTGTTTACGGGGGGCCTGGACGGCCGCATCGAAGCCTATGAACGCGACGTCGTGCGGGTAGCCCCGCGCGCCTGAGTTCGCGAGAAGCAGAGTGGGAGACATCATGAGTGGAATTCTTCACCCCATCGACGGCGTGGCGTATTGCCCGCCCGAGCTGGCCAAGCGGTACTTCGCCGCCGGGGCCTGGGTCGACGCAACGCTCGGCCAGGCGCTGCGCGAAACGGCCCGGCGCGTGCCGGAGCGCGCGGCTTGCGTGAGCGACGCGGCAACCATCACCTTCGCCGACCTCGACCAGCGCAGCGAGCGGCTTGGTGCCGCGCTGCACCAACTGGGCCTGATGCCGGGCGACCGCGCCATCTTCCAGATGGGCACGACGATCGAGACCGTCATCGCCCTGATGGGCTGCTACAAGGCGGGGATCGTTCCGGTCTGTGCCGTGCCGCAGTATCGGGAGGTCGAGATCGGGCAACTCGCCGAACTCTCCGCGCCGCGCGCGTACTTCGTGCAGGCCGACTTCAGCGCCTTCGACCTGGTTGGCTTTGCCGGCAGGATGATCGGGCAGCATCCGAGCCTGGCACACCTGATCGTCGCGCACGGGAACGCCGGCGATGGCCGTGGCCATGCACTCGATGCCCTGATCGAAGGCATGGCGCTCGAGCGCGCCCGCGAGGTGCTGGCCGGGGTGCATCTGGGCAGCGAGGATGTGCTGAGCTTCCAGCTCTCCGGGGGTACCACCGGCGTGCCGAAGATCATCCCGCGTTTTCACGCCGAGTACATCGGCCATGCACTGGCGTGGATGCGTCACATCGGCATGACCGAGGCGAGCCGGATGATCTGGTCGCTGCCGCTGCTGCACAACGCCGGGCAGCTCTATGTGCTGGTGCCGACGGTGGCGGCCGGCATGACCACGGTGCTGATGCCGCGCGTCGACATTGCCCGCATGCTGACGCTGATCGAGATGCATCGGGTCACGCATGGCCTGTCGATCGGGCCGGTGGCGCCGCAAATGATCGCATACCCGGACGTCGCGCGGCATGACTTGTCGTCGCTTGCGCTATTCGGCACGATGAGCCGTGCCGACTCGCTGGAAGCGCATCTCAAGGTGCCGTGCGCCAATCTCTACGGCATCACGGAGGGCCTCCTGATGGGGGCGGGGCCGCATCTGCCGGCGGCGCTGCGGCATCGCACGCAAGGCGCGTCGGGCGGTGTCGGCGACGAAATCCGGCTGTTGATGCCGGGCAACGACACCCAGGTGCCTCCGGGCGTGCCGGGCGAGCTTTGCTTTCGCGGGCCGTCGAGCCTGCGCGGCTACTTCCGTGCGCCCGAGGCCACGGCGCAGACGCTCACCGCCGACGGGTTCGTGCGCACGGGCGACATGGTCTCTGAACACATGATCGACGGCGTGCGCTGCTTTGCCTTCGAGGGACGCCTGCGCGACAACATCAATCGCGGTGGCGAGAAGATCGGCTGCGAGGAAGTCGAAGCATTCGTCAGCCGACATCCGGCCGTGGCGGACGCCAAGCTGGTGGCGATGCCAGATGCCCTCTATGGCGAGAAGGGCTGCATCTACCTGGTCCTGCGGCCGGGCGAGGGCGCGCCCAGCATCGCTGCTCTTGCCGAGTTCCTCGTGGGGCAGGGGCTGGCCAAGTTCAAGTGCCCGGAGCGCATCGAGGTGATCGACGAGTTTCCGGTCACGCGCGTGGGCAAGGTCGACAAGAGCGCGCTGCGCGCACGCATCAGCCGCGAGCTCGATGCGCAGGCCACGGCCCGTGCGATGCGGGTGGCCGAAGGGGAGGGCGCATGACCCGTACCGAACACGTCCTGGACCAGTCGCCGTCCCTCGCGCGGCCCACCCCCATCTGCGCTGGCATGGCCAGCCAGGTTCATGCAGGAGAGATCGCATCATGACGCAACGCCCATACCGCATCGGCCAGATCGTGCCGAGCTCGAACACCACCATGGAGACGGAGATCCCGGCCATGCTGCGGGCCCGCGAGGCCATCCTGCCGGAGCGCTTCACGTTTCACGCCAGCCGCATGCGCATGCACCGCGTGGTACGCGAGGAACTCGAGGCGATGAACCGCGAGGGCCTGCGCTGCGCGGCGGAGCTCGCCGACGCGCGCGTCGACGTGATGAGCACGGCGTGCCTGGTCGCGATCATGGCGATGGGCCCGGGCTATCACCGCCAGGTCGAGGAAGACCTGCTGCGCGTGGCACGCGAGAACCATTGCGAGGCCCCGGTGATGACGTCGGCGGGGGCGCTGGTGACCGGCCTGAAGGCGCTCGGCGCGCGCAGGATCGCCCTGATGACGCCGTATATGCGGCCGCTGACCGATGCCGTGGTTGCCTACATCGAAGACGAAGGTATCGAGGTGCTCGACGCACTGTCGTTCGAGATTCCGGACAACCTCGAAGTCGGCCGACGCGATCCGATGCAATTGCTCGACGACGTGAAGCGACTGAACACGGCAAATGCCGATGCGGTGGTGCTGTCCGCCTGTGTGCAGATGCCTTCGCTGCCTGCCATCCAGCTGGCGCAGGAGCGGCTCGGCCTGCCGGTCACGTCCACGGCGGTGTGCACCGTGCGGCAAATGCTCGGCCATCTTGGCCTCGCGGCGACGGTGCCGCAGGCCGGGGCGCTGCTGGATCCGGAGTACGACGCAGAGATTGCCCAGGACGCGCAAGCGGCGGTGTCGACGAGGAGCCAGGCATGAATATCGAAGTCATCGGCGGTGGTCCCGCCGGCTTGTTCTTTTCGCTGCTGATGAAGCAGCGGTACCCGAGCGACCGGATCGTCGTTCACGAGCGCAACGCCCAGGGAGCCACCTACGGCTGGGGCGTGGTGTTTTCCGACGTGGCGCTGGCGTTCCTGAGAGAAGCCGACGAACGATTCTTCCGGAAATTCACGGCGCATCACGAGCGCTGCGACTACATGGAGATTGTCCATCAGGGCGTGCCGGTACGGCTGAACAACAACCATTTCTCGCGTACTTCGCGCATTGACCTGTTGCGGGTACTGCAGGACGCCTGCGCGCAAGCCGGCGTGGAGGTGCGCTACAACAGCCGGATCACCGAGCCATCCCAGCTGCCAGGAGCGGACGTGATCGTAGCCGCGGACGGCGTGAACAGCGAGGTGCGCACGCGCCTGGCCGGGCATTTCCAGCCAAGCTTCGACGTCCGCCGCAACAAGTTCGCCTGGTACGGCACACCGCATCTGTTCCACCCGGTCTCGCTGATCTTCAGGCAGACCGAGTTCGGTGTATTCATCGCCCATGCGTACCAATACAGCCGGACGCATTCGACGTTCCTGGTGGAAGTCGATCCCGACACGTGGCAGCGCGCCGGGCTAGCGCATGCGACGGAGGACGCCAGCCGGGCATTCTGCGAGCGGGTCTTCGCGCATGAGCTCGGCGCAAGCCCCTTGCTCTCCAACCGCTCGCAATGGTTCCAGGCCAGCGTGGTCCGCAATGCGAACTGGAGCCATGGCAACGTGGTGCTCCTGGGCGACGCGTTGCGAAGCGTGCATTTCTCGCTGGGCTCGGGCACGCGCATGGCGATGCAGGATGCCATCGCGCTGTTCGAGGCGCTCTGCGCGCGCCGCGACGATGTGCCGGCCGCGTTCGCTGCATTCGAGGAAAGCCGGCGCAGCGCGTCGGACCGTTTCCAGGACGCCGCGCAAAGGAGTCTCGACTGGTATGAGTCCGTGGGGGCGCGGATGCATCTTGATCCCGCCTCGTTCGCTTACGACTACATGCGGCGCACCGGCCGCGTGAGCCACGAACAGCTGCGCCGGCGCGATCCGGCTTTCATCGGGCAGGTGGAAGCAGCGGCGCTCGACAAACGCAGGCAAGGACAAGCCGCATAAGGCTTGCCGGCGCATCAGCGCGCAACAACAACAGGAGACAACATGACCCAAGACGATACCAGGCGTTCCCCGGTCGACGTCCATGCTTTCATGAACGCCGGGCCGGTTTCGCGATTCCAGATCATGATCATCGCGCTGTGCTTCCTGATCGTGGCGCTCGACGGCTTTGACATCGCCATCATCGGCTTCATCGCGCCGCATATCCGCTCGGAATGGCAACTGTCCATGGTCGCGCTCGGCCCGCTTTTCAGCGCCGGACTGCTTGGCCTGATGACCGGCGCCTTCCTGAGCGGGCCGCTCGCCGACCGCATCGGGCGACGCCGGGTCCTGATGTTCTCCGTGGCCTGGTTTGGCGTGGCGTGTCTCTGCTCGGCAGCTGCTCCGAACGTGGGCGCGCTCATCGCGCTGCGCTTCCTGACCGGGCTTGGCCTCGGCGGAGCGATGCCGAATGCCATCACGCTCACATCGGAATACAGTCCGGACCGGCGGCGCGGCACGCTGCTCACATTCATGTTCTGTGGCTTCTCGCTGGGGTCCGCACTGGGCGGCATCGTCACGGCATATCTCGTCGAGCACTACGGATGGCGTGGTGTGCTGGCGATCGGCGGACTGCTGCCGATTGCGCTGGTGCCCGCGCTGCTCCTGGCGTTGCCCGAATCGGTCAAGTTCCTGGTGGCGCAAAACGGCCAGCAAGGGCGCATTGCCAACATACTCAAACGCATCGACCCACGCCGCGTCGTGCCGGGCCAGGTCTACGTGAGCTCCGATCAGCGCCTGCCCGCATCGCCCGTCGCCCAGCTGTTTCATCCTGCGTACCGGCGCGGTACCGTGCTGCTCTGGCTGGCGTTCTTCATGAGCCTGCTGCTGCTCTACCTGATGATCAACTGGCTGCCGATCCTCGTGCAGCGCAGCGGGCTTTCGCTCAAGCAGGCGTCGATCTTCGCCGGACTGCTGCAGGGTGGCGGGGTGCTGGGCGCGATTGTGCTGGGCATGCTGATCGACCGCTTCAATCCATACAAGGTGGTGGCAGCGGCGTACCTGCTCGGCGCCGCTGCCGTGGTGTCAATGGCGCTGATCGATGCCGCATGGTGGCTCGCGGTGGGGATCTTTGCCACGGGCTTCTGCGTGAGCGGCTCGCAAGTGTGCGCCAATGTCATCGCTTCGTCGTTCTATCCAACTTCGAACCGGGCGACCGGCGTTGCCTGGGCACTTGGCGTGGGGCGGATCGGCGCGATCGCCGGCTCGTTTGGCGGGGCATTGCTGCTGTCGGCGGGGTGGAGCAACGCGGGCCTTTATCTCCTGATGGCCATCCCCGCGGCGCTGGCCGGGATCGGCATCTATCTGACCGGTGGCAGGGTGCGAGGCGGCGCCAGTCCTGCCGGAACCGCGCCTTGCGCTCCCATGGCCCCGGCCGCGGCCGAGGCCAAATCCTGATGCTGGTGCCATCGTTTGGAGCCGTGGCGGCCGGGCGTCGGGGAGCGGCAAGCCCACGCCGATGGGCTCTCCCGGCTCCGATCGCCGCGCGGCTCCGCAGGCTCGGCGCCGAGCCATCTGACTCGATCTAACGACGACCGGCCAGTATCGATGCGCTTCGCATTGGCTCCGGATTCCTTTCGAATGCGCAGATGAGCCGCTCGAGCGCGACGCGGCTTTCCAGCGCATCGATGCGGGCGGTGAGTGCCTGGTTGCTCATGAGTGGTTTCTCGCAATGGGTTCAGAAATCGGTGGATACGGACAAGGAGCGCCACCGCCCGATCTCGTCCGCGACCGCTTGCAACTTGCTGGTCACGACCTGCAGTGCATCGGCGCCGGCAACGAATCGCAGCGGTGGCTCCGCGTGGCCGACGATCTGTAGCAGCGCCTGGCCGAGCTTGTCGGGGTCCCCTGCCTGCCGGTGATTGCGGGCCTCGAATACCGCGGTGGTTTTCGCGCGGTGTTCAGCGTAGTCGTCCAGGCTGAGACTGCCGTATTTCAGCGAGCGGCTGTCGAGGAAATCGGTCCGGAAGGCACCCGGTTCGACGAGCGTAAGCCGGATGCCGAAGCTGGCGACCTCCTGGGCGAGGGATTCCGAGAATCCTTCGACGGCGAACTTGGAGGCCGAATACATGGAGGCGCCGGCAACGCCCTGGAACCCGCCATTGGATGACATGTTGATGATGTGGCCTGCCCGTTGCCGGCGCATGACCGGCAGCACCGCCCGGGTCACGTTGAAGGTGCCGAACACGTTGGTGGCGAACTGGCGTTCGATAGCCTCGGGTTCGATTTCCTCGAACGGCCCGAATTGTCCGTAGCCAGCATTGTTGACCAGCACATCGATGCGGCCGAAGCGGGCGAGCGCGGCATCGACGGTGGCCTTTGCCTGCAGCGCGTCGCGGATGTCCAGTGGTGCCGTCAGAACCCGCGCGGCGTCGCCTGCGTATGCTGCCTGCAAGCGCCCGGAATCGAGGTCGGTGGCAATCACGTCGTTGCCTGCGGCCAGGGCAGCCTTTGCGATGCCGGCGCCAAGGCCTGCGGCGCTGCCGGTGATGAACCAGACCTTGCTCATAGCGGCATCTCCGTTTCGATCCACGCAAGCATCGAGTCATGCTGCGGTGCCCAGCCCAGTTCATTGCGCGCGCGCCTCGCACGGACGCGGCTGTTGGCGCCAAAGGTGTAGTGGGCGTGCGGCTCACCCCAGTGCGCTGCGGCGTCCTCCACGGGCCAGGACAACGCAGCACCGAGGTTCATGCGCCGGCCAATGGCATCGCCGATTTCGGCGAAGGAGGCCTCGCCGTTCTCGACGAAGTAGAACGCTCCCGCCGGCGCATTGTCGAGCGCGAGGAGGTAAAGTGCCGCGACGTCGTCGATATGCACGTTGGACCAGCGATTGACGCCATCCCCCACGATGCGCACCACGCCGCTCGCCTTCGCGTACTCGTCCAGGAATGGAATCTGGAAGCTGGCCCGCTTTAGCCCGGTACCCGTGCCGTAGATATTGCTGGGACAAATGACCACGGCGCGGACGCCGTCATCGGCAGCGGCAAGGACACGCAGGTCGATGTCGCGGCGCGCCAGCTTTGGCGGCGCCACGATAAATGGCGTGTCTTCGTCGTAGATGGCCGACGCCAGGCGATTGCCGCGCGCGTCGTCGCCTATCACGCTGGAGCCGCTCGTGTGGAGCAAAGGCTTGCCGGAGCCGCGCAAGCCCGCGAGCAGCGCAAGGACGGCTGGCAGATGCTCGCTATCCGCGGTGTGGATCACGCCATCGGCGCGCTGCGCCTCGCGGACAAGGAGTGCGGCATCATCCAGGCTGCCGGGTACGGGCTCGATGCCTAGCGCGCGGAGCTGCTCGGCCTTGCGCTCGTCGCGCACCAGGCCACGGACGCCATGGCCCGCATCGAGCAGCCGGCGCGCTACCGTTCCGCCGACGAATCCACTGGCGCCAGTGATGAATATATTCATGTTGTGTTCCTTTGAAAGGGATGGGTTGTGGCACATCGGCCGCACGCACGGCATTGCCGGGGGCGCAGGCCGTTGGCCAGCGCGTCTCAAGCCGGAAGCAGGGTGGTCTGGTGGGCAAGCAGCCGCCAGATGTCCTGCTCGCAGCGCCACGCCACCGTAAAGATCGAGTGCAGGCACCTGGGCGTCCCACGAACCGTGACTTCGATCTTCACCACGCCGTTCGCGATAAAGGCCTGGTCGGAGAGCGGGACCACGGTTTCGATGCGGTACTCGGCGCTGTGGTAGACCACCACGCCTGCCTTGATGGCATCGAGATACTGCTGCTTGCCATCCTTCAATCCGCTTGAGTGCACGAATAGCAGATCATCCGAAATCAGCCCTGCGAGGCCTTGCGCGTCGCCCGCGAGCATCAGCTCCCATCGTTTCGCTTCCAGGCCGTTGGCGAGTTCCAGCGGCGATTGATTGGTGATCATGATGCGTTCCTGTTGTTGCATCGGCCAGCCCGGTGACCGGACTTGTCGAGTCGACGTTGGGTTTTCACGGAAGGGGGGCGGGTTATCCTGGCACCCCCGGTCAGAACGGATAGTCAGGCAGGCGTGGGCGCGTCGTGATCCACTGCCACTCGGAGAACTGGTCGATATTGGTTACCGTGCCCTGGCCTGGCGCCGTCCAGTTTCCCATGTAGATCTTCCCGTCCCAAGTGGTGGCCGGCTGGATCAATGCCTGGTTTTCCATCTTCGATACTCCTGTGCGTGGTTGGCGGTTGGCGGTTGTCAAGTCGGCACGCAAGAGATGGCTTGCGTGCGGGCTTGCGTGCGCGGTTGCGAGGGGCTGCGCTCAGGCGACCAGCCTTGCAGCGATGTGTTCCGCCAGCATGATGGTGGTGACGTTCGTCGGCGCGGAGGGGATGTCCGGCATGATCGATGCGTCTATGACGCGCAGCGCGTCGATGCCGCGCACCTTGCCCCAGGGATCGACGACGGCGGTGGCGTCCGAGTCGGCGCCCATCGCCACCGTCGAGGTCGGATGCAGGTAGGCTGCTGCGCCGGCCACGATGGCCTTGCGCAGGGCGCTTTCATCCTGGTCATCAATGGCCTTGCCCGGCGCCATCTCGTGATCGACCATGTCGGCGAACGCGCCGGTCCTGCCGATCTGCCTGGACAGCCGCACCAACTCGACCAGGCGGTCGAGATCCGAAGGGGCGGAGAAGAAGTCGTACTGGATGCGTGGCGCCGTGCGCGGATCGGCGCTCGCGAGACGCAAGCGCCCGACCGAGTTCGGCAGGACCACGGAGCAGGCGAGCACGATGGCGCCGCCGGTCGGGCTGGTTTTGGGATCGATCAGGTGGGTGGCAGAGATCTGCAGGTCCAGTTCGGCCGAATCGGCGTGTTGCGAGCGGGTCCAGACCAGGGCGCCCGACGCGGGTGCCATTGCCTTTGCGCCGGGCTTCAGCGCATAGACGTTGTAGAAGAACGGCTGGTCCTGCAGGCGCTCCCCCACGGGCAGGTCCGCGACGGTGGCGATGCCCATCTCCTTGAGATGGCTCGACGGCCCGACGCCCGAGCGCATGAGGATGGCCGGGCTGCCCAACGTGCCTGCCGAGAGAATGATCTCGCCACCGGAGATGGTCTCGCCGGACACCAGCTTCAGTCCCACGGCTTGCTTTGCGCGGATGACCACCTTGTCCACTTCCGCGTCGCCGCGAATCGTGAGGTTGCGGCGAGCGCGGACATTGTCGGTCAGGTAGGCCATGCCGGTGTTGACGCGCACGCCTTCGACGACATTGAGCGGATAGAAGCCGGCCCCGTGCTGCTGCGCGCCGTTGAAGTCCGCGATGTGCGGCATGCCAAGTGCCCGGGCCGTCTCGACGAAGGCGCGAGTCGATGGCGTCACGTCCGTGCTTGCCTTTTGGCGGATCGGGAAGGGGCCGCTGCGCCCGTGCCAGGCATCATCGCCGGTCGGCGTGTTCTCCATCCGCTTGTAGGAATCGAGCACCGCTTCCCAGGACCAGCCCGCGATGCCGCGCTTGTGCCAGCGCGCGAAGTCCGCCTGCCGGGCGCGGATGGCAACGGCAGCGTTGACGGCGGAACTGCCCCCAATCACCCGGCCTCGTGGCAGCGGGATATTGTGTCCCAGCGTCGCGCGGTCGTCCGTCTGGTAGTGCCAATCGAAGTCGGGCGAGCCGGCGACGATGTTCGCGTCGGTCAGCACGGAGGGATAGTCAGCGGGTGCGAAGTTCGGGCCCGCCTCCAGCAGCAGCACATGGCGGGCGGGATCGGCGCTCAGGCGCGCCGCAAGCACGGCACCGGCCGACCCGCCACCGACGATGATCACGTCGTAGTCGGAGCGGGCGCCGTTGCGCGGAGGTTTGCCGCCGGATGGGCCCTGTGCCAGGGTGGCGTCACTGGCGGCCGCGGTGCCAAGGCCAACCGCCGCCAGCATGGTTGCGCGTGCTCCCGCTGCGAGCACCTCTCGTCTGGTCATGTTCATGATGTTGTACTCTTCTCAGGTTGTGAGCGGTCAAGAAAGCGGTGCCATCAGGCTGTCCCGCGGCAGGCCGCATGCTTGAAGGCGCGGTGGTACCGCGACGGGGTTCAGGCAGCGATGCCGACGGCGTTCTCGCCGGCCCGCGCGAGGCGGGGAAAGCGAGCGAGGGCGTTGCGGTCAAGTTCTCGCGGTGAAGGCATCGCCTCGATCCATGGCGATGCTTGCCGATGTTGGCCAGCCCCGCCCGCCAGAGCAGAATAGTGTTCGCTCACGCGAAATGGAATGCGCCCGGAAGTCCTGTCAGAGCGGACCGTCGAGTCCGCTATAGGAAGGCATATGGAGAGTTTTAATGCGATTGGTGTGTTTGTTCAGGCCGCGGAGGCGCGCAACTTCGTGGCGGCCGGCCGCGCACTCGGTATATCCGCGTCCGCGGTCGGCAAGAGCATTGCCCGGCTGGAAGAGCGCATGGGCGTCCGACTGTTCCACCGCAGCACGCGAAGCGTCGCGCTGACAGCCGAGGGCGAGCAGTTCCTGATCCGCTGCCGGCGCATCATCGACGAGCTTGGCGAAGCGCAGGCAGAGCTGTCGGAATCGACGACCGCGCCGCGCGGGCGGCTACGCATCAGCCTGCCGATTGTGGGCAAGCCATTCCTGCCGATCTTCGGGGCGTTCCAGGCGCGGTACCCGGATGTCGCGCTGGACGTCGACTTCAATGATCGGATGGTGGACATCGTGGAAGAAGGGTTCGATGCGGTGATCCGCAACGGCGAGCCGCGCGATTCGCGGCTCACCGCACGCCGGCTGGGGACCTTCAGCATGCGGCTGGTCGGCGCGCCTGGCTACTTCACCAGGCATGGCGTCCCGCAACGGCCTCTCGATCTCGTGCATCACAAATGCATCCGGTTCCGCCACCCGCTGAGCGGCAAGATCCAGCCGTGGCTGTTTCGCGAGCAAGATGCCGAACTGTCCCCGGACTTGCCGGTCGACATGGTCTGCAATACCGTCGAGGGCCGCGTGGACTTCGCCTTGCAGGGCCTTGGCGTCACCTACGTTGCCGACTTCGTCGTCCGGGAAGCGCTGGCGCAGGGCGATCTGACCTCGGTACTGGATGATTACGTCGTCGAGACCGGCGTCTTTCACCTGCTTTGGCCGTCCGGACGCTACATCGCGCCGAAGCTGCGGGCCTTCATCGACTTCCTGAATGAAAACACGCCGCTGGCGCGCTGACCGGTTTCGTCTCGGCCACTGCAGCGCGGGCCCAATAGCCGGCGCCCAGCAGCATTGCCGGCATTCGAGTTCGAGTAGCAGGGCCGCGGTGTAGCCGAGCGCGAGAACGGGGTCTAAAACGCGAGCGGTACATCAACGCCGACTGGCGCGACATATTCAGTCATTCGCCGACGCGACAGATCCATGTGCGAGCGCACGATGTTTCCGGCCGTGTCGACATCGTGGCGCGCGATTGCATCGATGATTTGGTCGTGCTGGTCAGCAGCCTTGCTGAGATCCAGCTCCGTGTCGACGGTGGTCGGATGGCGGTAGAAGATCTTCCCGAGCCGGGCGTGATCGATCAGAGCGCGATGCGGAAAAGCTTGCGATCGCCGAAGCCCTCGGTGATCCGCGGGTGATCCGCCGATTGTGCCCCGATATCGAAACGCCAAGGGCTGGGGGGCTGCGTGATCTGCATGATTTGCTTTCGCTGGCGCAGGAACTCGGCGAAAAGGAGAGTCAACGGCTGGCCGGCGAAATTCGCCAGATCAAATCACTGGAAGACATTGCCGCCAACTCCTCGGCGCCAAAGGCACTCGCCTTCCTGCGCGCGCTCGACAAAGTGATCCAGGTGGACAGCTTCCCCGCGGACGGCGCGGCTCGACCGGCTCGCGCCTCATCGCTGCTGCGTTGAACGCAGAGGCGTGACAACGGCCATCGGGGGATTCGGCATCCATGCTGCCCGCGTAAGCCGATCGGGAGAGGTGGCATGCATCGCTTCCGGGTCACGACGATGTAAGCCACGGCTCAGATTGCCACCATCATTCGCACAGCCAGGCTCCGCCCCAGTTCCAAATGTCTCTTCCAGGTTGGAAGGTTGCGAAGAGCAAAGGCACGCAGCCGGGGACTCTTTGTCTGGCCTGCGTGCCTCTCAAATAATGTGACAGCCTGCCGATGCGCATCCACGGCCACCGTCTGTACATACGCTCGGTCGAACTCGCCGTCCTTGAGGTGACGCAGTCGTTCGATTTCAGGGGCTTCCGGTAGTCGCGTGTCAGGGGTAATACCTTCGGCCTTGGCCACGTGATCCAGGTCGGCTGTCATTGCGCGATAGTCCTTCAGCATCAGGCGCGCGTAAGCGATGATGGTCGGGTCTCCGGAGAGCTCGATTGCCACGTCGGCCGCCTGTATTTCCATCGCTGCGGTAAGGGCCACTTCATCGATGAAGCGGAGGTCGTCGGTAGAAAGGGCCGAATCCGGGGGGCGCGACGCAGAGGAGGTTGGAATGACTGTCGCCGGCTGTCCCGCCGACGTCAATGATGACCGTCCCCCCGCCAGCAGGCAGGCGATTGTCATGGCCAGTACGCTCACCACTCTGCTTGCACACCGCTTCCGTTTGCTCCACTCGTCTCGGGGGACAACAGGAACATTGACTTTGGCAGTCATAACAGTCTCCTGACGGTGCGTGTCTGGCGGCCTTCATGCGCCCGCCATCGGATGGCGTCCGACAAACGATGATTTCAGAGGGCAACCCACAACCCATAGGACGAACAACAAAAAGAGCCGGCACCACGTAACCCGAAGTCCCGGCTCGCCAATCTCCGGCGTGCATCAAGGCAGCACCGCATGTTGCCGCCACATGCCCCCGGATAAAGAGATGGCGCTTACGGTTGGCGTTGGCCCCCTTGATGGCCCTGTTGGCTACCCTGTTGGCTACCCTGTTGGCTACCCTGTTGCGAGCCACTGCGGTCCTGCTGTTGCTGCTGGCCGTGGCCCTTGTCCTGGTTGCCCATCTGGCCGCCACCTTGCTGCTTCTTGTCCTGGCCGCTATCTTGCTGGCCGCCGCGTTGGCCGGATTGCGACTGGTCTTGCTGCTTCTGGCCCGATTGCGATTGGCCGGGTTGCTGTTGTTGCTGCTGTCCCATTACTGTCTCCATGACGCGGCGGACTTGCCGCATCACAGTAGCTGCAATCGGCGTGCCAGCCTGGTTGCCGCGGATAGCACAAGCCGGCGTGCGGAAGCGGCGTTGGTTTCGTTCGTGCGCTGGTCGGAATTACAAATTACTGCCCCGAATTACACACATCACAGCGTAGCGGGGGCGTGACATACCCGGCAGTTCACCGCTGCTTCGCGCCCTGTCGGCAGGTACGCTTCCTGCAGTTCACGTTTATGCGGTTCGAGACCTCATGGATTCAACTCGTGTGGCGGCTCATGTCGAACCTGACCACATCATCAGGAGAGAGAGATGAAAATTCCTGCACGTACCCTGCGCATGGCTTGTGCCGCTGCTGCGCTGGCGGCAGCTACCGGCGGCGCGTTTGCCCTCGATACAGGCGGCTTCATGCGCGTCGCCGCCGACACCACAACGGCTGTGCCGCCCGACTCGGCCCCTGGCATGCCGGCCCGCGCCGAAGGTGACCGCGACCAGCGGCCTGCGGCCACCACTGAAATGAGCGCAGGCAAGGTGGAGCAATCCGTCAGCGACAGCGCCATTACAACCAAGGTGAAGACCAAGCTGCTTGCTACCAAGGACCTGAAGTCCACGGGCATTCACGTGAAGACCAAGGACGGCACGGTCAACCTGAGTGGCTCGGTGCCGACGAAGGCACAGCACCAACTCGCAGTCGATGCCACGCGTAGCGTTGAGGGCGTGAGTTCGGTGAACGACCAGATGAAGGTGTTATCGCGCTAGTCCGCATCCGCCTTGCTCGGGGAGACCCGGCAGGACAGACTCATCCGAGCGGCGCGGAGCCTCAGGCCACGATCCCGGCCCCGCGGTTCTCGTGCCGCTCTTCCGTTTCCGCGGCCGGCACCTGGCTGAGGCGCTTCACGCACGACGTCGACGATGGGTTCTCCTTGCGTGAGATGTAGTGCGGGCCTGCGGCGCCGCTCAGGCGTGCTTGCGTTTGGGGGCCGGCCGGCTCGTGCTGCTTGCTGCGGTCTGTTGGTGACGCGTGGCGAACGGCACGCTCAGGCGTCAAGCTCGTCGAGCAGGCGCGTCAGCTCGTCGAGGTCGGCAGGTTTGACCAGATGCAGGTCGAACCCCGCTTCGAGCGTGCGCCGCTTGTCTTCGGGCTGGCCGAATCCCGTCAGCGCCACCAGCTTTGCGCCGCTCAGTTCGGGCAGCGCGCGCAGGCGCCGCGCGGTTTCGAAGCCGTCCATCGCCGGCATGCCCAGGTCGAGCAGGATCACGTCGGGGCGTACGCCGGCCGCGCGCACCACCGCGCTCTGGCCGTCCGAAGCGGTAACCACGGTATGGCCCAGCGTTTGCAGAGTCATCATCATCGCTTCGAGCGCATCGATGTTGTCGTCCACCAGCATGACGGTGCGCCGCGGTCCTCTGTGGGGCACGCCCATGCCCCTGGGCGGATGCCAGCACTGCCAGGGTTCCACCGGCAGCACTACGATGAACGTGCTGCCTTGGCCGGGGCCGGGGCTTTCCGCGTGGATGCGCCCGCCATGCAGGCGCACCAGTTTCTGTACTAGCGTCAGACCGATACCGGGGCCGGCCTGCAAGGCGGAGCCACGCTGCGCGTCGGCACCTGTTTCGTCACCGGTGCCGTCGTCCGGTGCCAGCGGGTCGAACAGCTGCCGCTGCATGGCCTCGGATAAGCCGGCGCCGTTGTCGCGCACGCGCACGGTCACATCGCTGTCCTGCGTTGTGGCCTCCACGGAGATTTGTCCGCCTGCGGGCGTGTAAGTGGCCGCGTTCTGCAGCAGGTTGCTGAAGACCTGCGTGAGCCGCACCAGGTCCCCCCGCACCGGCAGCGGCTGCTCCGGCAGCGAGAGGCGCAGCGTGTGGCCGTTCGCCTCAAGGAGCGGGCGCACGGTTTCCACGGCAGTACTCAGCGCCGAGCGCAATTCCACCAGGTCCTGCCGCAGCGTGATCTTTCCCAGGTTGAAGCGCGAGATGTCGAGAAGTTCGTCAACCAGCCGTGTCAGGTGATGGAGCTGGCGCCCGATCACGTCGCGCGCGCGGAACATGTCCTCGCGCGAGGGCGAGAGCTGCTGCAGCAGGTCGGCGGCGCTGCGCATCGGTGCCAGCGGGTTGCGCAACTCGTGCGCCAGCATGGCGAGGAACTGGTCCTTGCGGCGTTCCTCGTCGCGCAGCGCGCGCAACGCGCGGTTCTGCGTTGTGACGTCCTGACAGATTCCTGCCACGCGCAGCGAGCGGCCATCCGCGCCGGGGCGGCTGCGGACCGGGAACGCGCGCCCGCGGATTTCGCGAATCTCGCCGCCCGGCCGTGTCAGCTGAAATTCGATATCCATCCTGCCATTGCGCAGCATGTCCGCGAATGCGGCTTCCACGCGCGCCTGGTCTGCCGGCGGCACGCGGTCGAGACAGCGGCCTGGATTATCCAGGACTTCCTCGGCCGTGTGGCCCAGGAGCGCGGCAAACGAAGGACTGACGAACAGCAGTCGTTTCTCGCCAGGGTCCAGGATCCACACCACGTCGGCCAGGGATTCGGCCAGCTGGCGGAACATATCCTCGCTTTCGTGCAGTGTCTGGGTCGTGCGCCGGAACGCGTCCTCGGCCCCGCGCAGGCGCAGCAGTGCATTGATGCTGGACAGGACTTCCTCCGGTTCCGCAGGCTCCACAAGATAGCTGTCCGCACCGCAGTCCAGCGCCTGCACACGCTGTCGTGCATCGGCCAGCCCGGTCGATGTCAGCAGTATCAGCGTGCGCGCGGTGGCCGGATCGCTCTTGAGAAGCCGGCAGACCTCAAGGCCACCGATATCGGGGAGCTTCATGCCAAGCAGCACGAGTGCTGGTGCGTGCTGGCGTACGAGCGACAGGGCCGCCTGGCCGGTGGTGGCTTCAAGTACCGAAAACTCCGCGCGGTGCAGGATTCGGCTCTTGACGTAACGAGGGCCATCGCGATCCTCCACATTGAGGATCAGCGGGCGATGCGTGATGACGGGCGTATCCATGGCGTTCAGACGCCAAGCGCCTCGTTGGTGGCTTGATGGTGCATCCCTCCCCTCCTGGCCCCACCCGAAACAGGGTGTTCTTGCCAGGAAGTGGCAAGAAGCGTGCCGGAGCGTCAACCGCGCATCAGGCGTGAAGCCGCACGCGTGATGACCTGCCGCATGTCGGCATAGCCGTCGCCCACCACGAATTCCTGGCGCAGCGTGCACTTGAGCTTGATCCGGTGCGCGCGCTGACATAAGGCGCGTCGGCGCGTTTGCCGATGACGGCCTCCAGCTTCATGCGGCAGGCCGCCTCCAGCATGTCGTCGGCACTTGCTTCGAATTCCTCGCTGAAGCGCAGCCGCGGTGCCATATTGCTTTCGAACAGGCGGCGCAGCAGCGCGCGCCGTTCCGCCAGCGCAACCTTGCGCAGGTCATGGCCGGCGTAGAACGGGAGGTCGAACACGAAGTACTGGATGGTGTCGGCATGCGCCGTCTCAAAAGCGTTCTGCAA